>CAXTHU010000058.1:0-13533 GCA_964244125.1 uncultured Sphingomonadaceae bacterium
GCGGTCATCAGCACGCCGAGTTCGCGGAAGGTGATGCGGCCGATCAGGTTGATCGCGAACACCTCGGCGCCGAACTGGCGCAGCTGGATCGCGCCCTGCTGCGCGATGACGACGCCGATCAGGAAGCTCATCAGCCCGACGATGCCGAGCGCGTTGACGCCGACCACCTCGAACTGGCGCGAGATCGCGCGCCAGCGGATCGTCGCCGGATGCGCCGCCATCTGCCACAGCCCGACCAGCACCCCGCCGAGGAAGCCGACCAGCCCGTAGAGCGTGCGGCCCGTCAGGATCGTCGCGTCGCCGACCTGGCCGAGGACGCGGCTGAAGGAATGCGGCGCGTCGGGCCGCATCTGCAACGGCTCGTCGAGCTGGCCGACCTGATCGAGCAGGCGCCGCGCCTCCTCGCCGGCGCCCGTCACCGCCACCTTGTGGTCGCGCACCAGCCGGTGGACCAGCCATGCGCCGACCGTGTCGATCCGCTCGACCCGGGCCAGATCGACCGCGCGGGGCGCGTCGGCCAGCGCGTCCAGCCGCGCCGGCATGTCGCCCAGCCGCGACAGCGTCATAGCGCCGGTGAAGCGCAGCGTGCCGTCGTCGACGGAAAAGGCGGCCGGGGCGGTCATGCGGCGACGACGATGGCCGCTCCGGCGGGACAGGGCAACAGGCTTCGCGCCGCCGGCCGGGGCTGGCAATCGGCGGCGAAGCTGGCAGAGGGACGGTATGAGCGATGCATCTATAGCCGCCCGAACGGCTTTCCTGCCCGTTGGTGCCAATGGCGTAACGATTTTCGGCCTGACCCCGGCCGCGCGCGCCACGCGCTTCGCCCGGAAGGCGGGGCTGGAGCCGGTCGACGCCATGCCGGCCGCCGGCCCGGTGATCGTCGCCGACCTGGATTTCGCCTGGGATCCGGCCTGGCTCGTTTGGGTCAAGGCGGTGCCGGGGCGGGGGGTGCGTTCGAGCGGACGGATCGCGCTCGGCCATCATCAGGCGGCGGGAGCGGAGCTGACCGACATCCGCGATGCCGACGTCGGCACGACGCTCTACAACGAGGCGCTGCGCAAGCGGCAGGACGCCTACGTCATGCCGCTCACCCCGGCCAATGCGCGCGCGATCGAGCGGGCGAGCTATGACGGCGCCTATAAGGGCGTCACCGATCTCCTCACCCTCTATCTCTGGCGCGGGATCGCCTTCCACCTGACGCGCTGGGCCGCCGCGCTGGGGCTTTCGCCCAACATGGTCTCCGCGATCGGGGCGGCGGCCTGCGTCTGGACCTTCTTCCTGTTCCGCGACGGGCATTACTGGGCCGGCATCGCCGTCGGGCTGGTGTTCATGGTGCTGGACACGGTGGACGGGAAGCTGGCGCGCTGCACCGGCACGTCGTCGGCCGCCGGCAATATCGTCGATCACGGCATCGACCTGGTCCATCCGCCCTTCTGGTGGTGGGCGTGGGGGGCGGGGCTGGCGGCATGGGGCCAGCCGATGGCGCGATCCGGCCTCACCCTGCTGATCGCCGTCATCGTCGCCGGCTATGTCGTCCAGCGGCTGGTCGAGGGGTGGTTCATGCGCCGTTTCGGCGGCTTCCACATCCATGTGTGGGAGAGGATCGACAGCCGCTTCCGCCTCGTCACCGCGCGGCGCAACCCGAACATGGTGATCCTGTTCGCGGCGCTCCTGATCGGCCAGCCGCGCGGCGGGCTGGTCGCGGTGGCGTGGTGGACGGTGCTATCCTGCCTGTTCCACATCGTCCGGCTGGCGCAGGCCGAGGCACGCCGCGCCGCCGGGCGGCCGGTGACGTCGTGGCTGGCGGAAGGATGACCCAAAGCGGAACGGCGTTGGTCGAGAGGCTCCGCATGATCGAGCATCCTGCACCCCGGACCGCGCTGCTCCTCGCCGGCCAGCGGCCGGGGCCGGACCGGCTGGCGGGGGCGGGGCTGAAGGCGCTGCTGCCGGTCGCCGGGCGGCCGATGGTGGCGCGGGTGGCCGAGACGCTGCTCGCCTGTCTCGGCATCGCGCGCGTCGTCGTGCTGGCGCAGGACGCGGGCGTCGTGGCGGCGCTGCCGGACGATCCGCGGCTGTCGTATCTCCCTTCCGGCGCGGGGATCGCGGCATCGGTCGCGGCGGCGGCGGATGGGCGCTATCCGATCCTCGTCACCACCGCCGACCACGTCCTCCTGACGCCGGCCACCGTCGCCGCCTTCCTCGCCCATGCGGGCGGCTGCGACGTGGCGGTGGGGGTGGTCGAGCGGGCGGTCGTCCGCCGCCGTTTCCCCGACAGCCGCCGCACCTGGCTGCGCTTCCGCGGCGGCGCCTGGACCGGGGCGAATCTCTTCGCGCTGAACGGCCCCGGCGCCGCCCCGGCGCTCGCCGCCTGGGCGGAGGTGGAAAGGCACCGGAAGAAAGGCTGGCGCCTCGTTGCCCGGTTCGGCCCCGTGCTGCTGCTGCGCGCGCTCACCCGGACGATCACCCTCGACGCCGCATTGACCCGTGCGGGTCGGCGGCTGGGCGTCGCCGTCCGCGCGGTGCCGCTCGACGATCCGCTGGCGGCGGTGGACGTCGACAAGGCCGAGGATCTGGCGCTGGCCGAGGCCGTGCTGGCGGGGCTGGCATGACGCCCCTCGGCATGACCCCGCTCGCCATCTACGACATGGACCGGACGATCACCCGCACCGGCACCTTCACGCCGTTCCTGATCCACGCCGCGCTGCGCCTCGCGCCCTGGCGGCTGCTGCTGGTCCCCGTCGTCCTGCTGGCGATGCTCGGCTACGGCACGAGGCTCCTGACGCGCGGGCGGATGAAGGAGATCAACCAGCATCTCCTCCTCGGCCCGCACATCCACGCCGCCGACCTGGCCCGCGTGACGGCGAACTATGCGGCGCGCGTCATGGCGCTGAACGTCCGCCCCGGCGCGCTGGACCAGATCGCCCAGGACCGCGCCGCCGGCCGCCGCCTCGTCCTCGCCACCGCCTCCTACCGGCTCTATGTCGAGGCGATCGGCGCCGCGATCGGCTTCGACGACGTCATCGCGACCAATTCGGTGATCGGCGTCGACGCCAGGGTGACGGCGAAGATCGACGGCGAGAATTGCTACGGCCCGGCCAAGCTGCGCATGATCGAGGCGTGGCTGGAAAAGGCCGGTATCGCGAGGGGGCAGGCGGAGATCCGCTTCTACTCCGACCACATCTCCGACGCGCCGGTGATGGAATGGGCCGACGTCGCGATCGCCGCCAACCCGAGCGGGGCGCTGCGGCGGCTGGCGGCAAAGCGCGGGTGGCGGGTGGTGGAGTGGTGACGTGCACCATACCTGTTCCCCGGCGCAGGCCGGGGAACAGTCGGGAGACGATTGTGGAAGAGTGTATCGCCCCCAATCCGAGGCCTTCCCAACCGGCCCCCGGCCCGCGCCGGAGAACGAAAAGGCTCAGGCCGCCACCTTCGCCAGCCCTTTGGCGAGCTGCAACGCGCCGTGCAGCCGCGACTTGCCGTCCGGCCACGATCGGGTGATGACTAGCTTGCTGTCGGGGCGCAGTTTCGCCGTGCCCGACAGGCGGTCGACATAGGCGAGCAGGCCGTCCACCTTGGGGAACCCATCGGGGTGAAAGGTGACGAGCGCGCCCTTCGGTCCGACGTCCAGCTTGGCGATCGAGGCGGCGCGGCACAGCAGCTTGGTCTGGATCACCGACAGCAGGTTCTCGGTCGCCTCGGGCAATGCCCCGAATCGGTCGATCAGCTCGGCGGCGAAGGCCTCGATGCCGCCGGCGTCGTCCAGCTCGTTCAGCCGGCGATAGAGGCCCATGCGCAGGTCGAGATCGGGAACGTAGTCCTCGGGCAGCATGATCGGCGCATCGACCGTGATCTGCGGCGAGAAATCCTCCCGGCGCGGGGCCGCCATCGCGCCACCGCCAGCCTTCGCGTCCATGATCGCCTCCTCCAGCATCTGCTGGTAGAGTTCGAAGCCGACCTCCTTGATATGGCCCGACTGCTCGTCGCCGAGGAGATTGCCGGCGCCGCGGATGTCGAGATCGTGGCTGGCGAGCTGGAAGCCGGCGCCCAGCGTGTCGAGGTTCGTCAGCACCTGCAACCGCTTTTCCGCCGTCTCCGTCACCTGCCTGTCGGGTGCGGTGGTGAGATAGGCATAGGCGCGGGTCTTGGCGCGGCCGACCCGGCCCCTGATCTGGTAGAGCTGGGCGAGACCGAAGCGGTCGGCGCGGTGGACGATCAGCGTGTTGGCCGACGGGATGTCCAGCCCGCTCTCGACGATGGTCGTCGACAGCAGCACGTCGTATTTGCGATCGTAGAAGGCGGACATCCGCTCCTCCACTTCCGTCGGCGCCATCTGGCCGTGGGCGACGACATGGCTGACCTCGGGCACCTCGTTCCTCAGGAACTTCTCGATGTCGGGCAGGTCGGCGACGCGCGGGACGATGAAATAGGCCTGGCCGCCGCGATAATGCTCGCGCAGCAGCGCCTCGCGCAGCACCACCGGGTCCCACGGCATGACATAGGTGCGCACCGCCAGCCGGTCGACCGGCGGCGTCTGGATGACCGACAGCTCGCGCAGCCCCGACATCGCCATCTGGAGCGTGCGCGGGATGGGCGTCGCGGTCAGCGTCAGCATGTGGACGTCGGTCTTCAGCGCCTTCAGCCGTTCCTTGTGGGTGACGCCGAAACGCTGCTCCTCGTCCACCACGACGAGGCCGAGCCGCTTGAACCCGATCCCCTTGGCGAGCAGCGCGTGGGTGCCGATGACGATGTCGACCGTGCCGTCGCCCAACCCCTCCTTGACCCGCTTCGCCTCGGCCGCCGGCACCAGCCGCGACAGCCGGCCGATCTGGAGCGGAAAGCTGTGGAACCGCTCGACGAAGCCGCGATGATGCTGGCGGGCGAGCAGGGTCGTCGGGCACACGATAGCCACCTGCATCCCGGCCATGGCGGCGACGAAGGCGGCGCGCATCGCCACCTCGGTCTTGCCGAAGCCGACGTCGCCGCAGATCAGCCGGTCCATCGGCCGCCCGGCGGCGAGATCGGTGACGACGTCGGCGATGGCGCGTTCCTGGTCGTCGGTCTCCGAATAGGGGAAGCGATCGACGAAGGCGGGATAGCCGCCGGCATCCGGCTCGGCGATGTCGGCCGCGCGCAGCGCGCGCGCCGCGGCGGTCGTCATCAGCTCGCCGGCGATCTCGCGGATGCGCTCCTTCATCCGGCTCTTGCGCGCCTGCCAGGCGGCGCCGCCCAGCTTGTCGAGCGTCACCCCCTCGTTCTCCGCGCCATAGCGGGTGAGGACGTCAATATTCTCGACCGGCACATAGAGCTTGTCGCCGCCGGCATAGGACAGCGCGACGCAGTCGTGCGGGCTCTGCCCGACCGGGATCCGGGTCAGCCCCTCGTAGCGGCCGATGCCATGCTCGGCATGGACCACCATGTCGCCGGGCGACAGCGTGGCGAGTTCCTGGAGGAAGGCGTCGGCCGACTTCTTGCGCCGGGTGCGGCGCACCAGCCGGTCGCCCAGCATGTCCTGCTCGGTCAGCACCGCGACCGAGGCGGCGGTGAAGCCGTGGTCGAGGGGGAGGACGGCGAGGGCCACGGCATCCTTCGGTGTCCCCAGCGCCGCCTGCCAGTCCTCCACCGGCCGCAACTGCTTGACGCCATGGTCCTTCAGCAGGCCCGACAGCCGCTCCCGCGCGCCCGCCGAATAGCTCGCCAGCACCGTCCGTCGGCCCTCGCGGTGGAGCTTGCGCAGGTGGACGGCGACCGCCTCGTAGACGTTCTCGTTGGCCGCCCGCTCGGGCGCGAAGTCGCGCGGCCCGTCGACGTCGAAGTCGATCACCGTCTTCGATGCGGGCTCGCGATATCGCGTGGCGAGGTGGACCGGCCGGCGGGCGACGATCCCGTCCCATTCCTCCCGCGCCAAGTAGAGCGATTCTGCCTTCAGCGGGCGATAGCTGCCCGGATCGGCCGACTGCGCGCGCACCCGGTTGGCGTGATAGTCGGCGATCGCCTCGAACCGCGCATCCAGCGCGCCGGCCGCACCCGGATCGCGCACGATCACGTCGTCCGCCCCGAGATGATCGAACACCGTCGCCAGCTTCTCCTCGAACAGCGGCAGCCAATGCTCCATCCCCGCCAGCCGCCGCCCGTCGGAGATCGCCTGGTAGAGCGGATCGCCCGTCGCCGTCGCGCCGAAGGTGGCGCGATAGCCGGCGCGGAACCGCTTGACCGATTCCTCGTCCAGCAGCGCCTCTGACGCCGGCAGCAGGGTGAAGCCCTCGTCCAGCCGGCCGACGGTGCGCTGGTCGGCCGCGTCGAAGCGGCGCACCGTCTCGATCTCGTCGCCGAAGAAGTCGAGCCTGAGCGCTTCCTTCTCGCCGGCCGGGAACAGGTCGAGCAGGCCGCCGCGCACGGCATATTCGCCGGCGTCGTGAACGGTGTCCGTGCGGACATAGCCGTTGGCTTGCAGGAGCGCGGCCAGTTCGTCGCGGCCCTTGCCCACACCGGGTGCCAGCCTGGCGACGAGCTGGCGGATGCGGAACGGGGTGAGCGTGCGCTGGGTCAGCGCGTTGACCGTGGTGACGAGGAGCTGCGGCCCTTCGGCCTTGCGCTGGAGCCGGTGCAGCGCCGCCAGCCGCTCGGAGGATGCCCGCAAGGAAGGCGACGAACGGTCGAACGGCAGGCAGTCCCATGCGGGGAAGGCGATCACCTCCAGCTCCGGCGCGAAATAGGCCGCGGCCTCGGCCAGCCCGCGCATCGCCACGTCGTCGGGCGCGACATGGACCGCGCGCGCGCCCTTCGCGCCGGCGGCACGGGCTAGGTCGGCCATCAGCCACGGCATGAACCCGACGGGCGCGGCGGCGAGGACGAGCGGTGTCCTGGCATTCAGTATACGCGGGAAGTCAGTCACTTGTGGCCGTTCTTCATTCTTCGATGGTAATATAGTCGAGCCGCGCCATCGCGACCTGCTGCGCCCCGAGATAGCGCGCCGGCCATGCCTCGCGCCCGATCGCCCAGGCCATGATGTCGACGTCCTGCTCCTCCAGCAGCGCCTCGAACCAGGCGATCCCGGCCGCGTCCCACCCCGCCGAGTCGCGATCGAAGAAGCCGCCGATCAGCAGGTCCGCCTCCTTCGTGCCGCGGTGCCACGCGCGGAAGCGGAGCCGTTTGAGCTGGTGCGCGCGATCCATCTTCATCCATCGGCAAGAGGCCGGCGGGCGCGACGGCCGGCCGGCCGATGAGGCTGTGCGGCGCATGTAGGGGCATGCAAGCGTTTCGTCACCCCGGCGCGGGCCAGGGCCTCCTGTCGTGATGCGCGACGCCGTCGCATCCGTCCGCCGAGGTGCCGGCCTGCGCCGGGATGACGGACGGGGGAGGGTGGGGTAACGCTCCACCCCCATGCGGCCCGACATCCTCAACCCGCTATTCGCCGAGGTCGACGTGCTGAAGGGCGTCGGCGCGACGATCGCCAAGCCGCTCGGCCGGCTCGGTATCGCCCGCGTCGTCGATCTGCTGTTCCACCTGCCGACCGGCGTGATCGAACGCCTGGCGGTGGAGCGGCTGGACCCGGCCGACGCCGGCCGCACCGTCGCCGTCACGCTGACGCCCGCCGGTTACAAGGGATCGGCGTCGCCGCGCGGGCCGTTCCGCGTCCATGCGGCGGATGCGGGGGGGGACATGGTCAGCCTCGTCTTCTTCGGCGGCAATGCCGGCTGGGCGCGCAAGATCCTGCCGCTGGGTGCCGCGAAGCTCGTCTCCGGCAAGCTGGAGACCTATGGCCAGGAACTCCAGATCATCCACCCCGAAGTGGTCGCGCCGGATGAAGGCCTGCCGCCGCGCGAGGCGGTCTACGGTCTCTCGGACGGCCTGACCAACAAGCGGCTCGCGGCGCTGGTCGCGCAGGCCCTCGCCCGCATGCCCGGCCTGGACGAGTGGATCGAGCCGGGGCTGAAGACCAGGCGGAACTGGCCCGGCTGGCGCGACGCCGTCGCCCGCGCCCATGCCGATCCCGCCGACGCGCTCGCGAAGGAACGCCTCGCCTATGACGAGGTGTTCGCCAACCAGCTCGCGCTCATGCTCGTCCGCCGCTCGACGCGAAGCCGGCGGGGCGTGGCGCTGGCCGGCGACGGGCGCCTGCGCGACGCGCTCGCGCTGCCCTATGCCCCCACCGGCGCGCAGGTCCGCGCCGGCCGCGAGATCGCCGACGACATGGCGCAGGCGCGGCCGATGCTCCGGCTGCTGCAAGGCGACGTCGGCAGCGGCAAGACACTCGTGGCGACCATGGCGCTGCTGAACGCGGTGGAGGCCGGCGCGCAAGGCGCGCTGCTCGCCCCGACCGAGATCCTCGCCCGCCAGCATTTCGACACGCTGCGCCGCGGCCTCGGCCACCTGCCGGTCGAGGTCGCCATCCTGACCGGCCGCGACAAGGGCGGCGCGCGCGAGGCGACGCTGATGGGGCTGGCGGACGGATCGATCGACATCCTGATCGGCACCCACGCCATCTTCCAGCAGGCGGTCGGCTATCGGCGGCTGGGGCTGGTGGTGGTGGACGAGCAGCATCGCTTCGGCGTCGCCCAGCGCATGATGCTCGCGGCCAAGGCGGAACGCCCGCCGCACCTGCTGGTGATGACCGCGACGCCGATCCCGCGCACGCTGGCCCTGACCCGCCATGGCGAGATGGACGTCAGCAGCCTGGACGAGATGCCCCCGGGCCGCCAGCCGATCGAGACCCGCGTCGTCTCGCTGGAGCGGCTGGACGAGGTGGTCGACGCGCTCGGCCGCCATCTCGCCGACGGGCGGCAGGCCTATTGGGTGTGTCCCCTGGTCGAGGAGAACGAGGCGAGCGACATGGCCGCCGCGCAAGCCCGCGCCGCCGTGCTGAAGGCCCGCTTCGGCGCCGCCGTCGGCCTGGTCCACGGCCGGATGAAGGGGCCGGAAAAGGACGCCGCCATGGCCGACTTCGCCGCCGGCCGGACCGCCGTGCTGGTCGCGACGGTGGTGATCGAGGTCGGCGTCGACGTGCCGAACGCGACGCTGATGGTGATCGAGGGGGCCGAGCGCTTCGGCCTCGCCCAGCTCCACCAGCTGCGCGGCCGGGTCGGGCGCGGCGACCAGCGCTCGGTCTGCCTGCTGCTGCGCGGCGGCGCGCTGACCGAGGCCGGCCGCGCCCGCCTGGCGCTGATGCGCGAGACGAACGACGGCTTCCGCATCGCCGAGGAGGACCTGCGGCTGCGCGGCAGCGGCGAGCTGCTCGGCACCCGGCAGTCGGGCGAGGCGGCGTTCAGGCTGGCCGCGCCCGAACAGGTGAATGCGCTCGCCCCCGTCGCCACCGACGACGCCCGCCTGCTGATCGACCGCGACGGCGGCCTTGACGGCCCGCGCGGACAGGCGGCGCGCACCGCCCTCTACCTGTTCGAACGCGACGCGGCGGTGGGGCTGCTGCGATCGGGGTGAGCGATCGCCCTCGCTCCGCATAAAATCGTTCCCCGGCGCAGGCCGGGACCCGGTTGGGAAGGCCTCGAAGTCGGAGCGCATTGCTCACTACCGTCGTCTCCCAACTGGACCCGGCCTGCGCCGGGGAACAGCAATGATGGATCGAGGCTCCTCGACTCCCGCCGCCCTCCGTGTAGAGCGCTGCGATGCCCGCCGTCCTCTCCGTCCTGGCCATGCTGGTGGCCGGTGTGTGCGTCGCGTTGCAACCGCCGACCAACGCGGCGCTGGCGCGGGCTTCGGGATCGGTCGTGCTGGCGGCGCTCGTGTCCTTCGCGGTCGGCACGGCCATCCTGCTCGCGGTGTGGCTGGGCGGATCGCGCGCGCCGCTGGCCAGCCTGCGCGGCGTGCCGTTCTGGGCATGGGGCGGCGGCCTCTACGGCGCGGTCTTCGTCTCGGCCGCGGCCTTCGCCGCGCCGCGCATCGGCCTCGCCGCCACGCTTACCTTCCTGATCGTCGGCCAGCTCGCCACCGCGCTGGTCCTCGACCACCACGGCCTGCTCGGCCTGCCGCGCCACCCCGCCAGCATCGCGCGGATCGGCGGCGTGGCGCTGGTGCTGGCCGGCGCGCTGCTGGTGCGGCGCGGCTAGCCCTCGGCGGCCGCCAGCGTCCGCCGCGCCGCCTTCAGATGGGGCAGGTCGTACATCGCCCCGTCGATGCCGATCGTGCCCGCTCCCGGACTGGCGGCGAAGGCGTCGACCACGCGGCGGGCATGGGCGATGTCCGCCGGCGACGGGGCGAAGCCGGCATTGATCGTCGCCACCTGGTCCGGATGGATGGCGAGCCGCCCGGTGAAGCCGTCCGCCCGCGCCGCGCGGCAGTCGGCCGACAGGCCCGCGCCGTCGCGGAAGTCGGCGTAGAGCGTGTCGAGCGGCGCGACCCCGGCGGCGGCGGCGGCGAACAGGCATTGCGCGCGGGCGACCTGGAACGGGAAGCGCCAGGCCCCGTCCGGCGCCTTGTTGCCGGTGGCGCCGAGGGCGGCGGCCAGATCCTCGGCGCCCCAGGTCAGCCCCGCCAGCCGGGGGTGGGCCGGCGCATAGCCGCCCAGCGCGAACATCGCCGCCGGCGTCTCGGTGGCGACGACGACGATCTTCACCGCGCCGGCCGCCATCCCGCATCGCGCCTCCAGCGCGTCGAGATAATGGCCGAAGCGCGCGACGTCCGCCGCCCCCTCCGCCTTGGGGACGACGATGCCGTCCAGCCCCGGCCGCACCACCGCCGCCAGGTCGGCGAGCGTCAGCCCGCTGTCGAGCGGGTTCACCCGGACGAAGCAGGACCACGGCCGCGCCGGGCCGATCAGCCCCGCGACATGATCCCGCGCATAGGCCTTCTTCTCCGGCGCGACCGCATCCTCCAGGTCGAGGATCAGCGCGTCGGCGCCGATACCGTCGGCCCGCGCGAACTTGCGCGCGCTGTCGCCCGGCACGAACAGCATGGAACGCAGCCTCATGCCGGCCGCGCCATCATGAGGGCGGCGCGGATCGTGCGGCAGACGACTTCGTCGCGCTGGTTGAGGCCGCGATGCACGAACGTCACGATCCCCTGGCCGGGGCGGGAAGCGGACGGGCGCAGCGCCGTCACCTCCGTCTCGCAGCGCAGCGTGTCGCCGATGAAGACGGGTTTCGGAAACGCCGTCTCGCTCATGCCGAGATTGGCGACGGTGGTGCCGAAGGTGGTGTCCTGCACGCTCAGGCCGACGATCAGCCCCAGGGTGAGGAGCGAGTTGACCAGCGGCCGGCCGAACTCGGTGCCGGCGGCATAGTCGTGGTCGATGTGGATCGGCGCTGGGTTGCAGGTCATCGCTGAGAACAGGACGTTGTCCGTCTCGGTCACCGTCCGCCTGATCTCATGCGCGAAGCGACGCCCCACGGCGAACTCCTCGAAATACAGACCGGCCATCCGACCTCCCCTCCGGCGCGCCGGCCATGGCGGAGCGCCCCCGCCGGTATCATGGCGGCATCGCCGACGCGGAATGATGCGCCGCCTCTTCCCATGGCCGGACACGCCGGGCAAGGTGGGAGGATGACCCAGGACACCGACACCACCGCTCCCGCATCCCTGCCGCCCAAGGCGCCGGTCCCGCCCCATGTCGAGGCGGCGGTCCGCACGCTGATCGAATGGAGCGGCGACGATCCGGAGCGCGAGGGGCTGCTCGACACGCCCAAGCGGGTGGCGCGCGCGTGGAAGGAATATTGCCAGGGCTATGGCGAGGACCCCGCGCTCCACCTCAGCCGCACCTTCGAGGAGGTGGGCGGCTATGACGAGGTGGTGCTGCTGCGCGACATCCCGTTCCAGTCGCATTGCGAGCATCACATGGCGCCGATCATCGGCAAGGCGGCGATCGCCTACCTGCCGCGCGACCGGGTGGTCGGCATCTCGAAGCTCGCCCGCGTCCTCCACGGCTTCGCCCGCCGCTTGCAGGTGCAGGAGCGGCTGACCGCCGAGGTCGCCGACTGCATCTGGCACAACCTCCACCCCCACGGCGTGGCGGTGGTGGTGGAGGCCAGCCACGCCTGCATGAGCGCGCGCGGCGTCCGCACCACCGGCGTCGGCATGGTGACCAGCCGCGTCATGGGCTGCTTTCGCGAGGACGACCGCTCGCGCCGCGAGGTGCTGGCGCTGATGGGGTATTAAAACAACCGGGAATCATGCTCCTGCGAAGGCAGGAGCCCAGTCGGGAAGGCCTCGGTATGGTTGTCCCAGCTCATCGCAACTAGGCTCCTGCCTGCGTCGGAGCACGGCGTTCATCGAGTCGTAGCTTATCAAGCCCGCCTGCGCGCCGGCGCCTTCTTCGCGGTGGGGGCCTTCTCGACCACCTCCTTCTCGACCGCCGCCTTCTTGACCGCCGTCGTTTTCACCGCCGCGCCGGATTTCCCCGCCGGCTCCAGCGACTTCTTCAGCGCCGCCATCAGGTCGACGACGTTGGAGGCGCCCGGCCGCGGCTTGTCGCCGCCGTCGTCCAGCGCGACCTTGCCGGTCCTCGACTTGCGCTTGCGCTCGATCAGTTCCTTCAGCGCATCGACATAGCGGTCGTGGAACTCGCCGGCGTCGAACTTTCCCGCTTTCTTGTCGATGAGCGTGGTGGCGAGGTCGAGCAGGTCGGCATCCGGCGTCGCATCGGCGATCTCGCGGAAGAAGCCGGCGGCCTTGTTCACCTCGTCGGCATAGCGCAGCGTCTCCAGCACCATCCCGCGCCCGCACGGCTTCAGGCTGACGGCATATTCGCGCCCCCGCATGGCGAGCTGGCCGATGCCGATCTTCCGCGTCTTGCGCAGCGCCTCGCGCAGCACGACGAACGCTTCCTCGGCCAGATCGTCGGCCGGCACGACGTAATAGGGCTTGTCGTAATAGATCGCGTCGATGTCGCCCCAGTCGACGAACTGGGTCAGTTCCAGCGTCTTCTTGCTCTCCAGCTTGACGCCCTCGATCTCCTTCTCGTCGAGCAGGATATACTCGCCCTTCTCGTATTCGAATCCCTTCATGATCTCGTCGCGGTCGACGGGACCGATGCCGGCGACGGATTTCTCGTATTTGATCGGCTTGCCGGTCGGCTCGTGGATCTGGCGGAAGGAGATGGCGGCACCGCTCTTGGTCGCCGAATAGATCTCGACCGGGATCGAGACCAGCGCCAGCCGTATCTGCCCCTGCCAGTAGGCCCGCGCCGCCATGATGTGTCGCCCCGTCGTTGATCCCTATCAATCCCGCGCCCGCCGCATCGTTCCGCCGCGTCAGGCGACCAGCACCGCCTGCCCGCAACGCAAGCCGTTCACCCGCACGTCGGCCTGCCCGACATGCAGCCCGATCAGCCCGGTCACCCCGTCGATCAGCCCGTCCAGCGGCGCCGCCGCCCCCGCCAGCGCGGCGTCGACGGCGCCCAGGCTGCCGAGGCCGAGCGGCAGGCCGAGCAGCGTCCCCGTCACGCTCGTCCGCGCGATCAGCGATGCGGCGATGCCGGCGGCGAGATCGTTGGTGGAGACGGTGCGCACCGTCCCCGCCGTCACCTCGGCGCGGGTGAAGCGCACCGACTGCGCCGCCGCCCCGCCGAAATCGACCCGCGCCGAC
>CAXTHU010000059.1:0-13521 GCA_964244125.1 uncultured Sphingomonadaceae bacterium
GTCGTGCGCGATGCCGCCGGCGAGCTGGCCGACGGCCTGCATCTTGGTCGCCTGGGCGACCTGCCGCTTCAGCTTCGATTCCTCGCTGTTGTCCTTCAGGCTGAGCAGGATCGTCGCCTCGCCCAGGCCCCTGGCGGCGGCGACCGTCAGGACGACCGGCTCCTCGGCCCGCTTCTTCAGCCGGACGGCGAGGTCGCCGGCGAGCGACTGGCCCATGGCGAAACGGCGAACCGCGTCCGCGACGGCGGCCTTGTCGTCCTTGATGACCAGGTCGCTCGGATAGATCGGGTGGTCGTCGTCGGCGACCCCGGCGGCACGGCGGAAGGCACGGTTGAGGAACAGGAAGCGCCCGTCGCGATCGGCCAGCGCCAGGCCCAGCGGCAGCATGCCGATCAGGCCGTGGAGATCGGCGATGCCGGTGGCCGGGTCGGCGACGGCCGGCGGCCGCTCGTCCAGGATGAGGAACAGGCTCGCCCCCTTCCCCGCCTCGCCCAGCAGGGGGATGCGCACGAAGCGGAGCGGCGTGCCGTCCGCCTCGGCCGAGAGGTGGACGACGTCGGGATCGCGGCTGACGAACAGGTTGGCGAAGTCGATCCCCTCCGGCCGCGTCGCCGGGCCGCCGAGCGCGCGGACGGCGAACAGGTTGTTCGCCACCTCCACCTTGCCCTCGCGATCGACCAGCGCCGCCATCACCCCCACCTCGCCCAGCCTGATGCCGGCCCGGCCCTCGACCAGGCGGCGGGTATCGACCGCGCCATCGTCCAGGCCGGTATGGCAGAAGCGCCAGATGAGATGGTCCTCGGCGCGGCCGGCGCGGCTGATCCGCACGTCGAACGCGCCGCTGGCGCCGCGGATGCCGACCAGCCGCGCCTCCCCGTCGCGCCAGGCGGCGAGACCCGCCGCTTCCAGCGCGGCGCCGCCGCCGTCGGGCAGGACGAGGCGCGGCGGCGGCGCGAGGCCACCGAACCAGTGGCCGAAATTGCCGCTGGCGCAGACCAGGTTGCTCTCCTGGTCGGTGATCGCCACCGCCTCGCCCTTCGTATCGGCGACGGCCCGGAACAGCGACCAGTCGGGATCGCCGGCGGCGGCGGCGGGCCGGCGGAACCGGCCGGCGACCAGCGCGACGGCGGCGAGCGCGACGAGGCCGGCCAGGAAACCGGCCGCGGCGACCGGCTGGCCGAGCAGCCACAGCACGGACCCGGCCGAGACCAGGCCGGCGAGCACGACGCCGCCCGCGACGAGGCGCACGCCTGGGCGCGACTCGGCGGGCTGCTGGACGAGCGTGGAAAACGACGGCGAGGCCATGTTGGCTGGGCATGTCGGCTGGCCCGCAAGGCGTCGTCAAGAAAATCTGCGCCTGATATGATTAACGTCCGCCATCCCGACACTATTGTGCCAATAGGAGACAAGTCAGCGTGGAACGATCGCCAGATGATGTGCCCGCGCACGCCATTTGCGCGCGATCCACAGCCGCCAGCCGAGCGCGCTGGCGGCATAGCCGACCACGCCCGACGCCGTCGCGATGATCGCCAGGCCCAGGATCATCGCCGGCGCCGCCTCCGACATCGCCCATGCCCAATAGGCCGCCGGGCCGGCATGCGAGTGGAAGAGCGCCATCAGCGAGCCGATCGTCGCGTCCGACCCCAGCAGCCGGTTGCCGAGGCCGAGTGCGACCGCCAGGATCAGCGGGGTGGTCGCCGGGTTCGACAGGAAGGTCATGCCCGCCGCCACCGGCACGTTGGCGCGGAACGGCAGCGCCAGCAGGATGGCGCCGGCCACCTGGACGAAGGGCAGCATCAGGAAGATGCCGACGACCAGCCCCAGCGCCACGCCACGCGGCACCGAGCGGCGGGTGAAGCGCCACAGTTCGGGACGCAGCACGCGATGCGCCACCGGGCGCAGCCAGCGGCTCCGCTCCAGCCCCTCGCGGGTCGGCATCCGGCGGTGGAACCAGGCGCCCAGGCGATGGAGGCGGTCCGCCCCGGGCGGCCGCACGGTCATCCCCGTTCCCGCATGATGCGACCCTGCTCGCGCTTCCAGTCGCGCGCCTTTTCGGTGTCGCGCTTGTCGTGCAGCTTCTTGCCCTTGGCCAGCGCCAGTTCCACCTTGGCGCGGCCGCGGCTGTTGAAATAGACCGTGAGCGGGATCAGCGTCATCCCCTCGCGCGCCACGCCGACCAGCATCTTGGCGATCTCGCGCTCGTGCAGCAGCAGCTTGCGCGGGCGTTTCGGCTCGTGATTGTGGCGGTTGCCGTGGCTGAACTCGGGGATGTTGGCGTTGATGAGGCTGACTTGGTAATCCTTCACCTCGGCATAGCTCTCCGCGATCGAGCCCTCGCCGAAACGCAGCGACTTCACCTCGGTGCCGGTCAGCGCGATGCCCGCCTCGAAGAAATCCTCCAGGAAATATTCGTAGCGCGCGCGCCGGTTCTCGGCGACGATCTTTCTCTTGTCGAACTCGGGCGGACGCGGGCGGGCCATCAGGCTTCCCGGAAACTTTTCGGCAGCCCGGCGTCGGAAAGCGCCGCATCCACCGCCGCGCGGCTTTCCGGGGACGGCGGGGTCATCGGCAGGCGAAGCTCGGGCGAAAAGTCGGGGCGGGTCATGGCCAGGGCATGTTTGACCGGGCCGGGTGACGCATCGCTGAACAGCGCGGCGTGGAGCGGGTAGAGCCGGTCCTGCAACGCCAGCGCGTCCGCCCAGCGGCCCTCGCCGCACGCCGCCTGGAAGTCCGCGCACAGCCGCGGCGCGACGTTGGCGGTGACCGAGATGCAGCCCGCCCCGCCCGTCGCCATGAAGCCCAGCGCCATGTCGTCGTTGCCCGACAGCTGGCAGAAGTCCGCCCCGCAGGCGATGCGCTGTGCCGACACGCGGGCGACGTTGCCGCTGGCGTCCTTGATCCCGACCACCGACGGCAGCCGGGCGATCCCGGCCAGCGTCGCGATCGTCACGTCGGTCACCGTCCGGCTGGGGACGTTGTAGACGACGATCGGCAGGTCGCATCGCTCCGCCAGCCAGGTGAAATGCGCCAGCAGCCCGGCCTGGTTCGGCCGGTTGTAATAGGGCAGCACGACCAGCGCCGCCGCCGCGCCGGCCGCCTGGGCATGGCGCATGTGGCGGAGGGCGACGGCGGTGTCGTTCGAGCCGCAGCCGGCGATCACCGGCACGCGGCCCGCCGCCTGCTCGACGCAGACCGAGACGACGCGGTGATGCTCGTCGATCGACATCGTCGCCGCCTCCCCGGTGGTGCCGCAGGGGACGAGGCCGGCGGAGCCTTCCTCGATCTGCCAGTCGACGAAGCGGCGGAAACCGGCCTCGTCGAACGCGCCGTCGCGGAACGGCGTCACCAGCGCCGGCATCGAACCGCGAAACATCGCACCACTCTCCTTCACCCGGCCGGCGCTTCACGGCATAAGGGGCCGGAACGAACTGTCGTTCAGGGCCTGATAAGGAGGGGTCCGGCTTGATGTCCAGCATGTTGACACGCCTCGCCCCCGTCGCCGCGCTGATCGCCTCCGTCGCGGCGGCGGCGAGCTACCGGGCGGACTGGTACGGCACGGGCGAGGCGGTGCCGCCGCGCGCGGCGACCCGCCCGGCCGCTCCCGATCCCGCCATCGGCCGGGCGATCGCCGAATGGGACCGGCTGCGCCAGAGCGACCGGCTGCCCTTCGCGGATTATGCCCGCTTCCTGACCGCCCATCCCGGCTGGCCGGGAGAGACGGCGCTGCGGCGCGCGGCGGAAAAGGCGATCGTGCCCGACATGGAAGACGCGGCGACGGTGGCGGTGCTGTTCCGCCGGATGCCGCCGCTGACCAACGTCGGCCGCGCACGCCAGGCCGACGCCTTGCAGGCGCTGGGCGACCGGGCGGGGGCCGAGGCGGCGGCGCGGGCGGCGTGGACCGGCGGGGCGCTGCCCGTGGAGGACGAGGCGCGGCTGCTCGCCCGCTTCGGCGGCGCCTTCGGCCGCGAGGAGCAGGACCGGCGGATGGAGCGGCTGCTGTGGGACCGGACGACGGCGTCGGCCGCCCGCCAGCTCGCCTATGTCTCGATCGCGCGCCGGCCGATTTATGCCGCCCGCCTCGCCATGCAGCTGCGCGCGCCCGATGCGGCGGCGCGCGCCGATGCGCTGCGCCCCGAGGCCGATCGCGATCCGGGGTTCGAGATGGACCGCGCGACCTGGCTGCGCGATACGGCGCAAAGCCCGGCGGCGCGCGCCTATCTCGCCCGGCCGGTCGCCTATGACGCGCTGCCCTTCGATGCCGAGCGCTGGCTGGAGGGGATGCTGGCGATGGCGCGCGCGGCCGGGGCCGACGGCCAGTGGTCGCTCGCCTATGCCATCGCCACGCGGCTCGATTCGGCCTTCGCGCCCGGCACCGGCGTGCGCGCGCGGACGGCGGGCGAGCGGGACGATTATACCAGCCTCGCCTGGCTGGGCGGGACGGCGGCGCTGAAGCGGCTCGGCCGGCCGGAGGATGCCTTGCGCCTGTTCGCCCGCTACGCCGCCGCCGCCAAAAGCCCGCAGAGCCGGTCCAAGGGGCAATATTGGGCCGGCCGCGCGGCCGAGGCGGCCGGACGCCAGACGGACGCCAAGGCGTGGCTGGGCCAGGCGGCGACGCATTACGACCAGTTCTACGGCCAGCTCGCCGCCGAGCGGCTGGGCCGGCCGCTGCCGCTGCCCGCCCCCGTCCCCACGATCGCGCCGGCCCCCGCCGCGCAGGCCGCGTTCGATTCGTCCGAGCTGGTCCGCGCCGCCCGCTGGCTGGGGGCGAACGGCAGCTGGCAGGATCAGACCCAGTTCATCCGCGCCATCGCCGCGATGGTCGCCGGCGAAGAGGACCACCGCCTGGCCACCGGCCTGGCCCGCGATCTCGGGCGTCCGGACCTGGGCGTGATGGTCGCCCGCGCCGCGCGGCTGGACGGATCGACCGATTACGCGCGCAGCGGCTTTCCCGAGCTGGCGGTGCCCGGCGCCGCCGCCGGCCGCTGGACGATGATCCACGCCATCGCGCGCCAGGAAAGCCAGTTCGACCGCGAGGCGATCAGCAGCGCCGGCGCGCGCGGCCTCATGCAGCTGATGACGCCGACCGCGCGGCAGACCGCGGGCAAGGCCGGCCTGCCGTTCGAGGCGGGACGCCTCACCACCGATCCGGGCTACAACATCACGCTGGGATCGGCCTATTTCGGCGAGCTGCTCGCGCGGTTCGGCGGCAACCATGTGCTGGCGGTGGCGGCCTACAACGCCGGCCCCGGCAACGTGAACAAGTTCATCCGCGCCAACGGCGACCCGCGTCTGCCAGGCGCCGACGTGATCGACTGGATCGAGGCGATCCCGCTGTCGGAGACGCGCAACTATGTCCAGCGGGTGCTGGAGAATGCGGTGGTCTACGACCTGATGAACCCGGCGCGCGCCAGGATGCCGGCGAGGGACCGGCTCTCGGCCTATCTCGGCAAATCCACCGCCGGATGAGGATGGGCGGATGAGCGAGGGGCCGAACTACATCACCCCGGCCGGCCTCGCCGCGCTCCGCTCGCGCTACGACGCGCTGTTCGGCGAGGAGCGGCCGAAGCTGGTCGAGGTGATCTCCTGGGCGGCGGGCAACGGCGATCGTTCGGAGAACGGCGACTATATCTACGGCCGCAAGCGGCTGCGCGAGATCGACCGGGAACTGGGCTGGCTCGCCCGGCGGATGAAGGCGGCCAGGGTGGTCGATCCGGCGGCGCAGGCGGATCGCGCCCGCGCCTGGTTCGGCGCGACGGTGAGGATCGCCGACGAGGACGCCGAGCGGGTGGTGACGCTGGTCGGCGACGACGAGGCGGATGCCGCGGCCGGCCGCATCGGCTGGAACGCGCCGATCGCCCGCGCGCTGCGCGGTGCCGGGGTGGGCGACATCCGCACCGTGACGCTGCCGGGCGGGGCGAGGGACTACGCGATCCTGGCCATCGCCTATTCCTAGGGCGAACGTCAGGACAATCCGGGTGATTGCAAACGGATCCGACCAAAAGCATCGCGCTCCGAACACCCCTATGGAATCACTATGCCGGGACGCGAAATCGCTCTCGAACCGCTATGCGGCGAGGGTTATCTGGTCGGTCGGCGATGCTTGCCGCACCGCTCCCGCGCCGGACGGCTCCGTTTCCGGCTTGGAGCAAGACCGATGTCCCCCATTCCCCCGCCGCTCGACCCCGACCCGACCATCCTGATGGTCGGCCACGACCGGCACGGCCGCTGGATCGTCCAGGAGAACCACGGCCTGCTCGGCGGCGCGTTCATCTCGCTGGAAGCGGCGATGCGCTTCGCCCGGGCCGAGCGGCAGGCGCTGCCCGGCGCCACCATCGCGATCGCCGCCGGGCCGATCGCCGACGCGCCGGTCCATTGAGCGCGATGCCCCGCACCCGCCACGCCCCGCCCGGGGCCCTGCCCTTCCGCTTCCACGAGGCGCATCATGCCGAGGCCGGCACCGATGTCGCGGTGCCGTTGCGGATCGGCGCGGAGGGCTTCGCCGACCACGCCATCCACGCCAGGATCGACCTGGCGCTGCGCCTGCTGGCGGGCGAAGGCCGGCGCGCGATCCGCCTGCTCGATGCCTGCTGCGGCGACGGCGGCCGCTTGATCCACGCCGCCGTACGCGCCGCGAACCTGGGCTTCGTCGCCATCGAGGCGCGCGGCGTCGCTCCTTCCGCGCGGGATATCGCGGCGGCGCGCGCGGCCGCGGCCAGGATGGGCGGCCCGGCGATCGGGCTGACCTTCGAAGTCGGCGGGATCGCCGATGCGCTGGCCGGCGAGGAGGAGGATGGCTGCGACATCGTCCTGTGCCTGGAGCCGATCGGCCACGCGACCGCCGCCGCGCGCAACGCCGTCGCGGTCGGCCTGGCGCGGATCACCGACGGCACGCTGTTCGTCGCCGACGAGGCGCTCGGCCGGGGCGGCCTGCGCGCGCTGGGCGGGGAGTAATTCTTCAGGCGCCTTTGCCGCGCGTCCCGAACGCCTTTTCGGCAAGCGCCAGGGCCGCCGGGTCGGCCGCCGGCGGGGTCATGTCGACGGTGGCTGCCAGCGCGTCGGCGATGTGGCCGAGGGCGGCGATGCGGGCGGCCTTCTTGTCGTTGCCGTCGATGATCGTCCATGGCGCCACGGCGGTGTCGGTGCGATCGAACATCTCCCGCATCGCAACCAGATAGTCGGCGCGCTTCGCACGGTTGCGGAAGTCGTCGGCGCCCGTCTTCCAGCGTTTCCACGGGTCCGCGAGGCGGGCGCGGATGCGCTTGTCCTGGGTCTTCTGCGTGACATGGACGAAGAGCTTCACCAGCGTGACGCCCTCGCCCGCCAGTGCCGCTTCGAAGTCGTTGATCGTGGCATAGGCGACGCGCCATTCGGAGCGTCTCGCGAAGCGCTCGACCCGCTCGACCAGCACCCGGCCATACCAGCTGCGATCGAATATCGCGATCCGGCCGGGCGCCGGCAGGCGATGCCGGAAGCGATCGAGGAAGGGTGCGGCCTTCTCCGCCGGGGTGGGCGCGGCGATCGGCCACACCGCGAAATTGCGCGGGTCCCACCCGGCGGTCAGCCGCTCGACGATCCCGCCCTTGCCCGCCGCGTCCCACCCCTCGAACATCACGACGGCGCGGCGGCGGTGGACGACATGGGCGACCTGGATGCGTTCGAGGCGCTTCTGCAACTTCGCCAGCGCCTTGGCGTAAGGGCCGTCGAAGGGGTGGCCGGCTTCGTGGTCGCTGAGCTGGATGGTCATGCCGTCAGCGTAGCGAACCGCGCGCGACAAGACGAGACGGCTATCGCGGCCCGTCCACCACCCGGATCGACAGCTCGCGCAGCTGCTTGGCCGTCGCCGGGGCGGGCGCGCCCATCATCAGATCCTCGGCCTTCTGCGTCATCGGGAAGAGGATCACCTCGCGGATATTCGGCTCGTCGGCCAGCAGCATGACGATGCGGTCGATGCCCGGCGCCGAGCCGCCATGCGGCGGGGCGCCGCATTTGAAGGCGGCGATCATGCCGGCGAAGTTCGTATCCACCTCGGCTTGAGAATAGCCGGCGATCTCGAACGCCTTGTACATGATCTCGGGCTTGTGGTTCCGGATCGCGCCGGAGGACAGCTCCACGCCGTTGCAGACGATGTCATACTGATAGGCGAGGATGTCGAGCGGCGCCTTGGTCTCCAGCGCCGCCAGCTCGCCCTGCGGCATCGAGAAGGGATTGTGGCTGAAGTCGATCTTCTTCAGCTCCTCGTCATATTCGAACATCGGGAAGTCGACGATCCAGCAGAACTCGAACCGCCTGGGATCGATCAGCCCCAGCTGTTCGGCGACGCGGGTGCGGGCGAGGCCGGCGAGCCGGGCGGCCTGGGAAGCCTTGCCGGCGGCGAAGAAGATGCCGTCGTCCGGGCCGAGGCCGAGCGCGTCGGCCAGCGCCCGCGTCGCCGCCTCGCCGTGGTTCTTGGCGATCGGCCCGCCGAACTCGCCGCCCTTGGCGGTCACGTAGCCGAGGCCGGCGAAGCCTTCGGACTGCGCCCAGGCGTTCATGTCGTCGAAGAACTTGCGGCTCTTCTCGGCCGTGCCCGGTGCCGGAATGGCACGGACGACGTCGCCCGCCTCGACCATCGAGGCGAACCGGCCGAAGCCCGAGCCGCGGAAATGATCCGACACGTCGCCGATGAGGATGGGGTTGCGCAGGTCCGGCTTGTCGCTGCCGTAGCGCAGCATCGCCTCGGCATAGGGGATGCGGCGGAAGGGGAGCGGCGAGACCTGGCGTCCCTTCCCGTCGAAATCGGCGAACTGCTCGAACACGCCGTGCAGCACCGGCTCGATCGCGGCGAAGACATCATCCTGCGTGACGAAGCTCATCTCGAAATCGAGCTGGTAGAACTCGCCGGGCGAGCGGTCGGCGCGGGCATCCTCGTCGCGGAAACAGGGGGCGATCTGGAAATAGCGGTCGAAGCCGGCGACCATCAGCAGCTGCTTGAACATCTGCGGCGCCTGCGGCAGCGCGTAGAACTTGCCCGGATGCATCCGGCTGGGCACGAGATAGTCGCGCGCGCCCTCGGGGCTGGAGGCGGTGAGGATCGGCGTCTGATATTCGGTGAAGCCCTGGGCCACCATGCGCTCGCGGATCGACGCGATGACGTCGGCGCGCAGCACCATGTTGCGGTGGATGCGCTCCCGCCGGAGATCGACGAAGCGATAGCGCAGGCGCACGTCTTCCGGGTAATCCGCCTCGGCCGCGACCGGCAGCGGCAGGTCGTGGGCGACGGACTGGACGGTGATGTCGGTCGCCCGCACCTCGATCGCGCCGGTCGGCAGGCCGGGGTTCACCACCTCGGCGGCGCGGCGCACCACCTCCCCGGTCACCGTGACGACGCTTTCGGCGCGGAGATGCTCGAACCGGGCAAAGACCGGCGAATCCACGTCGGTGACGATCTGGGTCAGCCCGTGATGATCGCGCAGGTCGACGAACTTCAGCCCGCCATGGTCGCGCACGCGATGCACCCAGCCCGACAGGCGGACGGTGGCGCCGGCGTCGCCCTCGCGGAGCTGGGCGCAGGTGTGGGTGCGATAGGCGTGCATGTCGGGATTCACGATTATGTTGAGAATTGGACGGGCCGGCAGTCCCTTCCACGCCCGGCTTTGTCAACCGCCCAGCACATCGCTATGGCCATCCCATGCACATCCACCCCCTGATCGCCGACAGCGCCACCCTCGCCGAGCTTTGCACCCGTCTCGCCAGATCCGACTTCGTCGCGGTGGACACCGAGTTCATGCGCGAGAACAGCTATTGGCCCGACCTCTGCCTGATCCAGATCGCCGACGCGAACGAGGCCGCCGCGATCGATCCCAAGGCGCCGGGCATCGACCTGCAACCGCTGCTCGACCTGATGGTCGCCAACCCCGACGTGTTGAAGGTCTTCCACGCCGGCGGCCAGGATCTGGAGATCGTCCACAACATGACGGGCAAGACGCCCTTCCCGCTGTTCGACACCCAGGTCGCCGCGATGGCGCTGGGGATGGGGGAGCAGATCGGCTATTCCAACCTGGTCGAGAGCATGGTCGGGGTGAAGCTCGACAAGGGCGCGCGCTTCACCGACTGGGGCCGCCGGCCGCTCGACCAGCGCCAGCTGGAATATGCCATCGGCGACGTCACCCACCTGGTAAGACTGTTCCCCAAGCTGCTGGCACGGTTGCACAAGACCGGGCGCGGCGATTGGCTGGACCAGGAGATGGAGCGGCTGGCCGATCCGGACAGCTACGTCAACGATCCCGAGACGATCTGGCAGCGGCTGCGTGCGCCGACGCGCAAGGCCGACGTGCTGGGCCGGCTGAAGGCGCTGGCGGCGTGGCGCGAGCGCGAGGCGCAGGGCAAGGACCTGCCGCGCGGACGCATCGTCAAGGACGAGACGCTGGTCGACATCGCCGGCCACCCGCCGAAATCCCAGGCCGACCTCGCCCGCATCCGCGGCCTCTCGGCCAGCTGGGGCGGCAACGACATCGGCCGGCGGATGCTGGCGGCGCTGGAACAGGCGGTGCCGCTGCCCGAGGAGGAGATGCCGCCGCGCGACGACCGCAAGCCCGGCCTCGGCAAGGACGGCGCGCTGGTCGCCGATCTGTTGAAGCTCCTCCTGAAGATCAGGGCGAAGGAGTCTGACGTCGCACCGAAACTCATCGCCCGCGCCGACGAGCTGGAACTGCTGGCGGCGGGCCGGCGCGAGGGGCTGTCCTTCCTGACCGGCTGGCGTTTCGAGGAGTTCGGCCGCGACGCGCTGGATCTGGTCGAGGGGCGGCTGGCCTTCGCCGTGACCGGCGGCAAGCTCCGGATGACGCGGACGGGGGAGTAAGCCTGCCCGCCTAGGCTCCTGCCTGCGCAGGAGCACGGGGTTTTCACCGATCCACCACCGCTTTCCGCGCCATCGCCGCCGCCAGGCTCTTGTGCCGCCGCTCCACCGTCTCGCCGTAGAGCGCGGTGTCCGCCGAGGCGAGGTGGAGCGTCACCGTCCCCTCGCCCAGCGCCAGCCGGGCGGATCGCAGCGGCCCGGCGACGCCGCCGGACAAGCGCTGGCCCAGGCGGATGGCGTGGCCCCAGCGGGTGGCGCGGGCGATCTCCTCGGCCGAGCACAGCCGCGCGACGATCTCCGCCCCGGCGATCCCGCCGAAGCTGGTGAACAGCGCCTGCGCCATCATCCCGCGCCCGCGCGCGTCGATGCCGACCCAGTTGCCGTGCAGCCCGGTCTCCAGCCCATGTTCGGCGCGGAATTCGGGATGCGCGCGCCAGCCGGTGTCGGCGAGCAGGCAGGCGGCATGGCGCAGGCGGGCGTCGCCGGGCGGCTCGTCGGCGAACAGCGGCGCGATCCAGTCGTTCAGCAGGTCGCCATGTTCGGGAAAGCGCCCGCTCCGCCGCGCCTCCTCGCGGGTGGCGCAGATCAGCGGATCGGCGCCGCGCAGCTCGGGCGCCAGCCGCTGGTGGAGCAGCCCCTCGCGCAGGCCATAGGCCGAGACGATCATCCCGCTCGATCCCAGCCGGCGGACGACCAGCGCCAGGAGCGCGGCGGCATCCGCCAGCGTGCCGACGCGCGATCCCGACAGCGAGGCGATCGCCTTCAGCCGCCGCCGGTCGATCCGCGCCAGCACGCGGACGAGATGGGGCGCGGCCGCCGGCGCCATGCGATACTGGTGGACGATCGGCAGCGGATAGCCGCTCAGATGCATGTCGATCCGCGCCAGCGCCCGCCACGATCCGCCGACGAGGTAGAAGGGCAGCCCCGCCCCCCGGCCTTCCCACGCGCCCTTCAGCGCCCGGGCGACGATGGCCCCCAGCGCGCGCCGGCCGCGCTTGCGGATGGCGGCGACGCGCAACACGCCGAGCGGGAAGGAGGCGCGCTCGGCCACCCGCCCCCCGACGATCCGCACCAGCTCCAGGCTGCCGCCGCCGAGATCGCCGACGATGCCGTCGGCATCCGGGATGCCCGCCAGCACGCCTTCGGCCGCCAGTTCCGCCTCCTCCTCGCCCGACAGCAGCCGCACGTCGAGGCCGATGTCGGCGATGCGCTTCAGGAAATCGGCGCCGTTGGACGCATCGCGCACGGCGGCGGTGGCGACGGTGATCGGGCTGGGCACGCCCATCTCCCGCGACAGCCGGCGGAAGCGGGCGAGCGCGGCGGTGGCCCGCGCCATCGCCTCGCGGTCGATCGCGCCGGTCGCGGCCAGCCCCCGGCCGAGCCCGGCCATCACCTTCTCGTTGAACAGCGTCGAGGGCGTGCGCGCCGGCCCTTCGTAGACGACCAGGCGGATCGAGTTGGAGCCGATATCGACGATGCCGACGCGCTCCGCGGCCCGGTCACCGGCCTGAACGCCGGCGTCGGATGCCGGCGTCTTGCCGAACAGGAAGGCGGACCGGATCACGGCACCGGGGGTTAGCGCCAAACGGGGGTGGAGCATAGGGCGCGGCGGATGTCGGCCGCCGTTTGTCGGAGCCGCCCCGCGGCGGAACGGCGCGGGGCTTCCGGCGGCGCGGCATCTGCGCTATGGGCGCGCCAACTCCCGAACCCGCATCCAGGATTTTCCATGAGCCTCCGCAACGTGGCCATCATCGCGCATGTCGATCATGGCAAGACGACCCTCGTCGACCAGCTCTTCCGGCAGTCCGGCACCTTCCGCGAGAACCAGCGGATCGAGGAGCGGGCGATGGACTCCAACGATCTGGAAAAGGAGCGCGGGATCACCATCCTGGCCAAATGCACCTCGGTCGAGTGGCACGGTAAGGACGGCGACACCCGGATCAACATCGTCGACACCCCCGGCCACGCCGATTTCGGCGGCGAGGTGGAGCGGATCCTGTCGATGGTCGACGGCGTCATCCTGCTGGTCGATGCCGCCGAGGGGGCGATGCCGCAGACCAAGTTCGTCACCGGCAAAGCGCTGGCGCTCGGCCTGAAGCCGATCGTCGTGGTCAACAAGATCGATCGTTCGGACGCCCGCGCGCAGGATGTGCTGGACGAGGTGTTCGACCTGTTCGTCAGCCTGGAGGCCAATGACGAGCAGCTCGACTTCCCGGTCCTCTTCGCCTCCGGCCGCAACGGCTATGCCGGCGACGATCCGGACGTGCGCGAGGGCACGCTGGCGCCGCTGTTCGAGAAGATCATCGACCATGTGCCGGCGCCCAGGGCCGATCCGGACGGGCCGTTCAAGTTCCTCGTGACCCTGCTCGACCGCGACAATTTCCTCGGCCGCATCCTGACCGGGCTGGTGTTCTCGGGATCGATCAAGGTCAACGCGCCGATCCACGCGCTCGACCCCGACGGCCAGGTCGTCGAGACCGGCCGCGCGTCCAAACTGATGGCGTTCCGCGGGCTGGAGCGGGTGCCGGTGGAGGAGGCCAACGCCGGCGACATCATCTCGATCGCCGGGCTGGCGGTGGCGACGGTCGCCAACACCATCGCCGATCCCTCGGTCACCGAGCCGCTCCACGCCCAGCCGATCGATCCGCCGACGCTGTCGATGCGCTTCGCCGTCAACGATTCGCCGA
>CAXTHU010000060.1:0-13300 GCA_964244125.1 uncultured Sphingomonadaceae bacterium
CGGCCGCAACACGACCGGCGGCGCGGTGCTGCTCGTGCCGCAGAAGCCGACCGGCCGGTTCGAGGGCTATGTCGAGGGCCTCTATGGCAGCTATGACTGGAAGGGCCTGCAAGGCGCGATCAACGCGCCGATCGGCGACAACATCCGTGCCCGCCTGGCGTTCGACTTCCAGGATCGCGACGGGTTGACGAACAACGTCGGCGTCGGCCCCGATCTCGACGACCGGCACTATATCGCGGTGCGCGGCAGCGTGGTCTGGGACGTCACCCCCGACATCGAGAACTACACGATCCTGTCCTACCTCCATTCGAAGAGCAACGGATCGGGCTACGCGCTGATCGGATGCAATCCGGCGAGCTTCATCGGCGCGAACGTGTGCGGTCCGTTCGCGACGCAGCAGGCGGGTGGCCCGCACACCGTCAGCACCGATATCGCCAACCCGCTCAACGAGCGGACCGAATATCGCGGGATCAACACCACCACCTGGCAGGCGAGCGACACGCTGACGGTGAAGAACATCATCAGCTACACGCGCCTGAAGGGCAAATACGTGTCGGACGTGTTCTCGACGAACATCAAGATCCCGACCACAGTCTTCGTCCCCGTCCAGAACGCGACGGGCGCCGTCCTCGGCCTGCAACCGACGGCGACCGGGGCGCTGGCGGGGACGCGGCTCCAGTTCGTCGACACGTTCGCGAGCGGCGCGCCGGGCAACACCGACCAGTCGACCTTCACCGAGGAGTTGCAGTTCCAGGGCAGGATCGGCGGCGACAAGTTGCTGTGGCAGGCCGGCGTCTATTACGAGCGGGCCGCGCCCCATGGCTACACCGAGAACTACTCCACCCAGCTGCTCAACTGCGCGGAAGTCACGACTTTGCAGTGCTACTCGCCGCTGGGCCAGATATTCAGGCAGGGATATGCCCAATTCTTCTCGACCCTGCTCGGCGTGCCGGCGCAGTTCACCGATCCGGGCTACGACTTCCCGATCGGCGGCCTCGGCCGGCGGCGCACGACGATCGGCTACCGCAACCTCGGCATCTACGCGCAGGGCACCTACGCCCTGACCGACCAGCTGAAGGTCACCGGCGGCATCCGCTACACCTCGGACAAGGTGAAGGCGACCTCCAACGAGCTCAGCTACGCCTTCGGAGGACCCGGTTTCGGCGCCAACAACCCGAGGGTATCCTGCGTGCAGTTCGACGCGAACCTCGCCAACGACTGTCTCCTCACGTCCAGGACGAAGAGCTCGAAGCCGACCTGGCTCATCGATCTCGACTATAAACCGAACGACGACATCCTGATCTACGGCAAATACTCGCGCGGGTACCGTCAGGGTAGCGTGACCCCCAGCGGTGCCGGGATATACCGGACCTTCAGGCCGGAGAAGATCGACGCATTCGAGGCGGGGTTGAAGACGGATATCCGGGGCGCGCTGCGCGGCTACTTCAACATCGACGCCTTCTACAACAATCTCTACGGCCAGCAGATCAACGCCGCCTTTACCGATACGGACAACGTGGTCTCCCAGGCCTCGGGCATCATCAACGTCAACAAGTCGAGGAGCTACGGTGTCGAGGCGGAAGCCAACGTCACCCTCTTCCGCGGCTTCAACCTGAACGGCTCCTATACCTATCTCCGCACGAAGCTGGTCAGCGCGCCCGTCATCATACCGAACGCCCCGTATGAGATCGTGACTTTGTCGGCAGCCGTAGGCGGCGATCTGGCCTATTCGCCGCACAACCGGGTCACGGTGACGGGCAGCTACGCACTGCCGCTGGATCCGAGCCTGGGGCAGATCGTGTTCGGCGCGACCTACAGCTATAGCAGCCCGCAACTGGCGGTGTCGCCGGCATCGTCGCCCTTCGCGAAGATGGACTCGTTCAACACCGTCAACCTCAACCTGAACTGGAACAGCGTCGGGGGATCGCGGATCGACGCATCGTTGTTCGCGACCAACGTGACCAACGAGAAGTACCAGACCCAGGTCGCCGGCATCTATAACGGCACCGGCATCGAGTTGGGGCGCTATGGCGAACAGCGCGTCGTGGGAGGAAAGCTGCGGTTCAACTTCTGACGATGGCGGGCGGGGCGGCGCGTCCGCGATGAGCCGGTCATCGTGACGGCCGCCCCGCGATACGGCCGCGCCCGTCGCCGGTGAGTATCGGCGGGATGGAGAGGCTGCTTGTTAGGCGGTGGCGTCGGCCGATCGCCCGCCCGTTTCGATGAAAGGTGCTGCATGGCGCAACCCCCGTTGCTGGTCGCGAGCCGCGAGATCGCCTATCCCGCCTCGATCAGCGAGGCCGCGCGGGAGAAGCTGGCGACGATGGCGGCCATGCCGGTCGCCTCGTCGGACCCGCCGCGCGACGCGGCTGGCTGGGACGCCATGATCGGCTTCGTGAACGAGATGCTGTTCGCGATGATCGCACCGCCCGCCGCGGGGACGACGGTGACGCCGATGGCGATCGGCGGGCTGCCCGCCTTCGAGATCAGCCCGCAACGCCGGACGACCGGCGAGGCCGACCGCGTCTGCCTGTTCCTGCATGGCGGCGGGCTGACGATGGGCGGCGGCAAGGCATGCGGGGCGATGGGACATGCCTTTGCGGAAGGCGCGCAACTCCATACGATCAGCCTCGATTACCGCATGCCGCCGCGCTTTCCCTATCCGGTTCCGCTGGATGATTGCGTCACGGCGTATCGGGCCCTGCTGGAGAGCCGGCGCCCGGAAGAGATCATCGTCGCGGGCACCTCGGCCGGCGCCAATCTGGCTCCGGCGCTCGTGCTCCGGGCGCGCGACGAAGGCTTGGCCATGCCCGCCGCGGTCGTGCTCCTCTCGCCGGAAGTCGACCTGACCGAGTCGGGCGACAGCTTCGAGACGCTGATGGGCGTCGATCCGGTCCTGAAGGCCCGGCTGACCGATGCGATCGAACTCTATGCCGCCGGCCACGACCTGTCCGACCCGTATCTGTCGCCGCTGTTCGCCGACTTCGCGAAGGGTTTCCCCACCACATTCCTGCAATGCGGCACGCGCGACCTGTTCCTGTCGAACACCGTCCGGTTCCACCGCGCGCTCCGCAGGCACGACATCCCCGCCTTCCTCCACGTCTTCGAGGCCATGCCGCATGGCGGTTTCGGCGCCATGCTCGAAGGCGGCCTGGGGACCGCGCCGGAGGATCGGGAAGTCTATGAGGAAGTCCGCCGCTTCCTCGGCGCATTACCCTGAACATCGGTCCGACCGATCGGTAATCGCGTAGGCAAGGAGAAGCACGAAGTGAGCGAAGCAGAGACCGAGACGAGCCCGTCCTATCCGCCGCTGACGGTATCGCGCGAGATCCCGATGCCCTCGTCGATCAGTCCGATGGCGCAAGCCGTGCTGGGGTATCTGGCGGCCTATCCCATGACGTCCACCCCGCCGGCGATCGACGACGTCGCCGGCTGGGAAGCCTTGCAGCAGAACAGCGACGCGCAGATGATGGAAATGCTGTTCGCCGGACAGGACCCGGCGGCATTTCCCAGCCGGTCGCTGGGCGGCACGACCGTCTATGACGTCGAGCCTGACGAGTTCGATGCGAAAAGCCCGCTGGTGTGCCTCTACATACATGGCGGCGGCCTGACCTGCGGCGGCGGCCCGCTCACGCCGCTGATGGGGCGGCTGGGCGCGAACACCGCGGGGCTGCGCACGATCAGCGTCGATTACCGCATGCCGCCGCACCATCCCTATCCGGCGCCGCTCGACGACTGCGTCGCCGCCTATCGCGGGTTGCTGGAGACGACCGCGCCGGAGAATATCGTCGTCTCCGGCGGATCGGCGGGCAGCAACCTCGCCGCCGCGCTGGTGCTGCGCGGCCGCGACGAGGGGCTGCCGCTGCCGCGCGGGCTGATCCTGCTGACGCCGGAGATCGACCTGACCGAATCGGGCGACAGCTTCGAGACGCTGATGGGCATCGACGCCATGCTCACGCAGCGTCTGACGTCCGCCAACCTGCTCTACGCGAACGGTCACGACCTGGCCGATCCGTATCTCTCGCCGCTGTTCGGCGACTTCTCGAAAGGCTGGCCGCCGACCTTCCTGCAGGCGGGCACGCGCGACCTGTTCCTGTCGAACGCGGTCCGCTTCCACCGCGCGCTGCGCACCCTCGGCCTGCCGGCCGAACTCCATGTGTTCGAAGGCATGCCGCACGGCGGCTTCGGGGGAATAACCCCGGAAGACGAAGAAATCCGCCTGGAGGTCAGGCGCTTCGTCGCCGGCCTCTGACGCCGCCGGATCGGCATCCGGTCATCTCCAGCGGTTATCCGAACCTGTCGTCCAAGGAGCATATCATGAGCGTATGGGATTTCACCGGCAAGCGCGTCATCATCAGCGGCTGCTATTCGGGCATGGGGGCGGCCGCCGCGCGCGAGCTGGTGCGGCTCGGCGGCGAGGTCCACGGCTTCGACTACAAGAAGTCCGAGGTGCCGTTGGCGTCGTTCACCGAGGTCGACCTGCGCGACCCCGCCTCGATCGACGCGGCGGTGGCCGGGATCGGCGGCCCCGTCGACGCGCTGTTCAACTGCGCCGGCCTGGCGCCGGGCTTTCCGCCGCTCGACCTGATGAAGGTCAACTTCATCGGCCTGCGCCACCTGACAGAGGCGGTCCTGCCGCTGATGAAGGAGGGCGGATCGATCACCTCGATCTCCTCCAACGGCGGCCTGGGCTGGACGCAGCGCATCCCGCTGCTGATGGAGTTCATCGCCCAGCCCGATTATGCCGGCGCCGTCGCCTGGTGCGAGGCGCGCCCCGAGGTCGTCCTCGAAGGCTACGGCTTCTCGAAGGAGGTGGTGATCGCCTGGACGATGCTGCGCTGCTACGACCTGGTCAAGCGCGGCATCCGGATCAACTGCACGCTGCCCGGGCCGACCCAGACCCCGATGATGGACGATATCGAGAAGGTCACCCCGCCCGCGATGCTCGAAGCCGCCGCCCAGCCGAGCGGCCGGCGTTCGACGCCCGACCAGCAGGCCTATCCGCTGATCTTCCTCGGCAGCGACGCGGCGAGTTACATCAGCGGCCTGGCGCTCAACGTCGACCTGGGCTTCCTGGGATCGGTGATGACCGGCCAGATCGACATGGGGTGGATGATGGGCGATACCGAGCAGGGTTCGGCCGCCTGATCCCGATGCCGCTCCTCTCGCTCGATCAGTTGACCGTCGTCGGCGTCTCGCCGGCCGAACTGGTCGATATCGCCGCCGACGCCGGCTACGACGCGATCAGCGCGTTCACGAGCAGCAGCGACGGCGACGGCGCGTATCGGCTGGCCATCGGCGACGATCGCACCGAGGCGATGATCGCCCGTCTGCGCGCGCGCGGCATCGCCGTCAGCAATCTCGAAGGGCTGGTGGTCAAGCCGCGCATGGACTGGGACGAATATGCCCGGCTGATCGATCTCGGCGGGCGGATCGGCGCGCGATGCGGCGCCACGGTGATCCTGGACCGGGATCGGGCGCGGGCGACCGACAGCTTCTGCCGCCTGGCCGAGATGACGGCGGACGGGGGCCTCGGCCTGGCGCTCGAATTCTGCCGGCTCACGGAGGTCCGCTCGCTCGCCGAGGCGATCGCCTTCGTCGGCCTCGCGAGCCGTCCCGCGGGCGTGCTGGTCGATGTCATGCATCTCGTCCTCGGGGGCGAGACGCCGGCCGACATCGCCCGCTACGATCCGGCGCTGATCCTGGCGGCGCAGCTGTGCGACAGCAGGGCGGCGCTGTCCGAAGAGGACTATATGCGCGACGCCTTCAGCCAGCGCGAGGTCCCCGGCGACGGCGAGCTGCCGGTCGTCGATTTCCTGAAGGCGCTGCCGGAGCATACGGCGATCGGGCTCGAGGTGCCGCTGAAGTCCCTGGCCGAGCAGGGCATGTCGCATCTCGACCGCGCTCGGCTGCTGCTGGAACGCACCAGGGCGTTGCTCGCGCGGGCGGCATGACCGACGGCCGCCTTTCGATCGAGCGCCTGTTCCACACGACGCAGGCGGTGATCGACGTCGATGCCGCGCGGATCGCCTATCTGGAGGCGTTCGGCGGCATGACCTTCCTCGAAGGCTATCATGCCGGCGAGGATCGCGACATGGCGCTGGTCTATGTCGCCGATCAGATGATCGAGCCGATGGCGCCGCGCGACGCGGGCGCGCTGGACAGGGTCTTCGCGCGCTATCTGTCGCGTTACGGCGAAGGATGGCATTCCTTCGCCTTCACCGTGGCCGACACGGGCCGGGCGGCGGCGCTGCTGCGCGCCGGCGGTTGCGAGATCACGACCGACTATCCCAACTTCTTCCTGCTGCACCCGCGTTCGGCCGGCGGCGTGCTGCTCGAATTCTGCGACGTCGAGATACCGCAGGACCCCTATTACCTGCCCGGCTGGAACCGCGACTGGGCGGCGTCGCGCGTCGATCGGCCGCGGCGCATGGCCTATATCTGCTGCGTCGTGCCCGATGCCGCGGCGACCGCGCGCTTCTTCACCGAGCGGCTCGACGGACGCGCGACGGGCGAGGGCCGGATCGGCTGGCCGCAGCCGGCGCGGTTCGTCGACGTCGCGGTCGCCGACGCCCGGCTGCGGATCGTCTCCCCCGATCGGCCGGACGAAGGCGCGCTCGGCCGATATCTGGCGGGCCGTCGATCGGGGGTCTATGCGGTCGGCTGGGAGGTGGCGGAGCCCGATGCCGCGGCCGCGATCATGCGCCGGGCGGGGTTGACGGTCACGACGGCGGGCGAGGGCGGCATCGCCTATGAAGCGACCCTGGCCGGCGCGCGCCACTGGCTCTGCCGGCCATAGGCGGCGCGACCGCCGCAATCAGCATCCGGGCGATATGACGGCCGATCGCCCGCGCGCCATTGCCGCATCGGGCGGGCCATAGCAGACCCGTGCCGGTCGCGCGCGGTGAGCGGCGGCGGACGGACGAACGGCAGACGGGGAGAAGGACGCATGGCGCTCTACACAACGGTCCATTTCCACAACGTGCCGGCGGCGCGCGAGGCGGATTATGCCGCCTGGTTCGATGGCCCGCACCGCGAGGCGCTCGGGCGATCGCGCGGCTTCAGGGGGGCGGAGCGATATGAGGTCACGCCCGAGCAGGTCATGGTCGATATCGCCCAGCCGTGGCGGTATTGCAGCGTCTACGACCTCGTCACGGAAGCGCCGGAGATCGACGTCCCCGCGCTGGGGCCGCTCCTCGCCGATGCGCGCGACGCCGGGCTGATCGAGACGGCCGGCGATTCCGAGCGGCTGTTCACCTACCGCATCTACACCGACGACTGGGAAGGCAGCGCCAATTTCCAGCGCGACAAGCCGCTGTCCGGCGTCAGCGTGCTGATCGGCAACTATGTCGCCGGCCGCTACGACGAGTATATGGAATGGTACAGGAACGTGCATTGCCCGGAGGTGACGAACGTGCCCGGCCATGTCGCGATGAAGCGCGGGATGCTCGCCGCCGCGCAGGTCGAGCCCCGGCGCTACTGCCCCGGCGACCAGCTGATCCTGACCGCGCAGCAGACCGACGACCTCGCCTTCACCATCCGCGATTTCGGCTTCCGGGCGACGGGCCGGAGCCCCAGCGGGATCGCGATGCAGCCGCGCTCGAAAGCCGGCTCCTTCGCGCGCACCGTCCATTATTTCAGGAAGATCAGCGGCACCGACTTCTGGCCGGGCGGGATCGCCTATGCCGGCGACCTGTCGCCTTACCCGGAAGGCTATGGGCACGAGACGGGGTGATGCTGCCGCCGCGCTGGTCGAGCATCTCGACCGGCTGGGCTATGACGAGGCATGGATCGGCGAGCACCACTCCGCCGGCTACGAGACGATCGCCTCGCCCGAGCTGTTCATCGCCGCCGCCGCCGAGCGGACGCGCTCGATCCGGCTCGGCACCGGCGTCTCGTCGCTGCCCTACCACCATCCGCTGATGCTGGCCGACCGGATCGCCCAGCTCGACCACATGACGCGCGGGCGGGTGATGTTCGGGGTCGGCCCGGGGGCGCTGTCGTCGGACGCGCACATGATGGGCATCCCGGTCGCCAGGCAGCGCGACCGGATGGAGGAGGCGCTCGACGTGCTGGTGCCGCTGCTCGCCGGCGAGACGGTGACGCGGACGACCGACTGGTTCACGCTCAACGAGGCGCGCGTGCAGCTGACGCCATGGACGCGGCCGTCCGTCGAGATCGCGGTCGCCTCGCTGATCTCGCCGTCGGGCGCGCGGGCGGCCGGCAGGCATGGGCTCGGCCTGCTCTCGATCCAGGCGACGTCCAGGGACGGGTTCAACGCGCTGGCGTCGAACTGGGCGATCGCCGAAGGGGTCGCGGCGGACCACGGCCGGGCGATGGACCGCGCGCGCTGGCGGCTGGTCGGCCAGATGCACATCGCCGAGACGCGTGAGCAGGCGCTCGCCGACGTGCGCTTCGGGCTGGCCAAATGGCTCGCCTATTTCAAGGATGTCGCCAACCTGCCGCTGGTGCCCGAGGGCGCGGGCGATCCGGTGGAGGCTTATCTGGCGAGCGACGCGGCGGTGGTCGGCACGCCCGACGATGCGATCGCGCGGATCGAGCTGCTCCAGCAGGAGAGCGGCGGCTTCGGCGCGTTCCTGCTGTTCGCGCATAACTGGGCGGACTGGGCGGCGACGCAGCGGAGCTACGAGCTGATCGCGCGCTATGTGATGCCGCGCTTCCAGCAGCTCAACCTCAACCGCGACGCCTCCTACGAATGGGTCAGGGCGAACCGGCCGAGGTTCGGCGAGCAGACCCGCGCCGCGATCGCCGCCGCCATCGCGAAGCACGAGGCGGAAAAAGGCGGCGAGCATATCCGCCCCGGCCTCAAGGACATCCTGGCGCATGACAAGGCGGCGCCGGAGGGCTGACCCTCAGGCATGGCCGCCCGGCGACATCGGCAGGCTGCTGACGCCGCGGACATTGGCGACGATGTCGCGCCGCGCCCGGTCGCGATGCACCTTGTGACGGGGATAGCGCGCCAGCAGCTCCTCCAGCGCGATGCGCAGCTCGACCCGGGCGAGATGGATGCCGAGGCATTTGTGGATGCCGAAGCCGAAATGGACCGATCGCGAGGTCGGCGCGCGGTCGAAGTCCAGCATGTCGGCATTGGGGAACGCGGCCTCGTCGCGCGTCGCCGAGGCGTTGACCAGCATCACCATGTCGCCTTTGGGGATGGTCACGCCGTGCAGGGTCACGTCGCGGCCGGCGGCGCGGCCCTGGAACTGCGAGGCGGCATCCCAGCGCAGCAGCTCCTCGACCGCCTGGGGGATCCGCGACGGATCGGCCTCGATCTTCGCGCGCTCCGCCGGGAACAGGTCGAGCGCCATCAGCGCGTTGGGGATCGCCTTGGCGACCGTCTCGTGCCCCGCCGAGGTCAGTTCGGAGAAGTGATAGGCGATCTCGTCGTTCGACAATCGCCGCACCCGGCCGTCGTCGGTGGTCACCTCCTGGTCGATGAGCAGGGTGATCGCATCGTCGCGCGGCGCCGAACGGCGGGCCTCGATCAGGCGCAGATAGATTTCGCGGCGCTTCACATGCGACAGGCGGAATTGTTCGGGATCGCCGTCCGCGCCGCGCAGCAGGCTCGTCGAGGTCCAGTGGTGGATCTCCGCGCGATACTCCTCGGGGATGTCGATCAGTTCGCTGATTACGTCGAGCGGCAGGCGGACGGTGAAGTCCTTGAACACGTCCACCTCGGCGCGGTCGCCGAAGCCCTCGATCAGTTCGATCGCACGGGCGCGGATGAAGGGTTCGAGCCGCGTCATCCGCGCGTTGCTGAACACCTTGACCACCAGTCCCTTATGCCAGCTGTGATCGGGCGGATCGCGCGTGATGAGGTAGGGTTTTCCCTTGCCGTCCCGCTCGATCGTCACCCCCTCGCTGCTGACGAAGCTCACCGGATCGCGAAACGCGGCGAGCACGTCGTCATAGCGCGTGAGCGCCCAGAACCGCCGGTCGGGATTATGGTAGACCGGCGCCTCGGCGCGAAGCCGCGCATAGGTGGGGTAGGGATCGTCGGTATGCTCGCGGCTGTAGGGATCGAAATAGACCATCATACGCCCTCCTGGTTGTTTCCCGCCGCCCCGCGCGCGCGCAGCCCGTCCTCGATGATGCCGCGCATGATGCGGTCGTTGTCCCGGGAGAAATACAGGTGGACCCGCCGCTCGATCAGCGGCGCCAGCCAGCGGCTCTCCATGTGATATTCCTCATGGAAATGGAACCGGGTGCGCCCGTCGCCCAGATCCTCCAGCCGATACCAGCCCCGCGCCGTGGCATGCGGGGGCGTGCAGAACAGCACGTCGTAGCGCTGGTATTCGGGCACGCGGACCTCGGACACGATCTCCCAGCTGCGGCCGATCCGGGGGATGTACCAGGGGGTCGCGAACCAGCATTGCCGGACGAGGCCCTGGCCGTTCTCGTCGCCTTCCGCGACGACCTCGACCCGCGTCGCGCCATGCTGGATGACGCGGGGGGCGGCGACGGTCGTGGTCGTGCGGTCGAACGTCTTCTGCGGGTGGAGCACCGCCCAGATGTCGTCGCGCGGCGCATCCACGATCCAGTCGCTGTCGTATCGGATCATCGGCCCTCCTCCTCAGGCGAAGCTGCTGCCGCCGTCGATCACCATCTGCGTCCCCGTCATGAAGCGCGCCTCCGCGCTCGCCAGGAACAGCGCGGCGGCGGCGATGTCGTGCGGCTGCCCCACCATGTGGAGCGCGTTGGCCTGCGCGATCCGCGCGCGGGTCGCGGGATCGGCCATGAAGCCGGCGGTCATCGCCGTCTCGACGATGCCGGGGCAGATCGTGTTGACCCGGATCGGCGCCAGTTCCTCCGCCAGGCATTTGCCCAGCATCAGCAGGCCGGCCTTGGTGGCGGCATAGGCGGTCGTGCCCGGCGACGGCCTGAGCGCGCTCAGCGACGCGATGTTGACGATCGCCGCGTCCTCGGCGGCACGCAGCGCCGGCAGCGCGGCGCGGATCACCAGCGCCGGTCCGCGCAGGTTGATCTCGAACAACCGCTGCCACTGATCGGGGCCGATCGTCTCGAACGGCTGGCGTATGAGGATACCGGCCGCGTTGACGACGATGTCCAGTCCGCCGAGCGCCGCGACCGCCTCGCCGACCGCGCGCGCGACGGCGCCCGGATCGGCGACGTCGCAGGCGAAGGCATGTCCGCCGGTTTCGCGCGCGACCGATGCCGCGCCCGCATCGTCGATGTCGATCGCCGCCACCGCGGCGCCCTCGGCGGCGAAGCGCCGGGCGATCCCGGCGCCGATGCCGGCGGCGGCGCCGGTGACGATCGCGCGCTGGCCGTTAAGCCGCCCCGGCATCCGCGCCCCCGCCATCGGTCGCGGCCGCCGCGAGGCCGCGGTCGGTGCCGCCACGGATGATGCCGTCGTGCATGGGCGCTCCTTGGATCGCATATCCGGCTTTCGCGGCCGGGCCGGAGAGTATATCTACCCCCCATGAGCCGGCACGCAACGCCATCGTCGTCATCCCGCCCGCGCCCGCGCTTCCGCATCTACCGCGCGAGGGACTCGCGGGAGGTGGACGCGGAACTGATGCCGATCGTCGGCATGGCGGCCGACGACGTCGCCGGCATGGGCGCGGCGATGGCCGCCGGCTATGCCGACGGGGCGCATTCGCGCCTCGTCATGGCGGACGAGGCGACCGGCATGAGCCTGACCTATGCGCGGTTCAAGGCCGGCTTCCTGCTGCCGCGCCACAGCCACGACGCGCATTGCGCCTATTACGTGATCTCGGGCGAGGCGCATCTGGGCGGCGCGGTGCTGAAGGCGGGCGACGCGTTCGTCGTGCCGGCGAACGATCTCTACAGCTACCGCGCCGGGTCGGAGGGCGTCGAGATCATCGAGTTCCGCGCGGCGACCGAGTTCCACTTCCGCTTCGGCGGCAACGATGCCGGCTTCTGGGGCCGGCTGCTCGCCGCGACCGCCACGCGCGCCGGCGATTGGAAGGACGCGCCGAAGACCCTGGCGGAGCGCCGGCTGACGGGGGCGGCCGACTGACCGGCCATATGGAGGGTATCGCCGGGACGATAAGCGTCGCCTTCCTCCATCGGCCGACCGTGGCGGCGTAAGGTGCGGCGATGACCGACTTGAGTTTCCTCGCGCCGGACGGGGTGCGCCTCGCCGCCCATGCGGTCGGGCCGGACGACGCGCCGCCGGTCCTGCTTACCGGCGGCATGGGGCAGATCCGGCATAGCTGGCGTCGGACGGCCGACCATATCGCGGCGAGCGGGCGACGGGCGATCCTGCTCGACCTGCGCGGCCATGGCGAGAGCGGCTGGTCCGCCGACGGCGGTTACGGTTTCGCGCGCTTCGCGGCGGATATCGCGGCGGTGACGGCGCGGCTGGGCCGGCCGGCGGTGCTGGTCGGAGCATCGCTCGGCGGCAAGGTCTCGCTCGCGGCGGCGGGATATGACGGGCCGGCGGTCGCCTCCGCGCTGGTGATGATCGATACCGTGCCGCGGACGAGCGTGGCCGGCGCCAGCGAACTGGTCCGTTCGCTGCGTCCGCCGGCCGACGGGTTCGAGTCGCCGGCCGCCGCCGCGGAGGAGCTTGCCCGGTCGCGCGGCCAGCCGCTTCGGCCCGGCGCGGGCGCGGGGATGCGGCGGAACATGCGCGTCGATGCCGCCGGGCGCTGGCACTGGCATTGGGACCCGGCGCTGCTCGACCGCGATCACGGCATGCGCGTCGACCAGGCGCTTCCCTATCTGGAGGGCGCGGCTGCGCGGCTGCGCATCCCCACGCTCCTCGCGCGCGGCGCGTTGAGCCGCGTCACCGACGATGCCGGGGTCGACGCCTTGCGCGCGCTGGTGCCGCAGCTGCGGGTGGAAACGGTGGCCGGCGCGGGCCATATGCTGGTCGGCGACCAGAACGATGCCTTTGCCGACGTGCTGATGACGTTCCTCGACGAGGAGATGCCGTTGTGAGCCACGGAGGCGGGCGCGATGAATCCGCCGGGGCGATGCGCGTCCCGCGACGCTTGAAGAGTCGGGCGATAAAGGTCAGCTGACCGGAGCCGCCGTATCAATGAGGAAGAGCCAGCCATGTCCAGTGCCGTCATCGTCGCCGCGGTCCGCACCGCCATCGCGACCTCGCGCAAGGGATCGCTGGCGCGCGTGCCGGGCGAGGCGCTCGCCGCGACGGTCCTGAAGGCGGCGGTCGAGCGGTCCGGCGTGGCGCCCGAGGCGATCGACGACGTGATCTTCGCCGAATCGCTGGCCGGCGGCGGCGCGATCGCGCGGCATGCCGCGGTCGAGGTCGGCCTGACGCGGGCGG
>CAXTHU010000061.1:0-13125 GCA_964244125.1 uncultured Sphingomonadaceae bacterium
GATGTCCAGTGCCTCCGCGCGCGGCTTATGTCGATCCGGATGCGACCCTCGCATCGGCTACCCGACTCCGTCCCTGTCGAGCGGAGTTCGAGCGAAGCCGAGAACGTGGTCGAGACACATGGCCGGGCGCGTGGGAGACATGAAGATCCCTCACCCCAACCGCGCCAGCGCCGCCCGCAGCCGCTCCGCCTCGGCCGAGCGATCCGCATGGTCCGCCCGCGCCTTTTCCACCGCCTCGGGCTTGGCCTTCCCGACGAAGCCGGGGTTGCCCAGCCGTTTCGCCAGCGCATCCCGCTCCGTCTCCGCCCCCTCCGCCGCCCTGGCGAGGCGGGCGCGTTCGGCGGCGAGGTCGATCACGCCTTCCAGCGGCATGACGAACGTCGCCTCGTCGACGACGAGCTGCGCCGAGCCGCCGGCCGGCGGCTCGCCCGGCGCCTGCTCGATCCTGGCGAGGCGCCCGAGGGCGGCGCCATGCCGCCCCAGCCGTTCGAGGGTGGCGGGCGACGCTTCGCGCGCATGGATCGGCAGCCGCGCGCCCGGCGGGACGTTCAACGCCGCCCGGGTGGCGCGCACCTCCCCTACCAGCCGGATCAGCCAGTCTACTTCGGCCGCGGCCGCCGGATCGATCGCCCGCGCATCCGCCATCGGCCACCGCGCGACGATCAGGTCCTCCCGCTCCCCCATCGCATGCCACAATTCTTCGGTGATGAACGGCATGAACGGGTGGAGCATGACGAGGATCTGGTCGAGCACCCAGCCGGCGACCGCCTTCGTCTCCTCGTCCACCTGCGTCTTGATGAGCTCCAGATACCAGTCGCAGAAGCGGTCCCAGACGAAGTGGTAGACGGTGTTCGCCGCCTCGTCGAAGCGCAGGTCGGCCAGCGCCAGGTCGAGCGCCTGCACCATCCGCACCGTCTCGGCGACGATCCAGCGGTTGACCGGCAGCGCCGCCGCCGGCGGCTCCAGCGTGGCCGACGCGCCGATGCCGTTCGCCTGGGCGAAGCGCGCCGCGTTCCACAGCTTGGTGGCGAAGTTGCGATAGCCCTCGACCCGCCGCTCATCCAGCTTGATGTCCCGCCCCTGGCTCTCCATCGCCGCCATGGTGAAGCGCAGCGCATCCGCGCCGAACCGATCGATCAGGCCCAGCGGATCGACGGTGTTGCCCTTGGACTTGGACATCTTGGCGCCGGTCGCGTCGCGCACGAGGCCGTGGAGATAGAGCGTCTTGAAGGGCGGCTCCTGCATGAACTCGATGCCCTGCATCACCATCCGCGCATCCCAGAAGAACAGGATGTCGAAGCCGGAGATCAGGACATCGTTGGGGTAGTGGCGGGCAAGGTCGCTGCCGGGCCGCCGCCGCCCCGATCCGTCCATGCCGAGCGAAGTCGGGACACCGGCCACAGCGCCCGTCGCATGTCCCTCGACTTCGCTCGGGCCGGACGGAGGCGAGGCGGTTTCCGGCCATCCCAGCGTGGCGAAGGGCCACAGCGCGGAGGAGAACCAGGTGTCGAGGACGTCGGGATCGCGCGTCAGCACCACGCCCGGCTCGGCCGCCGCCTGCGCCGACGCCTCGTCCTCGGCGACATGGGCCGCGCCGTCCGGCCCATACCACGCCGGCACCCGGTGCCCCCACCACAACTGCCGCGACACGCACCACGGCTGGATGTTCTCCAGCCAGTTGTACCACGTCTTCTTCCACGTCTCCGGCACGACCTTGATCGCGCCGGATCGCACCGCCTCGATCGCCGGGCCGGCGAGCTTCGCCGCGTCGACATACCATTGCTCGGTGAGCCACGGCTCGACGACCACGCCGGAACGATCGCCATAGGGGACCATGTGGACCCGATCCTCGACCTTTTCGAGCAGCCCGAGCGCATCGAAATCCGCCACCACCTTGCGGCGCGCCTCATAGCGGTCGAGCCCGCGATAGTCGGGCGGACAGGCGTCGCTCATCGTCGCATCCGCGTTCATCAGGTTGATGAGCGGGATGTTCGCCTCCGGATGGCGGCGGGCGACCTCATAATCGTTCCAGTCGTGCGCGGCGGTGATCTTCACCGCACCGGAGCCGAAGTCCATCTTCACATGCTCGTCGGCGATGATCGGGATCAGGCGGCCGACGACCGGGAGCAGGCAGCGCCTGCCGACAAGGTGCCGGTAGCGATCGTCGTCCGGGTGGACCGCCACCGCCCCGTCGCCCAGGATCGTCTCCGGTCGGGTGGTGGCGATGGCGATATGGCCCGAGCCATCCTCCAGAGGATAGCGGAAGTGCCAGAAATGGCCGTTCACCTCACGCTGCTCGACCTCCAGGTCGGAGATGGCGGACTGAAACTTCGGGTCCCAGTTGACCAGCCGCTTGTCGCGATAGAGCAGGCCCCGTTTGTGCAGCTCGACGAAGACATGGGTCACCGCCTGCGAGAAGCCCTCGTCCATCGTGAACCGCTCGTTCGCCCAGTCGCACGACGCGCCCAGCCGCCGCAGCTGCCGCGTGATCGCGCCGCCGGATGCCGCCTTCCAGTCCCACACCCGCTTCACGAACGCCTCGCGCCCCAGGTCGACGCGCTTCAGGCCCTCGCCGTCAAGCTGGCGCTCCACGACCATCTGGGTGGCGATGCCGGCATGATCGGTGCCGACCACCCACAGCGCGTCCTTGCCCTGCAACCGCGCGTGGCGGGTGAGGATATCCTGCAACGTGTTGTCGAGCGCATGGCCGATGTGGAGCGAGCCGGTGACGTTGGGCGGCGGCATCACGATGGTGAAGGGGGTCGCATCGGGCCGCGTCGGCCGGAACCGCCCCTCGGCCTCCCAATGGGCATACCAGCGCGCCTCGATGGCGGCGGGATCGAAGGTCTTGGGCAGATCGGTCATGGCATGCTCTTAGCGACGCGACCGGAGGTAAGCCAAGCGTCAGCCGAGCGTGATGCCAAGGCGGGCGAGTTCCATGCGGAGATCGGCGGGCAGCGGCGCAAGAAGGCGAAGCGGATCACCGTGACGCCGGGTGGCGAGCAACTCCGGCTCGCCGGTGGAATTATTGAACACCGTCACCCGGTCGGCCTTCCGGCAAAACCAGGCCATCTGGCGAAATGATCGTCGTCGCCGGGCGCGCACCTTGTCCTCCGGCACATCATGGCCGCCACCGGCGACCCGTATCCTTATCCGTTCCATCTGAAGCTCCGCCGATGCGAGCAGGAAGTAGACGAACCTGACCTCGAAACCATGTGCCTGCGCCTTGCGAAGCAACCGGCGATATTTTGCACTCGACAGAACGGTCTCTACCCCAACCGTCTGATGGACGATGATCGAAGAATCGAGCCATTGCTCAATACGTTGCACGGCCGCCAGATTCGCGGCGATGGCCGGCAATCCAGGTCCGGATTGATGATCCAAACCGAGCCGCCCCATCCTTCGAAATCGGTCCGGTTGTAGAACGAGCTTTTACCGGACCCGTTCGGCCCGGCGATGATCCAGAAGACCGGCCGTTCAGGCTTGCGCGGTGTCGGCCGCATGGCGCTCGTCATGGCGACGCTCCGCCCGGATGCGGCGTACATTGGAACGGAACGCCGCCAGCATGTCCTGATCCAGGGTCGGACTATCGGACTGAACAACCTTCAACCGGATTTTCGTGCCGTCGGGCGCGCGGACGATCTTGGTGGGCAGATCGCTCGGTCGTATCGTCTTCGTCTTCATCGCCGATCCTCCTGACTGGCATATAATTCCGCATCCTCGTCGAAGAAACCCCTACCGCGTCCACTTCCTCAGCCAGCCCAGCACCTCCTCGTGCCATTGCAGGCTGTTGCGCGGCTTCAGCACCCAGTGGTTCTCGTCCGGGAACATCACCAGCCGCGAGGGCACGCCGCGCCGCTGGAGCGCGGTGAAGGCGCCCAAGCCTTGCGTATAGGGGATGCGGAAGTCCTTTTCGCCGTGGATCACCAGCATCGGCGTCTTCCATTCGTCGACATGGTTCACCGGGTTCCAGCGTTCGTATTCCTTCGGCGCCTCGTAATAGGGGTGACCGCCATGTTCCCATTCGTCGAACCACAGCTCCTCCGTCTCATAGGCCATGGCGCGCGCGTCGAAGACGCCGGCGTGGGTCACGAGGCACTTGAAGCGGTCCGGCCAGTTGCCGGCGATCCAGTTGGTCATGAACCCGCCGTAGGAGCCGCCGAGCGCGCAGGCGCGGCCCCCGTCCAGCCAGGCGAAGCGCCCGGTCGCGGCGGCGAGGCCCTTCCTGACGTCCTCGAACGGCTTGCCGCCCCATTCGCGGTTGATCGCGTCGGTGAAGGCTTGGCCGTGGCCGGTCGAACCGTGGAAATCGACCAGCACCGTGCCGAAGCCGGCGCTCGCGAACACCGCCGGGTTCCAGCGATAGGACCAGGCGTTGCCGAAGCTGCCCTGCGGCCCGCCGTGGATGAGATAGGCGATCGGCGCCTTCCCGCCCGGCGCGAGGCCGGCCGGCTTCAGCGCATAGCCCCACACGGTGTCGCCGTCGGCGCCGGCATAGCTGAACTTCTCCGCGGTCGGCAGGTCGATGCCGGCGAGCCGGCCGGCGTTCACTTCGGTGAGCCGGGTCGCGGCGCCGCCAGCCGCGGGCAGGCGCCAGAGGTCGGACGGGGAGAGCAGGCTCTCGCGCGCGATCAGGATGCCGTCGCGGCCGATCGGCAGCGCGGCGCTCACCGTTCCCTCGCGGGTCAGCGGCGTCGCCTTGCCGGTGGCGATGTCGACGCGGAACAGCGGCTTGTCGAAATTTTCGAGCGCGGTGACGAGGAGGCTCCGCCCGTCCGGCGCCCAGGCGATGCCGTCGACCGAACGGTCCCACCCTTGCGTCAGCGCCCGCACCTTGCCCGTCGCCAGCTCACGCAGCTGCACGACCTGCCGGTCCGCCTCGTAACCCGGCCGCGCCATGGCGACGTAGGCCAGCCAGCGGCCGTCCGGCGATACGCTCGGCTGGGTGTCGGTCGCCTTGTTGGCCGCGGTCAAGTCGGTCGGCGGGGCGGAACCGTCGGCGGGGACGGAGAAGATGTCGAGATCGGTCGACAGCGGCTCGATCCGCCCGGCCTCGCGCAAGGTGAAGTAGACCGTGCGCCCGTCGGGGCTCCAGGCCAGCTCGTCGCGGCCGCCCTGCGGCCTGGACGGGCTGTCCCCCTCCAGCGCGCCCTCGATCGCGTGGCCGGCGCCGCTCGCCCTGCCGCCCGCGACATCGAACACGAACAGCCGGTTCCGGGTGTCGTCCGCCCATGTGTCCCAGTGGCGGACGAACAGCTTGTCGTAGGTGCGGGCCGAGCCTTTCTCGCCGCCGGGCGCATCCGCCCGCGCGGCGATGTCCGGGGCATCGACGCGGGCCGAGGCCCAGACGAGCAGGCGGTCGCCCCGGGGCGACGGCAGGAAACCGTCGATCGCGGCGATGCCCTCCCACGTCACCCGCCGGGCCGCGCCGCCGGACGGCGCCACCCGCCACACCGCGCCCTTGCCGCCACGGTCGGACAGGAACCAGACCATGTTGTCGGCGGTGAACCAGGGATCGGTCTCGTTGTCCTTCGGCTCGGCGGCGAGCTTCACCGGCCTGGCGCCGCGCGTGCGCAGGTCGAGCGACCAGATATCCTGCCGCCCGCGATTGCCCTCCCAGTCGGTCTCGCGCTGCTGCCACACCGCCCAGCGGCCGTCGGGCGAGACGACCGGGTTCGACACGCGGCTGAGCGAGGCGAGATCGCGCGGGGTCATCGGGCGGGCGACGGCGGCGGCGGGGACGAGGGCGACGGTGGCGGCCAGCGCCGCGATCAGGGGGCTATTCATGGCGCGTGGTGTAACGTCTCGCGCCGGGCTTGCCAGCCCCGGACCTGCAGGGACGGGATGTGGGGAGCTTCTACCGCGCAAACACCGTCCGCCCGGCATAGCGCGCCACCGGCCCCAGCTCCTCCTCGATGCGGATCAGCTGGTTGTATTTGGCCAGCCGGTCCGATCGCGCGAGGCTGCCGGTCTTGATCTGGCCGCAGTTGGTCGCGACGGCGAGGTCGGCGATGGTGGCGTCCTCGGTCTCGCCGGAACGGTGCGACATCACCGCGGTGTAGCCGGCGCGCTGCGCGATCGAGACCGCCTCCAGCGTCTCGGTCAGCGTGCCGATCTGGTTGACCTTCACCAGCAGCGAATTGGCGAGACCATCGGCGATCCCCCGGCGCAGCCGGACGGGGTTGGTGACGAACAGGTCGTCGCCGACCAGCTGCACCCGATCCCCGATCAGCGCGGTCAGCGTCTTCCAGCCGGCGAAATCGTCCTCGGCCATGCCGTCCTCGATCGAGGCGATCGGGTAGCGGGCGGCGAGGTCGGCGAGATAGCCCGCCATCTCGTCCGGCGACAGCACCCGCCCCTCGCCGTCGAGCCGGTAGGCGCCGTCGCGGAAGAACTCGGTCGCGGCGCAGTCGAGCGCCAGCATCACGTCGTCGCCCGGCGCATAGCCCGCCTGCTCGATCGACCGCATGATGAAGTCGAGCGCGTCCGTCGCCGACCCGAGGTTCGGCGCGAAGCCGCCCTCGTCGCCGACCGAGGTGCTCAGCCCCTTCTCCGCCAGCCCCTGCTTCAGCGTATGGAAGATCTCCGCGCCGCAGCGCACCGCCTCGCCCAGGCTGCCGGCGCCGACCGGCACGATCATGAACTCCTGGAAGTCGATCGGGTTGTCGGCGTGCATCCCGCCGTTGACGATGTTCATCATCGGCACCGGCAGCAGGTTGGCCGCGACGCCCCCGACATAGCGATAGAGCGGCAGCCCGCGCGCATCGGCGGCCGCCTTCGCCACCGCCAGGCTGACGCCCAGGATGCCGTTGGCGCCAAGCCGCGACTTGTTCGGCGTGCCGTCCAGTTCGATCATCACCGCGTCGATCGCCGCCTGGTCCTCGGCGTCCAGCCCCTCGACCGTGTCGGCGATCTCGCCGTTGACGAGGTCGACCGCCTTGCCGACGCCCTTGCCCAGCCAGCGCGCCTTGTCGCCGTCGCGCTTCTCCACCGCCTCATGCGCGCCGGTGGAGGCGCCCGAGGGGACGGCGGCGCGGCCGAAGCTGCCGTCCTCCAGCGTCACGTCGACCTCGACCGTCGGGTTGCCCCGGCTGTCGACGATCTGGCGGGCGTGGACGTCGACGATGGCGGTCATGGGGGCTCCTCGAAAAGCGGCGGGATGGGCAGGCAGGCGTGTGCGGCTCCTAACTTCGCCGGTCGCGGGTGGCAAATACCGACCGCCTGCCGGCGCGTGGAACCGCATGGCCGGCCCGCGCGTCATCAGCGCGGAACTTCGAACCTGCCCCGAAAGGCGTGAATCATGGCGACCCGCACCCCCAATCTCCCCGAAGGCACGGACAGCATCATCGCCGGTGCCTCCGTCACCGACGCCGACGAGCGGCTGTCCTCCGCGTTCGACGCGGCGGACGGCGACGGCGGGACGGTCGGCGCGACCGCGACGACGTTGCGCGATCACGCGGTGAACAAGGCCGCCGACCTGCGCGTCCAGGCGACCGACAAGGCGCGCGAATATGCCGTGCAGGGCAAGGACCGCGCGACCGATGCGCTCGACAACGTCGCCAAGCTGATCGGCAATACGGCGGCGCAGGTGGACGAGAAGGTCGGCGCGCAATATGGCGACTATGCGCGCCGCGCGTCCGATACCGTCGCGAACCTCGCCACCACGCTGCGCGACAAGGATGTCGACGAACTCTTCGCCGACGCGCGCGAACTGGTTCGCCGCAGCCCCGGCATCGCCATCGGTGCCGCCGCCGTAGTCGGCTTCGCGCTGGTACGGCTGGTGAAGGCGGGGATCGACGTGCCGGCGGGCGGGACCGCGTCGTCCGCGAAGTCCGATTTCGGCTCGGTCGATTGAGGCGGGAATGACGACTGACGACAGGGGCGCGTATCCGCGCCCGAGCGTGGGCGACCTGTTCTCGCAGGTGAGCCAGGACGGCCGTGCCGCCGTGCAGGCGGAGATCGCTATCTACAAGGCGATCGCCGCCTATCGCCTGGGCGGCGTGAAGGTCGGCGCGCCGATGCTGGCGGGGGCGCTGTTCCTGGCGCAGGCGACGGTGACCGCGCTGCTGGTCGGGCTGATCCTCCTGTTGAGCGGCCCGCTCGGCGCGGGCCGGGCGACGCTGGTCGTCGTGATCGGCGGCTTCGTCGTGGTCGGCCTGCTCGCCTGGCTCGGCATCAGGCGCCTCGGCACCCTGTTCGGCCCCCTGCCCCCCGAAGCGGAGCCGCTGAAATGACCGATGCCGCCGCCATCCGCCGTGCGCGGGAAGATGCGCGCCGCGCCCGCATCCGCGTATCGGACGACATCACCCTGCTGAAACAGCGCCTCAGCCCCGCCGTGATCGCCAGCGACGCGGCATCCGATGCCCGCCAGCGGGTCGTCGCGGTCGTCGGCGATGCGGGGACGCTGGCCAGGACGAAGCCGGCGGTGATCGCCGGAGGGGTCGCGGCCGCCGGCGTGCTGCTCGCCGTGCCCAGGCTGCGCCGCGCGGTGGTTTCGGTCGCGTCGTTTCTCGTCCGCAACCCAAAGCTCGTCGGACGGTTGTTCCGGCGGCGGTAGGATCGCGCGATGCCTGCCGAATTCATTCAAGGAAGGGACCAGGACATGACCACCACGTCCGCGAGCAACGACACGTTCGAGACGGCGACGCCGCCGACCAGGCTGGAGGCGGCGCGCGACAAGGTGCTGGACGCCGCCGGCGCGGCGAAGAACGCCGGCGTCGACGGCTTCGCCGCCGCCAGGGAAAAGGCGGGCGACAGCCTTGCCTCGGCGCGCGAGAAGGCGACGACGGTGCTGGGCGACGTCAAGGAGCGCGCCTCGTCCGCCTTCGATACGGCGCGCGGCACGGCGACCGACGCCACCCGCCGCGCCGCCGACGGGATCGACGACAACCCCGTTGCGGCGATCGTCGGCGGACTGGCGCTCGGCGCGCTGGCCGCCGCGATCCTGCCAAAGACAGAGCGCGAGGCGGCAGCCTTCGGCGCGATCGGCGAGCGGGTGAACGCCGTCGCCCGCGACGCTGCCGCCGCCGCCAAGTCGGCCGGCAAGGACAAGCTGGACGAACTCGGCCTCAACAAGGACAACGCCCGCGACACGGTCGGCAAGCTGGTCGGCGAGGTCGCGACCGCCGTCACCTCGGCCGGCACCGCCGCGGTGAACTCGGCCAAGTCCGGCGGCGACACGAAGTCCGGCGACGGGGCCTGACGGCAAGCCGCCGTTCACCCGCGACCCGCTACAGGCCGCCTGCGATGGGCGCCGCGCCGGACGGCGCGGCGCCCATCGCTTCGGACACGCCATGAAGAAGAGAATGACGATGAAGCCGATCCGCACCGCCCTCGCCGCCCTGGCGCTCACCGCCGGCCTGTCGCTCGCCCCCGGCATCGCCGCGCCGGCCGCCGCCGCGGTCGATGCGTCCGATCCGGGCCGCTTCGTCGACACGCTGACCGACGAGGGCTTCCGCGTCCTGCGCACCGGCGACCGCGCCGCCGCCCGCGCCCGGTTCCGCACCCTCCTGTCGCAGCATTTCGCCATCGACGCGATCGGGACGAAACTGCTCGGCCGCTGGCGCAACCAGATCACCCCGGCGCAGCTTGCCGCCTATAAGGCCGCCTTTCCCGGCTTCCTGATCGGCACCTATGCCGACCGCCTCTACGATTACGCCAATGCCGACGTGAAGGTGACGCGCGTGGTCCCGCGCGGCGAGAGCGCGGCGGTGATGAGCCAGGTCGTCCAGCCCGGCGCCAGCCGCCCGATCACCGCCGTCTGGGTGGTGGACCGGACCAACGGCCGCTACCAGGTGAGCAACCTGACGGTCGCCGGCATCAACCTGGCGGTGACGCAGGCGGCCGATTTCGACAGCTACATCCAGCGCAACGGCTTCGACAAGCTGGTCGCCTTCATGAAGGCGCGCGGCTAAGGCCGGTCGCGACACCCATCACGGGCAGGACGGCATGAGCAAGCTCCACCTCGTCTTCGGCGGCCGCGTGCGCGATCCGCGCACGCTCGACTTCGACACCGGCACGATCGACATGGTCGGCATCTTTCCCGACTATGCCAGCGCCGAAAAGGCGTGGCGCGACAAGGCGCAACGCACCGTCGACGATGCCGAGATGCGATATGTCGTCGTCCACCTTCACCGCATGCTGGAGCCGGAACTGAGAAATTGATCCCGCCGCCCGCTGGGCTTCCCTCGACAACCCCGCTAGGCATCGCAGCCGCGCGCCCGGGACATGATCGCGACGGGCCGGATCGATCCTGACGAGGTCCCCCGTGCCGAATCCTTCCGCCGCGCCGTCCCGCATGCGGCTGCTGACGCTGCTGTTGTTCCTGGCCGTCCTCGGCGCGCTCGCCTCGCTGCTGGTCGGCCCCGCCCGCCTGTCGCCGACGGCGCTGTGGCAGGGCCTGAACGGCGGGGGCGACCCGATCGTCCGCGCCATCCTGCTGCAACTCCGCCTGCCGCGCGCGCTGCTGGCGCTGCTGATCGGCGCGATGCTGGGGATGGGCGGGGCGGCGATGCAGGGCTATCTGCGCAATCCGCTGGCCGATCCGGGCGTGCTGGGCGTGTCCAGCGTCGCGGCGCTGGGCGCGGTGGTGGCGATCTACTGGCAGCTGGCGAACGCGCATCCGGTCGTCCTCCCGCTCCTTGCCGTCGCCGGCGCGCTGGTGGGGCTGCTGCCGCTCGCCTGGCTGTCGCGGCGCGGCGAGAGCACGCTCAGCCTGATCCTCGCCGGGATCGCGGTCGCGACGCTGGCGGGCGCGGGGATCAGCCTGGCGCTGAACCTCGCGCCCAATCCGTTCGCCGCGATGGAGATCACCACCTGGCTGCTCGGCAGCCTGGAGGACCGCAGCTTCGGCGACCTGTGGATCGCGCTTCCCTGCGTCGCGCTCGGCCTCGGGCTGCTGCTGTGGGACGCCCGCGCGCTCGATGCGCTGTCGCTGGGCGAGGATGCGGCGCGCGCGCTGGGGGTCGATCTCGCCCGCGTCCGCCTGCGGCTGATGCTGGGCATCGCGATCGGCGTCGGCGGCGCGGTCGCGGTCGCCGGCACGATCGGCTTCATCGGCCTGATCGTGCCGCATCTCGTCCGCCCGCTGACCGATCGCAGCCCGTCGGCGATCCTGCTGCCGGCGGCACTGGCCGGCGCGGCGCTGCTGACGCTCGCCGATCTCGGCACGCGGCTGATCCCCACCGCCACGCCGCTCAAGCTCGGCGTGCTGACGGCGTTCCTCGGCGTGCCGGTCTTCGTCCACTTCCTGCTGCGGGAGCGGCGGCTGTGGTGACGATCGCCGCCGCCGGGCTGGCGGTCGAACTCGGCGGACGGCGCGTGCTCGACGGTATCGACGTGGCGCTCGCCCCCGGCGCGCTGATCGGCGTGATCGGCCCGAACGGCGCGGGCAAGTCGACGCTGGCGCGCGCGCTGATCGGCCTCGTGCCGCCGTCGGCCGGCGCCGTCGCGATCGACGGCGTCGACCTGGCGCGGCTGCCGCCCGCCACGGTGGCGCGAAGCGTCGCCTATCTGCCGCAGGGTTCCGCGCTCCATTGGCCGCTGTCGGTCGAACGGCTGGTCGGGCTGGGACGGCTGCCGCATCTCGGCCCCTTCTCCCGCATCGGCGCGGCGGATCATGACGCGATCGATACGGCGATGCGCGAGACGGACACGCTGCACCTGGCCGACCGCGTCGCGACCGAACTGTCCGGCGGGGAGCGCGCCCGCGTCATGCTCGCCCGTGCGCTGGCGACCGGCGCGCCGGCGCTCGTCACCGACGAGCCGCTCGCCTCGCTCGATCCGGGGCATCAGCTGGAGATCATGGCGCTGCTGGCGGCGCGGGCGGCGGCGGGCGGGCCGGTCGTGGTGCTGCTGCACGATCTGTCGATCGCGGCGCGCTTCTGCGACCGGCTGCTGCTGCTCGACGGGGGGCGGCTGATCGCCGATGGGCCGCCGGCGGCGGTGCTGACCGACGCCGCGCTCGATCGCGTCTACGGGATCACCGCCTGGCGTGGCGAGATGCAGGGCCAGCCGCTCCTCATGCCCTTCGCCCGCACGCGGACCGGATATCCGGCCACCGCGCCATGACCGATCCCGCCCGGCCGCCCGTCTGGCGCTTCGCCATCGATCGCGGCGGCACCTTCACCGACGTGATCGCCTGGGCGCCCGACGGCACGCTGCTGACCGCCAAGCTGCTGTCGGAGGATCCGGCGCGCTATGACGACGCGGCGGTGGCGGCGATCCGGCGGCTGACCGGCATCGCCTCCGGCCCCCTGCCCCGCGCCGACATCCGCATCGGCACGACCATCGCCACCAACGCGCTGCTGGAACGGCGGGGCGAGCCGACGCTGCTCGCGATCACCCGCGGCTTCGGCGACGCGCTGGCGATCGGCTACCAGGACCGGCCGGACATCTTCGCCCGCGCCATCCTCCGCCCCGCCCCGCTCGCCACCCGCACGATCGAGATCGACGAGCGCGTGACCGAGGATGGCGCGGTGCTGCGGCCGCTCGACCTCGCCACCGCCCGGTCGGCGATGACGGCGGCCCATGAGGCGGGCCTGCGCGGCGTCGCGATCGTGCTGATGCACGGCTGGCGGCATACCGCGCACGAGGCGGCGCTGGCCGAACTGGCGGCGGAGATCGGTTTCACCCAGATCTCGGCGAGCCACCGCGTCGCGCCGCTGATCCGGCTGGTCGCACGCGGCGACACGACGCTGGCCGACGCCTATCTCTCCCCCGCGCTCGGCCGCTATGCCGCGCGGCTCGAAACGGCGCTCGGGGCCGGGCAGCGGCCGCTGTTCATGCAATCCTCCGGCGGGCTGGTCGCGGGCGGGGCGTTCAGCGGCAAGGACGCGCTGCTGTCGGGGCCGGCCGGCGGCATCGTCGGCATGGCGGCGGCGGCGCGGGCGGCGGGCGAGGAGCGGGTGATCGGCTTCGACATGGGCGGCACCTCGACCGACGTGTCGCTTTATGCCGGCACCTACGAGCGGCGGCACGAGACGCTGCTCGGCGGCGTCAGGGTGGCGGCCCCGATGCTCAGGATCGACACGGTCGCGGCGGGCGGCGGATCGGTCTGCGGCTTCGACGGCGGACGCTTCGTCGTCGGCCCGGACTCGGCGGGCGCACAGCCGGGCCCCGCCTGCC
>CAXTHU010000062.1:0-13051 GCA_964244125.1 uncultured Sphingomonadaceae bacterium
TGCATCGAGGGCAAGGGCGACGATGGCGAGGCGCCCATCCGTCGTCCGGCCCGATGGTCGAGGAGGGTTCTCGCCAATGCTTGCCGGGCCGGCCCCCGTGTTCCTGCTGTCCTTCCGGCAGCGGGGCGAGCTGACCGCGATGACGGAGCGGTGCGGCTGGCTGGCGGTGGGGGCGCGGCGGGTGGACGCGGCCGAGCGGCGGTTCATCGGATCGGGCGCGGCCATCGCCGTGGTCGACGCGCGCGGCGCCTTCGCCGAGGGACTGGCCGCCGTCCGGACGCTGGCCGACGCGGTCGAGGCCAATGGCGGCGCGCTGCTCATGCTGCTGTCGCGCGGCGATGTCGCGGCGCTGGCGCAGGTCCATGCCGCCGGCGCCACCCAATATCTCGCCAGCCCTTTCGGCGAGGCGGAATATTGCCAGGCGCTGCGCTTCGCCGAACGCCATGCCGAACGGATCGGCGGCCATGGCGCGGCGACGCGGACGGCGCTGGCGGCGGGCGACGCGCTCACCTGGCAGTGGCGGCGCGGAACGGCCATGGTGACGCTCTCCGCCGCGCTGGCGCAGAGCATCGGCAGGTCGCCGGGGCCGCATGCGATCGGCGGGCTGGCCCGCGAGCTGGGGGCAAGCGGGCTCAGGCGCGCCCGCGCGGCGGTGCGGGCGGTCGTCGAGCAAGGCCTGCCGACCGCTTTCGCCCATGACGCCGAAGGCGCGCGCGTCGTCCATCATGTCCAGTCCGCCGACGGCATGGTGACGGGTCGCGTCGAGGAGCTGGAGGAGCGCGCCGTCCGGCCCGTGACGGGCGGCCGCGATCCCCTGACCGGCCTGTCGGATGCGAATGCGGCGCGCGCCTGGCTGGGATCGGCGCTGCGCCCGCCGGCGGCGGGCGAGGGCGGCGTCGCGGTGCTGCTGCTGTCGGTCAGCCGGTTCGAGATCATCAACGCCGCCTTCGGGCGCGGGGTGGGCGACGCGCTGCTGCGCATCGTCGCCCGCCGGATCGAGCGGCTCGCGCTGAGGGGCCGCCGGCTGATCGCGCGGATGGCCGGGGCCGAGTTCATCGTCGGCCTGCCGGCGCCGGCGACGATGGCGGAGGCGGCGTTCCTCGGCCGTGCGCTCGTCGACGCCGCCTGCCGGCCGTTCGTCGCCGGGGAGCATGTCGTGACGCTCGGCGCGCATGTCGGCATCGCGGTGGCGGAGGCGGGCGAGATCGACGCGGCCGCCCTCCTGCGCCGCGCCTCGGGTGCGCTGGCCGACGCCAAGGCCGGCGACGGCAGCCCGGTGCGGCTGCTGAGCGCGCGCGAGGAGGATGCCGCCGCCGAGGCCAGCCGGCTGGAGGTCGACCTGCGTTCGGCGCTTACCGGCAACGAGATCGAACTGCTCTATCAGCCGCAGATTTCGGTCCCGACCGGGCGCATCGTCGGCGTCGAGGCGCTCGCCCGCTGGCGCCACCCGCGGCTGGGCGAGCTTGGCGCCGAGACGCTGTTCGCCGCCGCCGAACGCTCCGACTATCTCGTCCAGCTGTCGCAGCATGTCCAGCGGCAGGTGGTGGCGGAGGTCGCGCGGTGGCCGGCGTCCCTCGCCCACCTGCGCGTCGCGATCAACATCACCGCGGTGGAGATGGCGGCGCCGGCCTTCGCCGAGGGGTTCCTGGCGCTGATCGACGAGGCCGGCGTGCCGCGCCCGCGCATCACCGTCGAGGTGACCGAGACCGGCCTCATCGAGGATCTGAACGTCGCCGCCGACCTGCTGGCCGCGCTCCGCGCCGGCGGCCTGCGCGTCGCGATCGACGATTTCGGCACCGGCTATTCCAGCCTCGCCTATCTGAAGGCGCTGCCGCTCGACTATCTCAAGATCGACAAGCGGCTGAGCCAGGACATCAGCGGCTCGGTGCGCGATCGGATCGTCGTGCGCGGGGTGATCGACATGGCGCGCTCGCTGGGCCTGGCGGTGGTCGCCGAAGGGGTGGAGACCGCCGAGCAGCTGAGCCTGCTGGCGCGCGAGGGCTGCAATTTCTACCAGGGCTACCTGTCGGCCCCGCCGCTCGACCTGCCGGCGCTGGAGGCGATGGTGGCGGGCGCGGCGATGGAGGTCCCGACGGCGGCGGAATAAGCCCCCTTCCTCCGGGGAGAGGGCGTCACACCGCGGCCAGCGCCTGCTCGAAGTCCGCGATCAGGTCGTCGGCATCCTCGACCCCGATCGAGATGCGGACGAGATTGTCGCCGATGCCCAGCGCGTCCTTGCGTTCCTGCGGCACCGACAGGTGGGTCATGCCGGCCGGATGGCTGGCGAGCGTCTCGGTGCCGCCCAGGCTGACGGCGAGCTTCGCGATCTTCAGCGCGTCGAGGAAACGGAAGGATTCCGCCTCCCCGCCCTTCAGGTAGAGCGAGAAGGTCGAGCCGGCGCCGGTGCAGTGGCGGGCGAAGATGTCCGCCTGGCGCGATCCCCCGGCCAGGAAGCCGAGATAGCCGACCGTCTCCACCTCGGGCCGGTCGCGCAGCCAGGCGCAGACCTTGGCGGCGTTCTCGCCCGCCCGGCTCATGCGAAGCTCCAGCGTCTCCAGCGAGCGGAGCAGCATCCAGGCGGAATGCGGATCGGTGATCGTGCCGATGGTGTTGCGCATCAGCCGGATCGGGTTCAGCGCCGCCTGCGATCCCAGCACGCCGCCAGCGACCAGGTCGCTATGCCCGCCGGCATATTTGGTGAGGCTGTAGAGCACCATGTCGGCGCCGTGGGCGAGCGGCTGCTGCCACAGCGGCCCCAGGAAGGTGTTGTCGATGACGATCGGTGGCCGCTCGTCCGGGAACAGCCGGTCGCGGACGCGGGCGACCGCCTCGACATCGACCAGCGCGTTGGTCGGGTTGGCCGGGCTTTCGAGATAGACCAGGGGAACGTGGCCGCCGGCCTTCGCCTCGGCCATCACCGCCTCGATCTCGGCCTCGGTGGCGCCGGCGGGAAAGTCTAGCCAGCGGATGCCGAAGCGACCGAGGATGCGGCCGACCAGCGTCTCGGTCGCGGCATAGAGGGGTGCCGAGTGGACGATCGTGTCGCCCGGCTTCACCAGCGCCAGCATGACGGTGGCGATCGCCGACATGCCCGACGAGAAGACCAGCGCGTCCTCGGCATCCTCCCACAACGCCAGGCGATCCTCCAGTATTTCCTGGTTGGGGCCGTTGAAGCGCGAGTAGACGAGGCCCTCGGCGCCGCCCGGCCGCTTGCCGGTGACGCCCTCGAAGAAGCGCTTGCCCGCCGCCGCATTCTCGAACACGAAGGTGGAGGTGAGGAAGATCGGCGGCTTCAGCGATCCCTCCGACAGCGCCGGGTCGAAGCCGTGGCCCATCATCAGCGTCGCCGGCTTCAGCCGCCGCCCGCCCAGTTCCAGCACATGCGCCTTGGGCCGGCGGCGGGACGAGACGGCGGTCAGGTCGGCTTCGGTCGGGTTGGAATCGGTCATCATCGGCCTCTCGGTTTCATCGCGGCTTGGCGCCATGACGGCCCGTGTAGCCGATCGGCGGCGACAAGCCGATGCCGCCCGCTCGATCCAGCCCGATCAGCGCGATCTGCCGGCCATATCCGGGCTCGCCCGCATGGGTCGCCCGGCGATAGCTGAAGAAACGGGCGGGATCGGCATAGGTGTCGAGGCCGAGGTCGTTGACCTGGCCGACGCCGGCCTCCGCCAGCCGGTGGGCGGCATAGGCCGCGATGTCGAACTGGTGGTGGCCCGGCCGGCCGTCGAGGAAGAAGCGCGCGTTGGCGGGATCGGCGGCGGCGAAGCGGTGCCGGAAACCGTCGTCCACCTCGTAGGAGGCGCGGGCGATGCACGGCCCGATCGCGGCGGCGATCCGCGCGGGGTCCGCGCCGAGCGACGCCATCGCGGCGACGGTGGCGGCGACGATCCCGCCGAGCGCGCCCTTCCACCCGGCATGCGCCGCGCCGACCACCCCGGCGCGCGCGTCGGCCAGCAGGATCGGCACGCAGTCGGCGGTGAGAATGCCGAGCAGCAGCCCCGGCCGGTTCGTGACGAGCGCGTCGGCCCTGGGACGGGCATCGTCGGGGAAGGGGGCGGTGACGATCACCGCCTCGGCCGAATGGACCTGGTGCGGCGTGACGAGCGCCGCGCCGGGCGCGATCGCGGCGACGGCGCGGCGGCGGTTCTCCGCGACGGCGGCGCGATCGTCGTCCGAGCCGAGGCCGACGTTGAGGCCGGCATGGATGCCGGTGGACACCCCGCCTTCCCGACCGAGGAAACCGTGGGGGTGGGAGAGGATGGGCGAGCGGATCGGGTCGGGGAGCATGGGTGAAGGCTTAGCCCATCCCGTCACCCCAGCGAAGGATGCTCAGAATCCCGACGGCACCGGCCACCCCGGTGCCGTCACCCCCAGCACCTTGAACAGCCGCCCCATCTCCTCCTCGTGAGACAGCCGGCGATGCGCCACGGCGATCTCCCCGGCCCGTTCCGGCGCGCCGCGCGCCAGGGCGGCGGCGCGCTGGGCGAGACCCAGCGCGCCCAGGAACGCGCCCTGATCGACCGGCCCGTGGGTACGGGCGGCGGCGGCGGCGACCGCCAGCGCGGCGAAATCGACATGGGCGGTGAGGTCGCGGGTGCCGGGCGCGGTGAAGGGCTGGGCGGCAGCGTGGCGGGCGACGGACTGGAGCGTGTCGCCGGGGCCGCTGGCGACATGGCCATAGTCGACCACCAGCGCCGCGCCGCCCTGTGCCGCCAGCCGCCGGGCGAGCGCGGCCATGACCGCCAGTCCGGCGGGCGACACCTCCAGCACGTCGCCGGGCCGTATGCCGGCCACGTCCGGGCCGGGGACGACCGGGCCGGGGAGGACGCGGAAGCGCTCGCCGCCGGCATGCTCCACCACCCGCTCGCGCCAGCCGGCCCCGTCGCGGACCAGCTGGCGGATCGGCAGCGCGTCGAAGAACTCGTTGGCGACCACCAGCAGCGGAGCGCCGGGCAGCGTCGCCAGGCCGTCGTGCCACGTCGCGCCGGGCAGCAGCCGCGCCTGGGCCGCGCGCAGCACCGGGCTGGTCTCGACCAGATGCACCGCCGGCTTCAGCCCCGCCGCCGCCATCGCGCGCAGGGCGTCGCGGGCCAGCGTCCCCCGCCCCGGCCCGAGCTCGACATAGATCGCGTCCGCCGGCCGCCCCGCCCGGTCCCACAGGTCGGCGAGGCACAGGCCGATCAGCTCGCCGAACATCTGGCTGATCTCGGGCGCGGTGACGAAGTCGCCGTCCGTGCCCAGCGGATCGCGCGTCGCGTAATAACGCGCGTTGGCCAGCGCCATGTAGCGGTCGAGCGGCATCGCCCCGTCGGCGGCGATCAGCCGGGCGATGCTCTCCGCAAGATCGCCCGGCCCGGCCAGGTCAGGCGACGCCGGCCGGGCCGGCGACCGGCTCCACCCGCCGCCGGCGGCCGGGCGCGGTCGCCACCAGCCAGGCGCCGCCCAGCAGCATCGGCACCGTCAGCGTCTGCCCCATCGACAGCCCCCAGGCGAGATGCTCCAGCCCGGCATCGGGCTGGCGGACGAACTCGAGCAGGAAGCGGCTGGCGCCATAGCCGAGCAGGAACGTGCCGACGAGCCGCCCCGGCTGGTAGCGCGCGTCGGTGCGCCAGAACAGGAAGGCGAGCAGGCAGAACAGGCCGATCCCCTCCAGCCCGGCCTCGTAGAGCTGGCTGGGGTGGCGCGGCAGGTCGTCGGCGCCGGGAAACACCATGCCCCAGGGCAGGGCGGTCGGGCGGCCCCACAGCTCGCCGTTGACGAAATTGGCGAGCCTGACGAAGAACAGGCCGAACGGCGTCGCGCAGGCGACATAGTCGTGCACGCGCAGCCAGTTCAACCCATGCCGGCGGGAGAACAGGATGATGGCGAGCGACGTGCCGATGACGCCGCCGTGGAAGGACATGCCCCCTTCCCACAGCCGCATGATCTCGCCCGGATGGGCGAAGTAGTAATCGGGACGGTAGAACAGGACATAGCCCAGCCGCCCCCCCAGCAGGATGCCGATCGTCGCCCAGGTGACGAAGTCGTCGGCATGGCGCCGGGCCATCGGTGCGCCGGGCCGGTCGACCAGCTTCATCAGATACCACCAGCCGACCAGTATGCCGGCGATATAGCCCAGCGAATACCAGCGGATCTGGAAGAAGCCGAGATCGAGGGCGACCGGCGAGAGGCCGAGCGCGGAGAAATGCAGGGCCGCCGCGGCGTTGGCGGCCAGCGCGAGAAATGGCGAATGGATCAAGGCTTTTCCCGCGATGTTTCGCATTCCATAATGGCGCCGCGGAGAAAATAGAAGTCGCGGGAGTGGGGCATGGCGCTGGCGGAACCGGCGCTGGTGATCGCCGATGCGGAGCGCGGGCGACGGATCGCGGCCGGCGGCCGTGCGGTGCCGATCGTGACGCGGCCGGTGGACGGGCCGCTCGACATCGCGCTGGGGCCGATCCTCGGCGGCGGGACCAAGGCCGGCCTGCCGGCGATCTCGCCCGACGGCGACGCCACGATTGGCGCGACGAGGCGGCGACCCGTGCCGCGATCACCGGCGGCGGGCATTTCCGCACCGGCGATCTCGGCTATCTCGGCGCCGACGGCTATCTGTTCATCGTCGGTCGGGCCAAGGACATCATCATCCGCGGCGGCGAGAACATCGTCGCGCAGGAGGTGGGCGCCGCCGTCTACGCCCACCCCGCCATCGCCGAGGCGGCCGTCTTCGCCATCCCCGACGAGCGGCTGGGCGAGGTGCCGATCGCGGTGGTCCGCGCCAAGGCCGGCGCGCGGCTGGAACAGGCGGAGCTGCTGGCGTTCCTGGCCGGGCGCATGGCGAAGTTCAAGCTGCCGCAGCGGATCTGGTTCGCGGCCGAGGCGCTGCCGAAGCTGGGCACGGGCAAGATCGACAAGGCGGGCCCGGTGCGCGGCGGCCGCCACGGGCGGGCGCCCCCCGCCCGTGACGTGAAGGTCAGGCGGCGGCGGTGCGGTGCGGCAGCTTCCAGCCGGGCCGGACGAAGTGGCAGGTATAGCCGTTCGGCCGCCGCTCCAGATAATCCTGATGCTCCGGCTCGGCCTCCCAGAAGTCGCCGAGCGGCGCGATCTCGGTCACGACCCTGCCGGGCCAGAGACCAGACGCCTCGACATCGGCGATCGTGTCCTCGGCGACCGCCCGCTGGTCGTCGTCGGCGTAGAAGATCGCCGAGCGATAGCTCGCCCCGACGTCGTTGCCCTGCCGGTCGCGGGTGGTCGGATCGTGGATCTGGAAGAAGAACTCCAGCAGGGCGCGATAGCTCGTCCGCGCCGGGTCGAAGACGATCTCGATCGCCTCGGCATGGTTGCCGTGGTTGCGATAGGTGGCGTTCGCCACCTCCCCGCCCGAATAGCCGACGCGGGTCGCGACCACCCCGGGCAGCTTGCGGATCAGGTCCTGCATGCCCCAGAAGCAGCCTCCGGCGAGGACGGCGCGCGCGGTGCTCATGCGCCCTCCACCTGGGCCAGATAGGCGCCGTAGCCCTCGGCCGCCATGTCGTCGCGATGCACGAAGCGGAGCGAGGCCGAATTGATGCAATAGCGCAGCCCGCCGCGATCGCGCGGACCGTCGTCGAAGACATGGCCGAGATGGCTGTCGCCATGCTTCGAACGCACCTCGGTGCGGGTCATGAACAGCGACCTGTCGCTCAGTTCGGCGACGTTGGCGGGCTCGACCGGCCTGGTGAAGCTCGGCCAGCCGCAGCCGGATTCGTATTTGTCGGCGCTGGCGAACAGCGGCTCGCCCGACACGATGTCGACATAGATGCCGGGCCGCTTGTTGTTCAGCAGCGCGCCGGTGCCGGGCCGTTCCGTCCCGTTGCGCTGGGTGACGCTATATTGCTCGGGCGTCAGCGCGGCGACCGCCTCGTCCGTCTTGCGGTAAGTTGCCATGAGAACCTCCATCGCGCGGGGATATGGTGATCGCCCCCGCCGCTGTCGAGTGACGGCGGACGAGGGCGATCCTCACGGCAGGATCATCCCGGAACGAAGGTCAGGCGCCGACCGGGGCCGGCGCAACGGTGGTCGGCGTCGAGACCGACGCGGCCGGCGGCGGGGCGCGGCGATCGTCGCCGCCATGCGGCGGGCGCGGCGGCCCGTCGCGGTCGTGCGGCGGGCGGCCGAGCGGGCCGAGCGCCTTCACCTTGCCGTCGGCGCCGATCAGGAAGGCGGCACGGACGAAGCCATGGTCGAAACGGCCCTGGACGGTGACCGGCTCGCCGCCCTTCACCAGCGTGCCGTCCTCGCCCCGGCGGCCGGTATCGACCAGCGCGCGGCCGCTGGCGTCGGCCATGACGAACTTGTTGCCGTAGACCTCGGCGACGCGGCCGCGGATGGTGACGATGCCGTCGGACGACAGCGCGCGGATCGCGACCGGGACGGCGGGGGCCATCGTCACGGCCGGCCGCGTCGTCGCGACGACGACCGCGCCGAGCGCGCCGCCCACCCCCAGCAGCCCGGCCGCGGCCAGCAGCAGCATCGGACGGCGGCGGCGCGGGGACACGGTGGGGTTCTCATGGTCGATCATCGGACGGCTCCTCTTGGTGATGCGATGCTCCGCTTCTAGGCTGCGGCGCTCGACCCATGCTGAACCGCGCCGTTCAGTTTCGGTTTGGCTTGGCTTGCCAGGATGGACCCCGAAGGAGCGTGGATGCGGGTGTTGCTGGTCGAGGACGATGCCATGCTGGCCGGCGGGATCGCGCGCGCGCTGCGGGCCGAGCATTTCGTCGTCGACGTCGCCGGCGACGGCGAGGACGGCGCGCATCTCGGCGCGACCGAACGCTACGACGCCGCCGTGCTGGACCTGGGCCTGCCGAAGCGCGACGGCATCTCCGTCCTGCGCGAATGGCGCGCCGGCGGCCGCGACCTGCCCGTGCTGATCCTCACCGCGCGCGACGGCTGGTCGGAAAAGGTCGAGGGCTTCAAGGCCGGCGCCGACGACTATCTCGTCAAGCCGTTCCGCATCGAGGAGGTCGTCATGCGGCTGCGCGCGCTGGTGCGGCGCGCGGCGGGGCATGCCGCCGCGCGCGTGACCTGCGGGCCGCTGGCCTTCGACGCGCAGCTCGGCACCTTCGAACTCGACGGCCTGCCGCTGAAGCTCACCGCCTTCGAATGGCGCGTCCTCTCGGCGCTGATGCTCCGCCGCGAGGTCGTGATCGAGCGCGCCGACCTGATCGAGCGGGTCTACGAAGGCGATGCCGACGTCGATTCGAACTCGATCGAGGTGATCGTCGGGCGGCTGCGGCGCAAGATCGGCGCCGCCATGATCGAGACGGTGCGCGGACGCGGCTATCGGCTGACGGCGGGGCCGCGATGAAGACGGCGCCATCGACGTGACGATCGGGATCGTTCCCCGGTCGATCCGCGCACGGCTGCTGCTCGCCGCGCTGGCTTTCACCGCGATCGCCCTGCTGTTCGCCAGCCTGTCGATCGGCCGGGTGCTCGACCGCTTCGTCACGCGCGGGTTCGACGAGCGGCTGGACGCGCAGATCGCGCTGCTCGCGCGGACCGTCCGCCCCGACGGGTCGGTCGATCGCGTGATGCTCGATGCGATCGGCCCCTTCACCCGGTACGACCATGGCTGGAGCTGGCGGATCGACGCGCCGGGCCGGACCCTGGACTCCGGCGCGATCCTTGCGCGCGAGGATTTGCGCGCGCCGCCGGAGCCGCCGGGATGGCGACGCGACCGGGACCGCGGCCGGCCCCGGTCGGAGGCGAGCCCGGACCTCCATGCGCGGACGTTGAGCCGGCGGACGAGCGGCGGCATCGTCACGATCACGGTCGCCGCACCGCGCGACGCGATCGACCGCATGCGCCGCGCCGCGACCGCGCCGCTGCTGCTGTCGCTGGCGGCACTGGGCCTCTTCCTCCTCCTGGCGACGCTGTTGCAGCTGCGGATCGGCCTCAAGCCGCTGGCCCGGCTGACCGCGTCGCTCGGCGATGTCCGCGCCGGCAGGATCAGGCATGTGCCGGGCGATCAGCCGGTCGAGCTGCGCGACGTGGTCGGCGAGCTCAACGGGCTGATCGACGAGAACGACGCGGCGCTGGCGCGCGCGCGCGGCCATGTCGCGAACCTCGCCCACAGCCTCAAGACGCCGCTCGCGGCGCTCGGGCTGAAGCTCGGGCGGGATGGCCGCGATCCGGACGGCGAGCTGGCCGATCTCGTCGCCCGGATCGATCGCGCCATCCGGCATCACCTCGGGCGCGCGCGCGCCGCATCCCCCGGCGCGCCCGGTCAGCCGCGGATCCCGCTCGGGATCGCCGTCGCCGATCTGGCCGACGCGCTGTCCCGCATCCATGCCGAGCGCGGGATCGCGGCGGGCACGGACATCGCGACCGACCTGACGGTGAAATGCGATCCGCAGGATCTCGACGAGATGCTCGGCAACCTGCTCGACAACGGCTGGAAGTGGGCGAGGCGCCGGATCGAGGTCGGCGCCATGAAACACGCATCGTCGGTGGCGATCACGATCGACGACGACGGTCCCGGCATCGCCGGCGACGGCATCGACCGGGCGCTGGTGCCGGGCCTCCGCCTCGACGAGCAGGGCGACGGCCACGGCTTCGGCTTGCCGATCGCGCGCGAGCTGGCCGAGCTGCATGGCGGCTCGCTGGCGCTCGGCGCCTCGCCGCTCGGCGGCCTGCGGGCGACGCTGACCCTTCCGGACTGACCCCGAACCGCCGTCAGGCCGCCGCGGCTTCCTTCGCCCCGCCCGGCCAGTCCACCGCGACGCGGTTCCGCCCGTCCGCCTTGGCTTCGTAGAGCATGCGGTCGGCGCGATCGATCAGCGCCTGCGGCGTCTCCTCGCGGTCGAGCTGGGCGACGCCGAGCGAGACGGTGATGCGGCCGACGTCGCGATGCGACTGTTTCGCCCGCACGGTGCGCGAGCCGATGAAGGCGCGGAAGCGTTCGGCGATCTCGGCCACTTCGGCGATGCCCTTGCCGGGCACGACGATGACGAACTCCTCGCCGCCCCAGCGCGCCGGGAAGCCGATGCCGTGGAAGAACTTCTCCAGGCTGACCGCGACCAGCTTCAGCACCTCGTCGCCCATGCGATGGCCGAAGCTGTCGTTGAAGCGCTTGAAATGGTCGATGTCGAGGAAGACCAGCCCCAGCACGCGCATCTCGGAATGGGCGCGGGTGACATGGGCGTCGAGATAGTCGGCGCAGGCCTTGCGGTTGTGCAGGCCGGTCAGCGGATCGGTGCGCGATTCCGATCGGGCGACCTCCAGGTCGGCCTTCAGCGTGTTGATCTGGCTGGACGACTGGGCCAGCTCGGTCTCAAGCAGGTTCGTCTTCTCGATCATGGCGTTGGTGGCCAGCACCATCTCGGCCAGCATCGCCCGCTGCTTTTCCAGCGCGGCGTTGCCGGCCAGCCGCTGCTGCCCGTCGTCGAGCTGGACGCGATAGTCGCGCGTGTCGACCTCGGATTTCTCGACATACTGGCACATCCGCTCGATCTGCCGCTCGGTATCGTCGAGCAGCCGGCCGATCGTGCCGCGCCCGGCGCCGCCGTAAAGCTCGCGCCGGATGTTGTCCATCGCCCGCCCGCCGACGCGGCCGGCGTTGCGGCGCACCGCGTCGATCGCCTCGACGAGTTCCAGGTCGGCGCGGGTGACGTAGCGATACCAGAACTCGTAGTTCGATGGCGTGGGCGCGATCTCGCCCTCTTCCATGAGCGTCCGGATACGCTCGATGATCTCGGTCGTCTGGCTCACGGCGCCCTCTCGATCCGTCCCCGGATGACGACCAGATGCCGTCACCCCCCACGGCCTGGTTCTAGCCGTGATTGGTAAAGAAAGCGCGAAGCCGCCAAGCCCTCAGGGCCGGAGAGCCTGTTCCAGAAAGGCCGGAATCGGCCCGTTCCAGCCGCCGGAATCGTCCTTGTCCTGCGAAAGTCGGGGCTTGTCCTGGGCGCGCGGCTCGGTGGCAGGCACCGACGATTTCGTTTCGGCGGCGGGACGAGCGCGCGGCGCGCGCTCGCGGGGCGGCCGGGCCGGGCGTTCGTCCGGCGTCGGCGCCGCGGCGGCGCGGCCACGGGAGGGCGCGGGCGCGGGGGCCCGCGGCGTGGCGGCCGCGGGGGCCGGTGCGGCCGGCGCGGCGCCCTGGTCGAGGCGGGGGATCGCCATGCCGGTCAGCTTCTCGATATTGGCCACCGCCTCGGCATCGTCGGGGGTCGCCAGCGTATAGGCCTTGCCGGTGGCGCCGGCGCGGCCGGTGCGGCCGATGCGGTGGATGTAATCGTCCGGATGCCACGGCACGTCGAAGTTGAAGACGTGGCTGACGCCCTTGACGTCCAGCCCGCGCGCGGCGACGTCGGAGGCGACGAGGATGTTGATCTCGCCGCCCTTGAAGCGGTCCAGCTCGCGGATCCGCTCGGCCTGCTCCATGTCGCCGTGGATCTCGCCGGCGCTGAAGCCCTCGCGCTTCAGCCCCTGCGCCAGCTCGCGCACCATCGTCTTGCGGTTGGAGAAGATGATCGCGGTCGTCATGTCCTCGGCCCGCAGCAGCCGCTCCAGCGTCGCCTTCTTGCCGCGCGCGGACGAGACCTCGACCAGCTTCTGGTCGATCGAGGTGTTGGCCGAGGCGGGGCGCGCGACCTCGACATATTTCGGGTTGGACAGGAACCTGTCGGACAGCTTCTTGATCGGCGGCGGCATGGTCGCCGAGAACAGCAGCGTCTGGCGGGTGACCGGCAGCTTGGTGCAGATCTCCTCGATATCGGGGATGAACCCCATGTCGAGCATCCGGTCCGCCTCGTCGATGACGAGGGTGGCGCAGCCCGACAGCAGGATCTTGCCGCGCCCGAACAGGTCCATCAGCCGGCCGGGCGTGGCGATGAGGACGTCGACGCCCTTTTCCAGCGCCTTCATCTGGTCGCCCATTGACACGCCGCCGATCAGCAGCGCCATGCTGAGCCGGTGATACTTGCCGTATTTCTCGAAGTTCTCGGCGACCTGGGCGGCGAGCTCGCGGGTCGGCTCCAGGATCAGCGAGCGCGGCATCATCGCCCGGCTGCGGCCGTGGGCGAGGATGTCG
>CAXTHU010000063.1:0-12784 GCA_964244125.1 uncultured Sphingomonadaceae bacterium
TACGGCTTTCCGGCAGCGTAAAGCGAAAGACCATGTCGTACACGCGTCCCGGCGGCGTGAGCGAACAGGCCGGGTGCGAGGTCGGCGGCAATCCGATCGTCTCCCCGCCATCCCGCTTGTGCGCCACGCGCTTTCCGTTGCACTGTCGGGCCGGAGCCGGAAAAGGGGCGGCATGGCGGCACGCGCATATGACGAGATCATGGGACCGCCCGGCGCCGCACCCGGCGCGGGCGGATCGTCGCGTCCCGAGTTCGCCGATCTCGCCCGCTGGATCGCCGACACGCCGACCGGCGAACTGGACCGGCGCCAGCGCGCCGCCGAGGCCGCCTTCCGCCAGCTCGGCATCACCTTCGCCGTCTATGGCGAGGAGGAGGCGTCGGAGCGGATCATCCCGTTCGACATCGTCCCGCGCATGTTCACCGCGCCCGAATGGGAGACGCTGCGCGCCGGGCTGGAACAGCGGGTGCTGGCGATCAACGCCTTCCTGGACGACGTCTATGGCGAGCGGCGCATCCTGAAGGAGGGGTTCCTGCCGCCCGAGCTGATCCTCGCCAACCCCCAGTTCCGCACCCAGGTGGCCGGCGCGCGGCCGCCGCACGGCATCTACGCCCATATCTGCGGCATCGACCTCGTCCGCACCGGCGCGGACGACTTCTTCGTGCTGGAGGACAATGCCCGCACCCCGTCCGGCGTCTCCTACATGCTGGAGAATCGCGAGGCGATGATCCGCCTGTGCCCCGAACTGTTCGAGATGTACCAGGTCCAGCCGGTCGACAACTATCCCGACAGCCTGCTCCAGACGCTGCGCTCGGTCGCGCCCAAGGGGGCCGGGCACGAGCCGGTCTGCGTGCTGCTGACGCCGGGCCACTTCAATTCGGCCTTCTACGAACACAGCTTCCTGGCCGACAATCTCGGCATCGAACTGGTCGAGGCGGCCGACCTGGAGGTGGACGACGATTTCGTCTGGATGCGGACGATCGAGGGGCGGGTGCGCGTCGACGTGGTCTACCGGCGGATCGACGACGACTATATCGACCCGCTGTTCTTCCGTTCGGATTCGGTGCTGGGCGTGCCGGGGCTGATGGCGGCCTATCTCGCCGGCAACGTCGCCCTGGTGAACGCGCCCGGCACCGGCATCGCCGACGACAAGGCGATCTACAGCTACATGCCCGAGATCGTCCGCTTCTATTCGGGCGGCGAGGCGAAGCTGCCCAATGTCGAGACCTGGCGCTGCCGCGAGGCGGACGGGCTGAAGTATACCCTCGACCATCTCGATAAGCTGGTGGTGAAGCTGGTCGACGGCTCCGGCGGCTACGGGATGCTGGTCGGCCCGACCGCCAGCCGGGCGGAGATCGACGCCTTCCGCGCCGCGCTGGTGGCCGAGCCGCATCGCTACATCGCCCAGCCGACGCTGGCGCTCTCCACCGTGCCGACGCTGGTCGAAAGCGGCGTCGCCCCGCGCCACGTCGATTTCCGCCCCTTCTGCCTGACGGGCACCGGCGGCGTGTGCATCGTGCCGGGCGGCCTCACCCGCGTCGCGCTGCGCGAAGGTTCGCTGGTGGTGAACTCGTCGCAGGGCGGCGGTACCAAGGACAGCCTGATCCTGGCCGAACCGAAGGCGGAACAGGGCCAGTCGCAGAGCCAGGGCGGCGGGAGCCAGAGCCAGTCGCAGGTGCGGCGGTGAGGGGGATCGTTCTTGAAGCCCTCTCCCCTCCGGGGAGAGGGCTGGGAGAGGGGCCGGGCGATCCGCACAAGCGCCGATCTCCGCTGATACGACTCCCCCTCTCCCTGACCCTCTCCCCAGAGGGGAGAGGGGACTAGGATGCTGTCGCGCACCGCCTCGCACCTCTACTGGATCGGCCGCTATGTCGAGCGCGCCGAGTTCACCGCGCGGCTGATCGAGGCGACGATCCGGCTCGATTCGCTGTCCCACCGGCCGGCGGGCGAGGGGGCGTGGGACAGCGCGCTGAAGGTCGCCGGCGCCGACGTCCGTTTCCGCGCTACCGGGGTCGCGCCCGATCCGGCCGCGATCACCCGTTATCTGACGCTCGACGGCGACAATCCCAATTCGATCCGCTCCTGCCTGGATCATGCCCGCTCCAACGCCCGCGCGGTGCGCACCGCGCTGTCGCGCGAGGCGTGGGAGGCGATCAACCGCGCGTGGCTGGGCCTGCGCGACAGCGGCCAGGCCTGCGGCGGGGCGGAGACGCTGGTTCTCCTGGACCAACTGAAGGCCGAGGCGCGGGGGTTCGAGGGCGCGCTCCACCGGATGCTGCGCAACGAGGCGAGCTTCTTCGTGCGGCTGGGCGCGACGATCGAACGGGCGGACAACACCGCGCGGCTGATCGACGTCAAATACCACCTCCTCCTGCCCGAGGGGGAGAAGGTCGGCGGCCCGATCGACCGCGACCAGTGGACCACCATCCTCCAGACGGTGTCGGCCGTCACCGCCTATCGCTGGCTCTATCGCGACGGGCTCCAGCCGCGGCTGGTCGTCGCCCTGCTGGTGCTCCGGACCGAGATGCCGCGCTCGCTGGCCGCCTCCTGCGAGGAGGTCGTGACGCTGCTCAACGCGATCGGCAAGCGGACCGGGTTGCAGGGCGAGGCGGATCGCATGGCGCGGCTGCGCCAGACCGCGCTCAGCCGCGCGAGCCTGACCGCCATCATCCAGGGGGGCCTGCACGAGTGGCTCGCCGCCTTCATCGCCGAGAACGGCCGGCTCGACCGGGCGATCGGCGAGCAGTTCAGGTTCGGCTGACCCCATGCGCCTCTTCATCCGGCACGAGACCGTCTACAGCTTCTCGCAACCCCAGTCGCGGCTGGTGCAGCTGCTGCGCGTCACCCCCGGCACCTTCGCCGGGCAGAACGTCATCGGCTGGCAGATCGACGTCGACTGCGACGCGCGGCTGAAATCGGGGCGCGACGGCCATGGCAACGAGACGACGATGCTCTACGTCAACGGCCCGATCGATCGCATCCGCATCGCGGTCACCGGCGAGGTGCTGACCGACGACCGGGCCGGCATGGTGGCGGGTTCGGTCGAGCCGCTGCCGCCGGTCCTCTACACCCGCGCCTCGCCGCTGGCCCAGGCGACGCCGGAGATCGTCGCCTTCACCGCCGACGCCATCGCTGTGGGCGGCGGGCCGCTCGGCGGGATGCACGCGCTGATGAAGCGGCTGCACGATCAGGTCGCCTTCGACGCCGGGCCGGTGCCCGACGTCACCCGCACCGCCGGGGCGGCCTTCGCCGAGGCGACCGGCGTCTGCCAGGATTTCGCCCACATCATGATCGCCGGCGCGCGGTCGGCGGGATTGCCCGCGCGCTACGTCTCCGGCCATCTCCACCGCGTCGACCGGGCCGGGCCGCAGCGCGCGACCCATGCCTGGGCCGAGGTGCATGTGCCGGGCTATGGCTGGATCGGCTTCGATCCGGCCAACGACCGCTGCCCCGACGGCAGCTATGTCCGCGTCGCCACCGGGCTGGATTACGAGGAGGCGTCGCCGCTGCGCGGCGCGCGCGTCGGCGGCGGCGACGAATGGCTGGACGTCGCCGTCACCGTCTCGGCCGAGGGGCCGGTCGCATGACCTATTGCGTCGGCATGAATCTGGCGGACGGGATCGTGATGATCGCCGACACGCGGACCAACGCCGGGGTCGACAACATCTCCAGCTACCGGAAGCTGCATTTCCTCGCCGACGACGCCGACCGGCTGATCGTGGCGGCGACCTCGGGCAACCTCTCCATCACCCAGACCGCGCTCGGCCTGCTCGCCGAGGGGCTGCCGGCGCTGGCCGAGGACACGCCGCCGCGCCTCGTCGCGCATATGACCAGCATGTTCCGCGTGGCGCAGCTGGTCGGCGAGGCGGTGGCGCAGACGCGCGACGCGATGAAGCCCGGGCTGGAATCGGCCAAGGTGCCGGCGACCATCTCGGTGCTGCTCGGCGGACGGGTGGGGGACGAGCCGCTGAAGCTCTTCCACATCTATTCGGCGGGCAATTTCGTCGAGTGCCAGCCCGACCAGCCCTTCCTCCAGATCGGCGAGACCAAATACGGCAAGCCCATCCTCGACCGCGCGCTCCATTACCACACGCCGCTTGAAGAGGCGGTGAAGGTCGGGCTGATCTCGTTCGATTCGACCATCCGCTCGAACCTCGCCGTCGGCCGTCCGCTCGACCTGATCGCCATCCCCGCCGACCGCGCCCGTGCCGTCGTCCGCCGTCGCATCGAGGCGGCCGACGCCTATTTCGACGACCTCTCGGCCCGCTGGTCGATGCTGCTGAACGAAGCCCGCGACACCATCCCCGACCCGCCCTTCATGGCAGGGTGGGAGGAGGCGGCGGCGGAGTAGATCGTTCCTCTGTCGTGCCGATCTTCGCACCGGCGCCCGCGTCAAGGGCGCGGCGCGTCAGGCTATCCGTTCGGGCGTTCGAGCCCCGGCGGTTCGCAGCGACCGGGGCTCGTATCGTGGACGGTTCAATAACCCCAAGCCGCCGTCCTCACCCCCGCGGCTCGAACCCCGCCCAGCCGTTCGGCCCCAGCCGCTCCATCGGGCGGAAGCGGACCTTGTACTGCATCCGCGGCGAACCCTCGACCCAGTAGCCGAGATAGACATAAGGCAACCCCGCCCGCCCGGCGCGGCGGATATGGTCGAGGATGATGTAGGTGCCGAGGCCGGGCCGCGCATTGTCCTCGGTCACCGGATCGAAGAAGCTGTAGATCATCGACAGGCCGTCGGCCTGCTGGTCCGTCAGGCACGCGCCGACCAGCTTGCCGGGGCGGCCGTCGATGCCCGCCGGCTCGCGATATTCGATGACGAAGGTCTTGACCGGCGTCTGCTCGACCATGTCGGCGAAGTCGAAATCGTCCATCTCGGCCATGCCGCCGCCCGGATGGCGCACCGCCAGATAGCGGCGCAGCAGGGCGAACTGCTCCTCGGTGGTCCACGGCTTGCACGCGCTCACCGCCAGATCGCCATGGCGGCGGATCAGCTTGCGCTGGGTGGCATTGGGGCGGAAGTTTTCGGTGACAACCCGCACCGAGACGCAGGCCTGGCAGTCGATGCAGCTCGGCCGATAGGCGACCAGCTGCGAGCGGCGGAAGCCGATCCGGCCGAGCGCGTCGTTCAGCTCGGCGGCGTTGGGGCCGTTCAGCTCGGTGAACACCTTCCGCTCCGTCCGCCCGGCCAGATAGGGGCAGGGCGACGGCGTCGTCACGAAGAAGCGCGGGAAGCGGAAAGGCGCGGTCACCGGCCAGGCGGCTCCTTGAGGCGGAAAACGGCGGGACTATGCGCGATCCATAGCGTCCGGGAAAGACCGGAACATTGGGAAACAGGGTTAAGCAAGCTCCACCCGGCTGACCTCGTAGCCGGCCCGCGCCAGCGCCTCCATCAGCCGCTCCAGATGCGCCGCGTCGCGTGCCTCGCACTCGATGTCGGTGATGAGGCCCTTGGCCGGCAGCGTCGTGAAGACGCGCTGGTGATAGACCTCGATGATGTTCACCTGCTGCTCGTCGAACACGCGGGCGACGTTGAACAATTGCCCCGGCTGGTCCTTCAGCCGGATGCGCAGCCGCGCCAGCCGGCCCGAGCGGGCGAGATCGCGCAGCAGGACGTTGGCCAGCAGCCGCGTGTCGATGTTGCCGCCGCACAGCACGACGCCGACGTTGCGCCCGGCGAACCGTTCCGGATGCGCCAGCAGCGCCGCCAGCCCGGCGGCGCCCGCCCCTTCGACCACCGTCTTTTCGATCTGGAGCAGCAGCGCCACCGCCCGCTCCAGTTCGCGCTCGGCCACCAGCACGATGTCGTCCACCGTCCGGGCGATGATCGCGGCGGTGATGTCGCCCGGCCGCTTGACGGCGATGCCCTCGGCCAGCGTGTCGCCCTGGCAGGGCAGGTTCGTGCCGCGCAGCCGGTTGTACATCGAGGGATAGAGTTCGGCCTCCACCCCGATCATCTCGATCGTCCGTCCCGCCGCGCGCGCCACCGTGGCGCAGCCGGAGATCAGCCCGCCGCCGCCGATCGGCACCGCCATGGCGTCGATCTCCGGCACGTCGGCCAGCATCTCCAGCGCCACCGTGCCCTGGCCGGCGATGATGTCGACGTCGTTGAACGGGTGGACCAGCGTCAGCCCGCGCGTCTCCGCCAGCGCCAGCGCATGGACGAGCGATTCGTCGACATTCTCGCCCGCCAGGATGATCTCCGGCCCGTGGCTGCGGGTCTGCTCCACCTTCACCGTCGGCGTGTGGCGCGGCATGACGATCGTCGCCGGCACGCCCAGCCGCGCGGCATGATAGGCGAGGCCTTGCGCATGATTGCCCGCCGACGCCGCGATCACGCCGCGCGCGCGGGATGTCGCGTCCATCAGCAGCAGCTTGTTGAGCGCGCCGCGTTCCTTGTAGGCGGCGGTGAACTGGAGGTTCTCGAACTTCAGCCAGACATTGGCGCCGGTCAGCTTCGACAGGGTCTGCGAGTGGAGCGTCGGCGTGCGGACGATCGCGCCGGCGATGCGGGCCGCGGCGGCGCGGACGTCGTCGATCGTGACGAAGGGGGCGTCGGGGGCCGGATAGAGAGCGGTAGCCATCCGGCGCAACTAGACCATCTGGCGCGGGCGTGAAACTCGGCTTATGCGTGCCGCCCATGGCGCGGATCGGATTCATCGGCCTGGGCGTGATGGGCGGGCCGATCGCGGGACACCTCGCCGCCGCCGGCCACGCGCTCACCGTCCACAACCGCACCCGCGCCAAGGCCGATGCCTGGGTCGGCTGCCACGGCGGCGCCGTCGCCGACACCCCGGCCGATGCCGCGCGCGAGGCGGAGGTGGTCGTCACCTGCGTCGGCGACGATTACGATCTGGAGGAGGTGGCGCTGGGACAGGCCGGCGCCTTCCGCGCGATGGCCCGGGGCACGTTGTTCGTCGATCACAGCGCGGTCTCCGCCCGCCTCGCCCGCCAGGTCGCGGTGGAGGGCAGGGACCGCGAACTGCTGGTGGTCGACGCGCCGATGTCGGGCGGGCAGAAGGGGGCGGAAAAGGGCCAGCTCTCCCTGATGTGCGGCGGCACGAAGCCCAGCTTCGCCGCCGCCGAGCCGGTGATGCGCGCCTATGCCGCGCGCATCGTCCATATCGGCCGCGCCGGCGCCGGGCAGCAGGCCAAGCGCATCGACCGCATCGCCATCGCCGGCATCATCCAGAGCCTGGCCGAGGCGATCGCGCTGGCCCGCGCCGCCGATCTCGACCTCGATCGCGTGTTCGAGGCGATGTCGGGCGGCGCCGCGTCGAGCTGGTGGCTGGAGAATCGCTGGGCGACGATGACGGCGCGCGAATACGACTTCGGCATGACCGTCGACCTGATGCGCAAGGAACTGGCGCTGGCCATCGACGAGGCGCGCAGCGCGGGCACGAGCGTGCCGCTGGCCGCGCTGGTCGACCAGTTCTACGGCGACGTCCAGGCGATGGGCTTCGGCCACGACGACAACACCGCGCTGCTGCGCCGGTTCGACCGGGGGTGATGGGCGAGTGGAGTCGACCAGATCAGGGTATCTCTCCCCTCCCTGGAAGGGAGGGGTCGGGGGTGGGTGGCCGCTTGCGCGCCATCGGTCAGCTGTCCCTGATGCAACGGACACCGCCCGAACTGACCGCCGCCTCGCGTCGCCTGCGCCGCGAGGCGACACCGGCGGAGCGGCTGCTATGGCACCTACTCCGCGATCAGCGGCCACGCTTCACGCGCCAGTGCGTCGTTGGTCATTACATTGTCGATTTCGCCTGCCGCACGGCGAGGCTTGCTGTCGAACTCGATGGCAGACAGCACGCAACCAACGTTGCGGCGGACGCGGAGCGTACCGCATATCTTGAAGCCCAAGGCTGGACGGTTCTGAGGTTCTGGAACAGCGAACTCGACGACAGCCCTGAAGGTGTCGTCGGCGCAATTCTCGATGCGATCACGCAAGCCCCTACCCACCCCCGGCCCCTCCCCAGGGAGGGGAGTTGATCGTCGTATTGCCAACCGCGTCTTGCCCCTCGACCAACCGCACCGATCCGCTCTAACCGGCAGTGCAAGCGCCCGGTTCGCCGGGATCACGAAGAGGCGATCGACATGTCCTCAAGACTTCCCGCGCTCTGCGCCGTCCTCCTCTGCCTCGCCTCGTCCGCCCATGCAGATGGGCTGGTCGACAATGTCGACGGCATCACCGTCGATGCGAAGGGGGCGATCCGCCGTTTCACCGGGCTGCTGGTGACGCCCGAGGGGCGGGTGGCGCGGCTGCTCGACAAGGGGGACAGGCGGCCGGACAAGCTCGACTTCAGGCTGGACGGCAAGGGGCGTCACCTGATCCCCGGGCTGATCGACGCGCATGGCCATGTGATGGAGCTGGGCTTTTCGGCGCTGCGGCTGGACCTCGCCGACACGGCGACGCTGGCGGACGCGCAGGGCCGCCTGGCCGCCCATGCCGCCGCCCACCCGACGCCGCCGTGGATCCAGGGCGGCGGGTGGAACCAGGAGCGCTGGGGGCTCGGCCGTTTCCCGACCGCCGCCGATCTCGACCAGGTGGTGCGGGATCGGCCGGTGGTTCTCGCCCGCGTCGACGGACATGCGCTGTGGGCGAACGGCGCGGCGATGGCGGCGGCGGGCGTGACGGCGGCGACGAAGGACCCGCCCGGCGGCCGCATCGTCCGCGACGCCAGGGGCCGGCCGACCGGCGTCTTCGTCGATGCGGCGCGCAAGCTGATCGAGGCCGCCGTCCCCCCGCCCCAGCCGCGCGAGCGCGACCAGGCGCTGGCCAAGGCGCAGGACATGCTGCTCGCCCAAGGCCTCACCACCGTCGCCGACATGGGGACGGCGGGGGAGGACTGGATGGTCATGCGGCGGCTGGGCGATGCCGGACGGCTGCGCATCCGCATCCTCTCCTATGGCCTCGGCGTCGAGACGGCGCTGGCGGTCGGCGGCAGCGGGCCGACGCCGTGGCTGTATGACGGGCGGCTGAAGCTGGTCGGGGTGAAGCTGTTCGCCGACGGCGCGCTCGGCTCGCGCGGGGCGGCGCTGAAGGCGCCCTACGCCGATGCGCCGGGCGAGAAGGGGCTGTTGTTCCACGACGACGCGCAACTGCGCAACCTGATGAGCCGGGCGGCGATGGACGGCTTCCAGATCGCCGTTCACGCCATCGGCGACGCCGCCAACGCGCAGGTGCTGGACGCGATCGACGAGCTGTCGGCGACCTACAAGGGCGATCGCCGCTGGCGGATCGAGCATGCCCAGATCGTCGATGTCGCCGATCTGCCGCGCTTCGCCCGCCATGGCACCGTCGCGTCGATGCAGCCGACGCACGAGACCTCCGACTGGCGGATGGCCGAGGCCAGGCTGGGCCAGGCGCGGCTCGGCGGGGCCTATGCCTGGGCGACGATGCTGGCGCAGGGCACGCCGCTCGCCTTCGGCTCCGACTTTCCGGTCGAGAGTTCCAATCCCTTACCCGGCCTCGCCGCCGCGATCAGCCGCGAGGACGTGCATGGCGAGCCGCCCGGGGGCTGGCGCCCGCAGGAGAAGCTGACGCTGGGCCAGGCGCTCGCCGCCTTCACCGTCGGCGCGGCCTACGCCGGCTTCGCCGAGGACCGGCTGGGCGGGCTGGAACCGGGGCACATGGCCGATTTCCTGCTGGTCGACCGCGACATCACGGCGGCGACGCCGGCGGAGCTGCGCGAGACGAAGGTGCTGGAGACGTGGGTGGGCGGGCGGCGGGCATGGGTGCGGGAGTAGGAGAGGGTGAGCACCTGCCTTCTCCGTTCCCCGGCGAAGGCCGGGGCCCAGTTGGAAAGGCCATGGAGTGACGCGCTTTCCTCTCCATCGCCACGTCCCCCAATTGGGCCCCGGCCTCCGCCGGGGAACCCAATGTTTGCAGCCTACCGCTCGTAGGCCTTCGGCAGAACCCCCTCCTGCGGCCGCAGATACCGATCGCGCAGCCGCGTCTGGCGGCTCGTCAAGGGCTGGGCCACGCCGTCGATCCAGATCGCCACCGGGGTGGAGGCCAGTTCCAGCGGGTCGCCTTCCCACACCACCACGTCGGCGCGCGCGCCCGGCTTCAGCGCGCCGAACTCGGCCCCCATGCCCAGCGCCTCGGCCGGGCGCGAGGTGATGGCGGCGAGCGCCGCGCCCCAGCTGAGACCCGTGGCGCCGGGCATCCGGCCGAGCGCCACGAGGTTGCCGGCGAGCTGCGGCAGCCGCGCCTCGTTGCGCGGCGCGCTGGCGTCGATCGAGGAGATCGCCACCTTCACGCCCGCCGCCGCCATCCGCCCGACGTTGGACTGGGTGGCGGCCAGCGCCTCGAAGCTTTCCGGCAGGTCGGTCAGTGCGCCCGCGATCACCGGCACGCCCGACGCGGCGATCTGCCGCGCGACCGTCCAGCCTTCGGTCACGCCGACCAGCACCAGCTTCAGTCCCGGGAACTCGCGCCGCAGGTCCAGCACGGCGAGGATGTCGCTGGCGCGCTCGACATGGACGAGCAGCGGCTCGCGGCCGGCCACGACCGGCTGCAACGCCTCGGCATCGGCGCGAGTGAGGAGCGCGTCCCTGCTGTTGCCGTCGAAGCCCGCGGGCGAGCGGGCGAAGGCGCGCGCCTGCGCCAGCGCTTCGCGGAAGGCGGCGAAATTGGCCGGGCGGCTGCCGCCGGCGCGGCGCGCGCCGGTCTCGCCGAACTCGACATATTGGAACGCGCGGGGCTTGGTCACGGCATCCATGTCGTTGCCGAGATCGATCACCGCGCCCTGGCCCGCGAAGATGCCGCCGGCGGCATCGGGGGCGACGAAGGCGCGGGTGACGCCGCTGGCGCGGGTGACGCCGAGCGCCATGCTTGTCGGATCGATCGCCGGCGCGACGTCGATCGCGGCGGAGAAGGGCGCGGTGCGGGCGGCGGCGTCGTTGGTCTCCTCGACCCCCTCCACCCCGACCAGGCCGACATTGGTGACGCCGGCGACGAAGCCGGGCGCGACCCACTTGCCGGCCGCATCCACCACCCGCGCCCCGGCGGGCACGGCGACATTCGCGCCGGCGGCGGCGATGCGGCCGTCGCGGATGATGACGGTGCCGTTGTCGATCGGCGCCGATCCGTCGCCCAGCGCCACCTTGCCGCCGGTGATGGCGATCGTTTCCGCGCCGGCGGGAGCGGCGGCGGCGAGCGCCGCCATGGAGAGGAGCAGCGCCTTCATTTCACGTCCCCTTCGCCGGGCTGGCCAAGCTCGAAGTCCGACACCGGGCGGCGCTTCGGATCGTCCGCGTCGTACAGCAGCGCGCCGTCGATCCAGACCTTTTCGGGCCGGGTATAGACGCTGAACGGGTTGCCGTTCCACAGCACCACGTCGGCCATCTTGCCGGGTTTCAGGCTGCCGGTGCGATCGGCGATGCCGAGCGCCCTGGCGGGGTTGAGGCTGAGCCACTCCCAGGCGGCGGCATCCGAGACGTCGATCCCGGCGCGCCGGCCGGCGGCGAGCGCCTTGGCGACCTCCTGGTTCAGCCGCTGGATGCCGTTGGCGTCGTCCGAATGGATCATCGCGCAGGCCCCGGCCTGCTGGAGGATCGGCAGGTTCTCGCGGATGCCGTCGTAGCTTTCCATCTTGAAGCCGTACCAGTCGGCCCAGACGGCGGCGCAGACGCCGTTCGCCTTCAGCAGGTCGCCGATCTTGTAGGCCTCGACCGCATGGTGGAAGGTGGAGACGCGGTAGCCGAACTCCCTGGCCATATCCATGACGATGGCCATCTCGTCGGCGCGGTAGCAATGGTTCTGGACGAGGATGCTGCCGTCCAGCACGCCGGCCAGCGTGTCCATGCCGATGTCGCGCGCCGGCGGATCGCCGCCGTCCTTCTCGTATTTGTCCCAGCGGCGGCGATATTCGACCGCCTTGGCCCAGGTCTGCCGGTCGACCGCGACGTTGCCCATCCGGGTGGAGGGTTCGCGGCCCTTGCCGCCGTAGACGCGCTTGGGGTTCTCGCCGCAGGCCATCTTCAGGCCGTAGGGCGCCTGCGGGAACTTCATCCCCTGTTCGGTGCGGGCGTAGACGTTCTTGATGACCACCGATCGCCCGCCCATCAGGTTGGCCGATCCGGGCAGGATCTGGAGGGTGGTGACGCCGCCGTTGGCCAGCGCCCGGCTGAAGCCGGGATCCTGCGGCCAGACGCTGTGTTCGGCCCAGACGTCGGGCGTCGTCGGCGCGGTCGCCTCGTTGCCGTCGGAATGGGCCTGGACGCCGGGCGAGGCATAGTCGCCGAGATGGCTGTGGATGTCGACGATGCCGGGGGTGATCCACTTGCCCGTGCCGTCGATCACCGTGGCGCCGGCGGGCGTCGCCACCGTCTTGCCGACCGCCACCACCTTGCCGTCGGCGAACAGCACCGATCCGCCCTCGATCCGCCCGCCCTCGCCGTCGAAGACGGTCACGTTGGTGACGAGCGTCGGCACGCCGGGATAGGCGCGGTAGGTCGACGGATAGGGATCGCCCCGCCACGGCAGGGCCACGCGCGGGCCGCTGCCCGCGGTGGCGCCCTTGCCGGACGAGGCGGATTTGGGATGATCGTCCGCGCAACCGGCGAGGAGGAGGGCGAGGGCGGCGACGCCGAGGAGCTTAGCTGACACCGTGCATCCATTTCCTGATGAGGGGGGAGAGGGCGAGGAGGACGACGCCGATCCCCGCCGAGACGAGGCCGATCGTCCAGAACACGCCGGCCTAGGCCTGGAGCGAGACGCCGAGGATCGTCACCGGGCCGCCGACCGTCCCGACGCTGGCGACCAGCGCGCCGATGCCGGCGACAT
>CAXTHU010000064.1:0-12727 GCA_964244125.1 uncultured Sphingomonadaceae bacterium
CGGAGCCCCATATAGTCGAGCGACCGCCACGCCGCCGCCTGTCTGGCCGGATCGGCGAAGGCGCCGGGATCGGGCACCACGCCGGTGATCGCGACCACATCCTCCGGGCTGGTGCCCCAGGTGACGCCCGGCGCGATGGCGCCCGCGTCCATCGTCACCACCTTGTCGTAGGCGGCGCCCGCATCGGACGGCAGCGTCCGCCAATAAGCCACCGCCGCGTCCCACTCGTCACCCACGGGGGCCATCGGCCGGCCCTTCAGATAGGCGAAGGTCGTCTCGTCGGGCGCGACCAGGCCGGCGCGCGCGCCCGCCTCGATCGACATGTTGCAGACGGTCAGCCGCCCCTCGACCGACATCTCGCGGAACACGTTGCCGGTATATTCGATGACATGGCCGCTGCCGCCGGCCGCGCCGATCCGGCCGACGATGGCCAGCACCACGTCCTTGGGGGAGACCCCGAAGCCGAGCGTCCCCTCGACCCGCACCGCCATCGTCCGCGACGGCTGGAGCAGCAGCGTCTGCGTCGCCAGCACATGCTCCACTTCGCTGGTCCCGATGCCGAAGGCCAGCGCGCCGAGCCCGCCATGCGCGGCGGTATGGCTGTCGCCGCAGACGATGGTGGTGCCCGGCAGCGAGAAGCCCTGCTCCGGCCCGACGACGTGGACGATGCCCTGCTCGGCATCGGCGTCGGCGATGTAGCGGATGCCGAAGGCGGGCGCGTTGCGCTCGAGCGCGTCGAGCTGCGCCGCCGATGCGGTGTCGGCGATCGGCACCCGGCCGCCGTCCGCCCGCCGCCGCGCCGTGGTCGGCAGATTGTGGTCCGGCACGGCCAGCGTCAGCTCCGGCCGTCGCACCCCGCGCCCGGCCGCCCGCAGCCCCGCGAACGCCTGCGGGCTGGTCACCTCATGGATCAGATGCCGGTCGATATAGATCAGGCACGTCCCGTCCGTCCGCCGCTCGACGACATGGGCGTCCCAGATCTTCTCGTAGAGCGTGCGCGGCCGGGCCATGGCGGGTGCTTTAGGTCAGGAGCGCCTGAAACGAAAGGCGTCCGTCGCCCCTCGTCGCCCGATCAGCCAGGCGCCTTCCCGTCCAGATGCAGCCAGTCCTTCGCCGGCCGCCCGTAGGCCATGTCGAACAGTTCCAGCGGGATGGCGATGGGGCGCAGGCTCTCCGAGTTCCACAGCGCCACCACGCCGACCCGCGCCCGCGGATCGAACGACAGGAGCGAGCGGTAGCCGCGGAAGGCGCCGCGATGCCCGATCAGCCGCGCACCCTCGTAATGGGCGTTGCGGAAGCCAAGCGCGTAGCTGGTGTCGCGCATCACCCGGTCGTATTCGGTCTCGCGCCGGGTGCGGCCGGTGGCGACGCGCGGCGCGTGGAGATCGTCGAGCAGCGGCTGCGGCAGGATGCCCGGCGCCGCGCCCATCTGCGCGCGCAGCCACAGCGCCAGGTCGACGATGGTCGAGTTGACCCCGCCGGCGGCCGGGACATGGTAGTAATTCACCTGCAACGGATAATCGCGCACGCCGTTCGTCGGCCGCGCCCAGTCGTCGTCGGCCAGCAGCCCCGCCTCGCCGACCGAGGCGCCGGTCATGCCGAGCGGCCCGAACAGCCGCCGCCGCACGCTCTCGGCATAGGGCACGCCGGTCGCGCCCTCGACGATCTCATGCGCCGCGTCATAGGCGACGTTCTGATAGGCGAAGCAGCTGCCCGGCCGGCAAAGGTTCGACAGCACGTAATATTCGGCGCGGATCACGCGCGGGTCCCAGCCGTCCTCCAGCCGGTCGTCCCACGCATTCTTGACCAGGCCGGTGCGGTGGGAGAGCAGGTCCTCGACCGTCGCCACCTTCTCCCCGCCGCCCGGCAGGCGCAGCGAGGTGCGATAGGTCGAGATGGGCGCCGACAGCGACACGCGGCCGTCCGCCGCCAGCGTCCCGATCATCGTCGCCGCCACCGTCTTGGACAGCGACGCCCAGGCGAAGCGGGTGCGCAGTCCGACCGGGGCGGCCGATCCCGGCTCGCGCGCGCCATAGCCCTTCAGGAAGCGGATCTGCCCATCCTCGACGACGCCGACCGCCAGCCCGACCATGCCCCTGGTCGCCACCAGCCGCTGCAGCCGCTCGTCCAGCCGGGCATAGTCGATCCGGCTGCCCGCCGGCGGCGCCTCGACGATCGCGCCGTCGATGCCGGGCACCAGCCTGGCCGGGCCGATCCGGCGCGTCGCCAGATCGGCGAGGAGCGCGACGAGCAGGATCGCCGCGATGCCCGCGATCGCCAGGAGCAGGCGATGACGTCGCGACGGACGGCGGACGGAACGGCGGGCGGGACGGGACAATGCGGCGCTCAAACTCTCGAAACGATCCGTCTCCGGCGAAGGCCAGGGCCCGGCCCATGACATAACCCGCGGACAGCGCGCGTCCTACAATCGCGCCGGACCCCGGCCCGCGCCGGGGAACGGCCCTGTTTCACCCGTCATACCGCGCCGTCGTCCGCGCCCTCACCTCGTCCGCGGTCACCCCCGGCGCCAGCTCGACCAGCCGGAACGGCGACGCATGATCCGCCCGCTGGAACACGCACAGATCGGTCACGATCATGTCGACGACGTTCCGGCCGGTCAGCGGCAGGGTGCAGGCGGGGATGAACTTGGGCTCGCCGCTCTTCGAGGTATGCTCCATCGCGACGATGATCTTCCTGACGCCCGCCACCAGGTCCATCGCCCCGCCCATCCCCTTCACCATCTTGCCGGGGATCATCCAGTTGGCGATGTCGCCGGTCTCGGCCACCTCCATCGCGCCCAGCACGGTCAGGTCGATATGCCCGCCCCGGATCATCGCGAAGCTGTCCGCGCTGGAGAAATAGCTGGACGAGGGCAGCTCGCTGATCGTCTGCTTGCCGGCGTTGATGAGGTCGGCGTCCACCTCGTCCTCATAGGGGAACGGCCCGATGCCCAGCATCCCGTTCTCGGACTGGAGCGTCACCGTCATGCCGGCGGGAATGTTGTTGGCGACCAGCGTCGGGATGCCGATGCCGAGATTGACGTAGAAGCCGTCCTCCAGCTCGCGCGCGGCCCGCGCCGCCATCTGGTTGCGATCCCAGGGCATTATTCGACTCCTGTCGGGTGCCACCGCCTGTCGGCGGGGAATATCTGATCCGGCGTGCCTTTGAGCGCCTTGCCATAGACGGGGTTGGGGAAGACGAACCAGCCATGGCCCCAAAGACGATCGATGGCGGGTCGGCCGGTCTTTCCCCGGCGCTCCGGGACGGACCGCACATCGTTGAACAGGTTGCTGAAGTCGCCGAGCTGATCGCCCGCCATGGCGATGACGCAGAAGCGAGCGGCGATCGACCGGCGGCGGACGTCCTTCGATTCGCCGGCATCGTCGTCACCCTGGACGTAGAGCGTATCCTTGTGGACGGCCGGGCCGAGGCCCGCTGCGTCGAGCGCGGCGGCCGTCCCGACGGCATCCTTTCGATTGGTGTTGAACACCACCGTCACGCCAAGGGCACGCAGCCGGGACAACGCCGCCCTGGCCCCCGGAGTCTCGTCCACCGCATCCGCGCCCTTTGCTTCCCACTCCGTCCAGCGAGGATCGAACGGCCGGCCCGCAGGCCCGATCAGATCGTCATGCTCGAAGCCGAGGTTGAGAAGCACCGTCTCGTCGACATCGAAGACGGCCGCCTTCGGCTTGTCTCCGCAAGGGAGAAAGCGCGGAGAGTCCAGACTGCCGCCCTCGTCCAGTATGACGCTGTCCACTTCGCGGCGAGCGAGGCGCATGGCGACAAACTCGACCAGCGACGTCCACGACTGGCGGCTGATCGCCGCCGCCTCGCCCGAGCCATAGAGATACTGCATCCCGGCGAGATGGGGCGAGACCGCCGGCGGGGTCACCGGCTCCGGCACCGTCGCGCAACCGGCAAGCACGAGGGCGGAGAGCAAGCCGATACCCCTCCCCTCCCGGGAAGGGATAGGGACGGGCGCGCGCGTCCGCGCGCCAACAGACCCGTCCGCCCGTCGAGCGGCTCGCTTCGCTCGCACCCCACCCCCAGCCCCTCCCCTGAAGGGGAGGGGGGAAAGACGTCCCATCACGCCGCCACCCTTTCGCGCACCGTGCGGAACTCGATCTTCTTGTCATACGGCGCGCCGACGATCAGCCGTTTCACGTAGATGCCCGGCACATGGATCGCATCCGGGTCAAGCGAACCCGCCGGCACCACCTCCTCCACCTCGGCCACCGTCATCAGGCTGGCGGTGGCCATCGGCTGGTTGAAGTTGCGCGCCGTCTTGCGGAAGACCAGGTTGCCCGCCTCGTCCGCCTTCCACCCCTTGATGATCGAGAGGTCGGCGCGGATGCCGCGTTCCAGCACGTAGGTCTCGCCGTCGAACTCCCTGGTCTCCTTGCCCTCGGCCACCAGCGTGCCGACGCCGGTCCTGGTGTAGAAGCCCGGTATCCCCGCCCCGCCGGCGCGGCAGCGTTCGGCCAGCGTCCCCTGCGGGCAGAACTCCACCGCCAGTTCGCCGGCGAGATACTGCCGCTCGAACTCCTTGTTCTCGCCGACGTAGGAGGAGATCATCCTGGCGATCTGGCGGGTCCGCAGCAGCTTGCCGAGCCCCTCGCCGTCGATCCCGGCATTGTTGGAGGCGACGGTCAGCCCCCTCACCCCCGACGCCGCGATCGCATCGATCAGCCGCACCGGCACGCCGCACAGCCCGAAGCCGCCGGCGCAGATCGTCATCCCGTCGCGCAACAGCCCGTCGAGCGCCGCGGCGGCATCCGTATACAGCTTCTTCATCGCGCGTCGGCCCTCCGTGATCGGTGCCCGCGCGGGTTAGCGAATCCGGTCGCCCGCGTCCAACCCCGGTCGCGGGCCGATTCGAGATCGGGACGGCGAAGCCCCGCCGGCGGCAGCCACCGGCGGGGCCTGCGATCAGGCGTAGCTGACGCTGACCCGCTGACGACGGCGCATCGCGCCGCCGACCAGGCCGAAGCCGGCGATCATCAGCGCCCAGCTCGCCGGCTCGGGCACCGCGCCGGCGAGCGGCGTGTAGGTGAAAGCGAGCGTGCCGCGCGTGAAGGTCGCATCCGCAGCGTTGGGCAGATCGTCGAAGCTCTCGGCGAACTCGATCCGCAGCAGGCCGTTGGCGCCCACCGCGAAGTCGAGGCCGAGCGCGACCAGGTCGCTCGTGCCGGTGTAGGTCGCCGTGCCGGAGTTGGCGTCCGCGATACCAGGCCGGAAGACGACGCCGTCGGTAACCGGCGAGTCGGTGTAGTAGATCGCCGCCTCGGACAGGTAGCTGCCGCTGCCGCTGACCGTCGCGATCGTCAGGTCGAACGTCAGGCTGGTGACCAGCGATCCGGCACCGATGTTGAAGAGCAGGACCGTGTTGCTCGTATCCTGGAACAGGTCGAACGTCTGCCGGCCGGTGACGTCCACCGTGAGGACGGCGGCATCGGCCGCGGTGCCGATGGTTCCCGCGGATATCATGAGGGCGGTCGCCGCCATCATCGTACGAAGACGTGTGTTCATCGCATTTCCCCCGTCAAAGCGTCGGGACCATCCCGCACGCCCACCGTACTACTTGGTCGAGAGACGAATACACCGTGTCCAGACCCGATGTGGCGGAACAGGACCTGGGTCGCCGCCACGACTCACTTGATGAACAATAAATTAACTGGGCGCAATGCTCATGTTGCAGTGCACAGACTAAAGTTCGCGCAATCGGTTACGGCGGGCGGAAACGATACCCGCCGCCGCCCGCGGGCCCCCTCTCGCGCGACATTCAGCGCCACGCTATGCCGCCGCCCATGAGCAACACACGTACCGGCGGCCGCATCCTCGTCGACGCCCTCCTCGCCCAGGGCTGCGCCCGCATCTTCACCGTGCCGGGCGAAAGCTTCCTGGCGGTCCTCGACGCGCTGCACGACAGCCCGGCGATCGATCTGGTCGTCGGGCGGCAGGAAGGCGGCGTCGCCTATATGGCCTGCGCCGACGGATCGCTCACCGGCCGCCCCGGCATCGCCTTCGTGACGCGCGGCCCCGGCGCCACCAACGCCGCGATCGGCGTCCATGTCGCGATGCAGGATTCGGTGCCGATGATCCTGTTCATCGGCGACGTCGCGCGGGCCGACCGCGACCGGGAGGCGTTCCAGGAGGTGGACTTCACCGCCATGTTCGCCCCGCTCGCCAAATGGGCGGGTCGCATCGACGATCCGGCACGCATTCCCGAATATGTCGCCCGCGCCTACGCGACGGCGATGTCCGGCCGCCCCGGCCCGGTGGTGCTGGCGCTGCCCGAGGACATGCTGACCGAGCTTGCCGACGCGATCGACCGCCCGCGCGTCGATCCCCTCGCCCAGGCGCCCGACCCCCTCGCCATGGAGCGGATGCGCGACATGGTACGGGCGGCGGCATCGCCGCTCGTCATCGCCGGCGGCGCCGGCTGGACCGGCGAAACCGGGCCGCTGCTGGCCGCCTTCGCCGAACGGCTCGACATGCCGGTCGCCGTCGCCTTCCGCCGCCAGGGCGCGATCGACAACGCCCATCCCGCCTATGCCGGCAACCTGGGCTACGGCCCCAACCCCGGGCTGGTCGCGCGGGTGAAGGCCGCCGACCTCCTGCTCGTCGTCGGCGCGCGGCTGGGCGAGGCGACGACCGACGGCTATACCCTCGTCACCCCCGACCACCCCGGCCAAACGCTGATCCACGTCCACCCGGACCCGGCCGAACTCGGCCGCGTCTACCGCGCCGATCTGGCCATCTGCGCCGGGGTCGAGGCGTTCGCATCCGCCGCCGCCGCCCCCGACGAGCCGGGGCCGGGTCCCGAGCCGGGGCGCATCCGTCAGGCCCATGCCGAATGGGAAGGCTGGGCCACGCCAGCCGGGAACGGCCGCGCGCTCGATCTCGGCCGATGCGTCGCCGCGATGCGCGCGGCGATGCCGGCCGACACGATCGTCTGCAACGGCGCGGGCAATTATTCGGGCTGGTGGCACCGCTACTGGCGCCATGCCGGCCTCGATACCCAGCTCGCCCCCACGGCCGGGGCGATGGGCTATGGCCTTCCCGCAGCCGTCGCCGCCTCGCTCCGCCATCCCGATCGCCGCGTCGCGGCGCTGGCCGGCGACGGCTGCTTCCTGATGAACGGGCAGGAGCTGGCCACGGCGGTGGCGCATGGCTGCCGCATCCTGGTGATCGTCGTCGACAACGGCAGCTACGGCACCATCCGGATGCATCAGGAGCGCCGCTATCCCGGCCGCGTCTCCGGCACCGATCTCGCCAACCCCGATTTCGCCGCCCTCGCCCGCGCCCATGGCGCCTGGGCCGCGACGGCCGCGACGACGGCCGGTTTCGAGGCGGCGCTGGCCGAGGCGCTGGACCAGCCCGGCGTCGCCCTCCTCCACCTGAAGGCGGACCGGGACCAGATCGGCGTGACGGTCACGATCGAGGGGCTGCGCGGGCAGGAATGATCGCCGCCGCCCGCGGCCGGCCCGGATATGAAAAAGCCGCCCCCGGTTCCCCAGGGGCGGCGCTCATACGCAACGATACGCGTGACGAACTTCAGATGCGGTCGATGCCTTCCTTGACCGCGCCCTTGACCTTGCCGCTGGCGGACTGGAGGTCGCCCTCGGCTTCCTGCGCGTCGCCCTCGGCGCGAATGTCGGGACGGTCGGCGGCATCGCCGAAGGCGCGCTTGGCCTTGCCGATGGTCTCGTTGGCGGCGCCTTTGACCTTGTCGGTGAACTCGCTCATGACGGATCTCCTGGCGATACGCGGACACCCGGGGGAGCGTCCTTGGCGATCGTCGGGCTCAACCGTCGCGCCCCCGCCCCGGTTCCATCAGATCAGCCCGGCCAGCGGGCTGGACGGATCGGCATAGCGCCGCCTCGGCATCCGCCCGGCGCGATAGGCCAGCCGCCCCGCCGCCACCGCCGCCCGCATCGCCGCCGCCATCATCACCGGCGACTTCGCCTCGGCGATGGCGGTGTTCATCAGCACCCCGTCGCAGCCGAGCTCCATCGCCGCCGCCGCATCGGACGCAGTGCCGACCCCGGCGTCGACCAGCACCGGCACCCGCGCGCCCTCGACGATCAGCCGGATCATCACCGGGTTCTGCAGCCCCAGCCCCGATCCGATCGGCGCGCCGAGCGGCATGATCGCCACCGCCCCGGCATCCTCCAGCCGCCTCGCCGCGATCGGATCGTCGGCGCAATAGACCATCGGCAGGAAGCCTTCCCCGGCCAGCACCTCGGTCGCGCGCAACGTCTCGACCATGTCGGGATAGAGCGTCCTCGCCTCGCCCAGCACCTCCAGCTTCACCAGGTCCCAGCCGCCCGCCTCGCGCGCGAGGCGCAGCGTCCGGATCGCCTCGTCGCCGGTGAAGCAGCCGGCCGTGTTGGGCAGGTAGGTGACGCGCTTGGGGTCGATGTAATCGGTCAGCATCGGCGCGCCCGGATCGGCGATGTTCACCCGCCTGACCGCCACCGTGACGATCTCCGCGCCTGACGCCTCGACCGCCGCCGCATTCTCCTCGAAGCTCTTGTACTTGCCCGTGCCGACGATCAGCCGGGAGCGGAAGGAGCGCCCCGCCACCGTCCAGCGATCGTCGTCGACCGCGGCGGCATGATCGCCGCCGCCGACGAAATGAACGATCTCCAGATCGTCGCCATCCTCGACCGTCACCGCGCCCAGCGTCGATCGCGGCACGACGGCCAGGTTCCGCTCCACCGCCACCTTCTCCGGCACGAAACCAAGCTCCGACGCCAGCGCCGCCAGCGTCAGCCCGCCGGCGACGCGGCGATGCTCGCCGTTGACCCGGATCGAAATGGTGCCGTCGGTGGCCATGCCCGTCCTTTGCGTGAGCGTCGTCGCGCATATAGGGAAGGCGAGGTTCGACCCGCAACCGAAAGGACCTGGGCCATGCCCGACACCGTCTTCGTCCTCAACGGGCCGAACCTGAACCTGCTGGGCCTGCGCGAGCCCGACATCTACGGCCACGACACGCTCGACGACATCGCCGGCCGCCTCGACGACCAGGCCCGCGCGCTCGGCCTCGTCCTCGACATGCGCCAGTCCAACCACGAGGGCCACCTGATCGACTGGCTGCACGAGGCGAACGCGGCGGGCGCGAGGGCCGTGCTGCTGAACGCCGGCGGCCTCAGCCACACCTCGGTCGCGCTGCACGACGCGATCCGGTCGATCGCGGTGCCGGTGATCGAGGTCCACCTCTCCAACCCCCACGCCCGCGAGCCCTTCCGCCACTTGAGTTACGTCGGCATGGCGGCCAGGGGCAGCATCTGCGGCTTCGGCCCCCTCTCCTACACCCTCGCGCTGGACGCGGCGGCGCGTCTCTGACACACGCGCCCGCTTGAACTTAGAAGAAAGCCCGCGCATGGCCGAACAGCCCCCCGCCACCATGCACATCGATCCCGCCCTCGTCCGCCAGCTCGCCGAGCTGCTCGACGAGACGCGGCTGACCGAGATCGAGGTGCAGGATGGCGAGCGGCGCATCCGCGTCGCGCGCAAGGCCGCCGCCGTCGCCTCTGCCGCACCCGCCCCCGCCCCTGTCGTCGCCGCGCCCGCCGCACCCGCCCAGGCCGAACCGGCGCCCGCGCCGCTGGCCGACGCCGGCGATCATCCCGGCGCGGTGAAGTCCCCCATGGTCGGCACGGCGTATCTGTCGGCCGAGCCCGGCAGCCCGCCCTTCGCGACGGTCGGCGCGCAGGTCGCCGCCGGCCAGACGCTGCTGATCGTCGAGGCGATGAAGGTGATGAACCCCATCGCCGCCCCCCACGCCGGCACCGTCCGCCGGATCCTGGTCGAGAACGGCCAGCCGGTGGAGTTCGACCAGCCGCTCCTGATCGTCGCCTGAGTGGCCGCGCCGCAAGTGCCGACCCGCATCAACCGCATCCTCATCGCCAATCGCGGCGAGATCGCGCTGCGCATCCACCGCGCGGCGCACGAGATGGGGATCGAGACGGTGGCGGTCCACTCCACCGCCGATGCCGACGCGATGCACGTCCGGCTGGCCGACCAGGCCGTCTGCATCGGGCCGCCGGCCGCCGCCGACAGCTATCTCCACGTCCCCAACATCATCGCCGCGGCCGAAATCTCCGGCGCCGACGCGATCCACCCCGGCTACGGCTTCCTGTCCGAGAATGCCCGCTTCGCCGAGATCGTCGAGAGCCACGGCATCGTCTGGATCGGCCCCAAGCCCGAACATATCCGCACCATGGGCGACAAGATCATGGCCAAGGCGACCGCCGCGCGCCTGGGCCTGCCGCTCGTCCCCGGCTCCGACGGCCCGATCGCCGACCTGGCGCAGGCCAAGGTCGTCGCGAGCCGCATCGGTTATCCCGTCATCATCAAGGCCGCCTCGGGCGGCGGCGGGCGCGGCATGAAGGTGTGCGCGGCCGAGGACAGCCTCGAAACCCTCATCGCGCAGGCCGGCTCCGAAGCGAAGGCGGCGTTCGGCGACGCCACCGTCTACATGGAGAAATATCTCGGCGACCCGCGTCATGTCGAGTTCCAGATCTTCGGCGACGGCCGGGGCGGCGCCATCCACCTGGGCGAGCGCGACTGCTCGCTCCAGCGCCGCCACCAGAAGGTGCTGGAGGAGGCGCCCTCCCCCGCCATCTCCCCCGCCCAGCGCGAGGAGATGGGCGGCATCGTCGCCCGCGCCATGGCCGACATGGGCTATCGCGGCGCCGGCACGATCGAGTTCCTCTACGAGGACGGCCGCTTCTACTTCATCGAGATGAACACCCGCCTCCAGGTCGAGCATCCCGTGACCGAGGCGATCACCGGCCTGGACCTCGTCCGCGAGCAGATCAGGATCGCCGAGGGCCACCCGCTGACGCTGCGCCAGCAGGACGTCCAGTTCCGCGGCCACGCCATCGAGGTCCGCATCAACGCCGAGGACCCGCGCAGCTTCGCCCCCTCCCCCGGCCTCGTCCGCGGCTATCACGCACCGGGCGGGATGAACGTCCGCGTCGACAGCGGCCTCTACGCCGGCTACCGCGTGCCGCCTTATTACGACAGCATGATCGCCAAGCTGATCGTCTACGGCACCACCCGCAACGGCGCGCTCCGCCGCCTGCGCCGCGCCTTGCAGGAGTTCGTCATCGACGGGGTGAAGACCACCATCCCGCTGCACCAGGCCCTGCTCGACGACCCCGAGTTCCAGGCAGGCGATTATACGATCAAGTGGCTGGAGGACTGGCTGGCGCGGCAGGGCGCCTGAAACGGCCATCCGGCGCGATCCGTTCCGCCGCGAGCCGCGCCGCACGCGCGCGATGGAGAACGCCGGGATGCATGCGCGATATTTCTAGTCGGCTGACGCCGTGCCCGAAAAGCCGGGGATGGTCACCGAGGCGACATGCTGCCGGTCCCCGTCCTCGTCGATGGTGACGATCGACTCGATCACCTCCATGCGACCGCCGGCTTTCCCCTGTCCCGATTGCGGGAACTCGATCGTGGTGTTGGCAAGCACCTCGAACCTGGGCGTTCCCAGGATCCTCGACTTGGTCGACGGCACGATCCGAACGGTCTTGAGGCGCGCGTTACGACCTTTCAGCTGCTGCTTTATCGCCGCCTCCACCGGCACGGCCAGCGCCTCGCTGATCCCGGCCGATCCCAGCGCGATCACCTTCACGCGATTGCCCTCAACCTTTTCAGTCACCGCAGACGAAGCCATGAAAATCTCCTAGGTGAGAGCGAGGAAGCCCTTGCCGGCCCGCATCCGCCAATCGAGCGATCGGCAGAGCCCATCGATGTCGGGAAAGATATGCGACGCTTCGATGCCGAAGTCGAGGAGCCGCCCCTGGAACTCGTCCCGAGCATCAGCCGGTATGTCGAAACGACGATTTGCCGGAATGTCGAGCGGACGCCGGGGATCGCTATGCAAGGTGAAAAGCCCGCGCTGCGTCGTGATGCGGGACGAGATGGGCGAAGTCTCCATCAGATAAACATCCTCCGTCACGTCCAGCGGCCCGGGTAGGATCGCGCCGTTCGACACCCGGCCCGTCGCGGCATCGACCGTCCGGATGTCGGCACGCTCGACCTCGAGAGCGTATAGAGCGGCAGAAGTTTCCAAGGGGTTGGAGCTGACGGCGAACCAAGCCGCAACCAGCGGGCTGGTGGACCAGTCGATTAGTCGCGTCGGCGCGCCATGATGCTGCGCGAGCGCCAGCCACTCCCAATCGGACGTGACCGCGACGTTCAGGAAAGGTCGTGCACGGCTCTTGAAGGCATTGAACAGAAGCCGCTCCCGCGCGGGGCTGTAGCGATAGTCAGGCCTGGCGATCTTCGGAAGAATGAGGCTGTTGTCCGGCTGGCCGCGGAACAGGAAGCTGCCGCCGCCGTGGCTTTCGCACCAGACCATGAATTGCGCCCACCTGTCGGATGCTTTCATTCCCGTTCCCCCCGGAAAGACGATGCCGACCGGCGGACCCGGCCGCAAGGGCGAAGCATCGGCTCTTGGCCGGAGCCGAAAGCTGGGCGATAACGATCTCGATGAACCGCGCCCGCGCCGATCGCGACGTGTCGCCCACGATCGATCCCGATCTGCTGCTCGGCGCCTATTCGATCGGCGTGTTCCCGATGGCGGACAGCCGCGAGGCACCCGACATCTTCTGGGTCGAGCCCAGGCAGCGCGGCGTCCTGCCGCTCGACGGCTTCCGCCTGTCGCGCTCGCTCGCCCGGACGCTGCGGTCGGATCGCTTCCGCGTCA
>CAXTHU010000065.1:0-12697 GCA_964244125.1 uncultured Sphingomonadaceae bacterium
GCGCAGGATGCGCTCACGCGCGTCGCGGCTGAATTTCACGTCCTTGGCTGCCATGTGGCTACCCTTTCGAATTGGAAGTTTAGTCTAAGTTTAGGCCAAAAACGGCCTGCGAAGTTCAGCCGACGATCCCGAGGATGTCGCTTTCCTTCATGATGAGCAGGTCCTCGCCGTCGACCTTGACCTCGGTGCCCGACCACTTGCCGAACAGGATGCGGTCGCCGGCCTTGACGTCGAGCGGCGTGATCTTGCCCTCGTCGGAACGAAGCCCGGTGCCGGCGGCGACGACCTCGCCCTCCTGCGGCTTCTCCTTGGCGGTATCGGGGATGATGATCCCGCCGGCGGTCTTCTCTTCTGCCTCGACGCGGCGGACGAGCACGCGGTCGTGCAACGGACGAAAGTTCATTGGGTCACCCCTTCTGGTGGATGCGCGAAAATTGTTAGCACTCCGCCTCGGCGAGTGCCAGCCGGACTCATATGGCGTCTGCGGCCGGCGGGTCAAGCGGCGGCGGCCAAGTTTTCGCGGCGCGTTTACTCCGCCGCAGCGACCGGGTAGCGCCGGTCGATGACGGCGGAGTGACGGACGATGCGGCTGGCGCGCGGGATATGGCGGTTCCTGGTCGGGGTGAAGGACGCGCTGGTGCTGCTGGCCATGCTGCTGTTCTTCGGCGCGCTGTATGTCGCGCTCTCCTACAAGCCCAATCCAACGCTCGCCGTCTCCTCGGGCGCGCTGCTGCTCGATTTTTCTGGCGGGCTGGTCGAGCAGCCGGCCGATGCCGAGCCGCTGGACCTGCTGTCGCGCGGCGGGGCGCCGCGGGTCGCCGAATACCGCCTGCGCGACGTGGTCCGCGCGATCCGCGTGGCGGCGGGCGACAGCCGGGTGAAGGCGGTGGTGCTGGACCTCGACGGCTTCACCGGCGGTGGCCAGGCGGCGATCGCGACGGCGGGCGAGGCGCTGGACGCGGTCCGCCGGGCGGGCAAGCCGGTGCTTGCCTATGCCACCGGCTATTCCGACGACGGCTACCAGCTGGCCGCCCATGCCTCCGAGGTGTGGCTCAATCCGCTGGGCGCGGTGCTGCTGACCGGGCCGGGCGGATCGCGGCTCTATTACAAGGGCCTGCTCGACAAGCTCGGGGTGGAGACCAAGGTCTACAAGGTCGGCCGCTTCAAGTCGGCGGTCGAGCCCTTCATCCGCAGCGACCAGTCGCCCGAGGCGCGCCAGGCCGACCAGGCGCTGGCCGACGCGCTGTGGGGCCAGTGGCGCGACGAGGTGTCGCGCGCCCGGCCCGGGGCGCAGGTCGCGGCCTATCTGGCGCGGATCGCCGGCGCGGGGACGGCGCCGGGGCGCAGCTTCGCCGACCAGGCGGCCGCCGACGGCCTCGCCGACCGCGTCGGCGACCGTATCGCCTTCGGCCGGCGCGTCGCCGAACTCGCCGGCAAGGGCGCGCGAGACGCGGCCGGCGACTTCGCCACCCTGCCGCTCGACCGCTATGTCGCCGCCAGCCAGCCGGGCACGGGCGGCGCCGCCATCGGCGTGGTGACGGTGGCGGGCGAGATCGTCGACGGCAAGGCGGCGCCGGGCACGGCGGGGGGCGAGACCGTCTCCCGCCTGATCCTCGACGCGCTGGCGACCGGCAAGCTGAAGGCGCTGGTGGTGCGGATCGATTCGCCGGGCGGATCGGTCACGGCCTCCGAACAGATCCGCGCCGCCGTCCTGGATGCCCGCGCGCGCGGCCTGCCGGTGGTCGTCTCGATGGGATCGGTGGCGGCGTCGGGCGGCTATTGGGTGGCGTCGGCCGGCGACCTGATCTTCGCCGAACCCTCGACCATCACCGGCTCGATCGGCGTCTTCGGCCTGCTGCCGACGTTCAAGGGGACGCTGGCGAGGCTCGGCGTGTCGGCCGACGGGGTGAAGACCACGCCGCTGTCGGGCGAACCCGACATCTATCGCGGCACCAGCCCGGAGATCGACGCGCTGCTCCAGGCGGGCGTCGACCAGACCTACGGCCGTTTCGTCGGGCTGGTCGCGGCCGCGCGCCACATGACGCCGGCCCGGGTGGACGAGATCGGCCAGGGGCGGGTGTGGGCCGGCGGGATCGCGCGGCAGATCGGGCTGGTCGACCGCTTCGGCGGGCTGGACGACGCGGTGGCCGAGGCGGCGCGGCGGGCCAGGCTCGACCCCGCATCCGTCCATCCGGTCTATATCGAGCGCGAGCCGTCCTATGGCCGCAAGCTGATCGCCGACCTGATCGGCAACGGGACGAACGGTGCGGAAACGCGGGCGCGCGACCCGTTCGCGGCGCTGGGGGTGCGGCCGGACGTGCTGGTGGCGCGCGCGGCGGGAGAATTGCGCCGGGTGTTGGCCGGGCCGACGATCCAGGTGCGCTGCCTGGAATGCGGGGAGACGCGGGCGGCGGCGGCCGATGGCGGCATCGTGGCGCTGCTGCTGGCGCGGATGGGATTGTAGCCGCCGACGTTTCGTTTCTCTGCGCAGGCGGGAGCGCATCTGACTGGTCGTAAATAAACGATCTGTTCCTCATCGCCGATACGCCGGCAGCGCCAGGCCACGGGTGATGGCGAGCGCACGCAGGGTGAAGCCGGCCAGCGCGCCGGCCGTCGCCGCGACGGTCGGCGGCAGGCCGAGCGCGACCAGCCCGGTGAACAGCCCGGCGGCGACGCCCGCCGCCGTCACGTAGATCTCCGGGCGCAGGATGATCGACGGCTCGCCCGCCAGCACGTCGCGGATGATGCCGCCCAGGCACGCCGTCACCACCCCCATCATCGCCGCCGGCAGGAACGGCACGCCGAAGGCCAGCGCCTTGGCCGCGCCGTAGACCGCATAGGCCGCCAGCCCGACGGCGTCGCACCAGTCGAGCGCGCGCGTCCGCCACAGCCCGCGCGGCGTCGCCCAGACGATCAGCGCCATGGCCAGGCATGCGGCGATGGCGCGCCAGTCGTGCACCCAGAACACCGGCGCGCCGATCAGCAGGTCGCGCACCGTGCCGCCGCCGGTGCCGGTGACGGCGGCGAAGAAGGCGAAGGTCACCAGCGTCTGCCGCGCCCGCGCCGCCGCCAGCGCGCCGGACGCCGCGAACACGGCGAGGCCGGCGAGATCGAGCCACGGCAGCGCCCAGCCGAAGCCGGTCATGGAGAGGGGGTGGGGCATGGATTACGATGCTCCTTGTTCCCCGGCGCAGGCGGAGGACGATCGTGGCGGGCAATACGCCCATTCCCACGGCCTTCCCACCTAGGCCCCGGCCTGCGCCGGGGAACAAGGAAGCAGTCGTGCCGTCCCACTGGACGCCGCGCCCGCAAAGGTGAAGAGGGCGTGCGCGAAATCATGAAGGCCAGCCGTTACCTCCTCGCCCCCTGGTGGCTGCTGCAACTGGGCACCGGGGCGCGCGCCTTTTCCGACAATCCGCTGATCGGCTCGCCGGCGCTGAACGCCAGGGGGCTGCATGTCGCGCGGGTCAGGCTGGCGCATGCGCTGGCCGGGCGGCGGCGGCTGCGGCTGGCGGGGCTGGTGACGGCGGCGGACCGGCGGGCCTTCGCGCGTGACGGCTTCGTGGCGAAGCGCGACTTCCTGCCCGCCGCCGACTTCGCCGCCCTGCGCGACCAGGCGCTCGGCTATCGCGGGCCGGCGCGCGAGATGATCCAGGGGGACACGGTGACGCGGCGCATCGCGCTCGACGGGCCGGGGCTGGCGGCGATGCCGGCGGCGCGCGCGCTGCTTGGGCTGCCGGCGTGGCGCGGCCTCACCCGCTATGTCGGCAGCGCCGATGCCGAGCCGCTGACCTATATCCAGACGATCCTGACCGGCCGCCACGACGCCCCGCCCGATCCGCAGACCGCGCTCCACGCCGATACCTTCCACCCGACGGCCAAGGCGTGGCTGTTCCTGACCGACGTCGCCGCCGACGCGGGGCCGTTCGTCTACGTCCCCGGATCGCATCGCGCGACGCCGGCGCGGCTGGCGTGGGAACGGGCGATGAGCCTGCGCGCGACGGGGATGGACCGGATGTCGTCGCGCGGCAGCCCACGCATCGAGGCGGACGAGCTGGCCGGCCTGGGCCTGCCCGCGCCGGTGAGCTTCGCGGTGCCGGCCAACACGCTGATCGTCGCCGACACCTTCGGCTTCCATGCGCGCGGGCCGGCGGCGCGGCCGTCGATCCGGGTCGAGATCTGGGCCTATGGCCGGCGCAACCCGTTCGTGCCGTGGACCGGCCTCGACCTGTCCGGCCTGCCCGGCATCGCCGAGCGGCGGGTGCCGTGGATGTGGGCGGCCAAGGATTGGCTGGAGCGGCGCGGCTGGGGCGGGCAGCCCTGGGCCGACGTCGGCGCCAAGCGGGCGGCGGACGAGTGACCGGCCTGCTGCGCGCGCCGCCTTTTCCGGGCGCATCGCCGATGGCGCCGCTCGCCGTCGCTGGCGGCCGTGCCGTCGACGATCCCGCGCGCCTGGCGGTGCTGGTGGCGCGGATACGCGAGGCCGGCGTCGGCGGCGACTTCTGGTCCGCCCGCCCGGCGCGCGACGCCGGGGAGGCGCGGCTGCTGGCGGCCATCGCGGCGGGGGACGCGGACGCGCCGGGGCTGGCCGATGCGCTGCTCGGCCCCGCCTATCGCGATCCCTTCACCGGCGAGGGCGTCGCGGCCGAGGCGGCGGTGGCGATCCTGGCCGACTGGGCGCGGACGATCGCGGCCAACCGGGGCATCGCGGCGGCGGCCGGCATGGCCTGGTGGAAGAAGCGCGCCATCGCCGGCTTCCTCTGGTCGGGCGAGCGGCTGCATTTCGCCCGGACGGCCCGTGATGCGGTGAGGGTCTGTTCGAGGAAGCGCGGAAGAGCCGGAACCGACTCTTTCGAACAGACTGCCGTGGCGGTATGGCCGTCGCGCGCGCCGGCGGGGCTGGACGCGGCGGCGGCCGCGGCGGGCGTCGGGATCGTGTCGGTCGAGGACGGATTCATCCGCTCGATCGGTCTCGGCAGCAACCTCCACCCGCCCTGCTCGATCGTCGTCGACCGCAGCGGCATCCATTACGATCCGAGCCGGCCGAGCGACCTGGAGACGATCCTGGAGACGGCGGACATGCCGCCGGCGCTGCTCGACCGCGCCGAGCGGCTCGCCGCCTTCATCGTCGCCGCCGGGATCAGCAAATACGGTGCCGCCGGCCCCCGCGTCGGGCCGTCGCGCCGCACCGGCCCGCGCCGCGTCGTGCTGGTGCCGGGGCAGGTGGAAGACGACATGTCGGTGCGGCTGGGCGGGGCGGGCGTCGCCGGCAGCCGCGACCTGCTCGCCCGCGTCCGCGCCGCCGAGCCCGCCGCGCGCATCCTGTTCAAGCCCCATCCCGACGTCGATGCCGGCCATCGCCCCGGCCGGATCACGGATGCCGAGGCGCTGATCCACGCCGACGAGGTGGTGCGCGGCGAGGCGATGCCGGCGCTGCTCGACCGGGTCGACGCGGTCCATGTGCTGACCTCGCTCACCGGCTTCGAGGCGCTGCTGCGCGGGCGCGAGGTGTTCGTCCACGGCCTGCCCTTCTTCGCCGGCTGGGGGCTGACCACCGACCTGGCGCGGCCGGTCGCCCGGCGCACGCGACGATTGTCGCTCGCGCAACTGGTCGCAGGCGTGCTAATCCTCTATCCCAGATACATGGACCCTTCGACGGGCCTGCCGTGTTCGCCCGAGACGCTGCTGTCGCGTTTCGCGGCGGGCCGGACCCGGACGAGCTGGCTGGTCCGGGCGCGGCAGGTGCAGGGCCGGCTCGGCGCCGGTCTCGGCGGTGGTTTCGGGTTCGGGAGGCGCAGGACGTGAAGCATCGACCGATCGACCGGCGGGTGTTCCTGTTCCTGCAAGGCCCGCCGGGTCCGTTCTTCGCCCGGCTGGGCACGGCGCTCGCCGCCGCCGGCCACCGTGTCCACCGGATCAACTTCTGCGGCGGCGATCGCGTCGCCTGGCCGGGCCGGGCGGCGAACTATCGCGGCCGGGCGGAGGAATGGCCGCGTTTCTTCGAGGATTACAGCAGCCGCCACGGCGTCACCGACCTGGTCCTGTTCGGCGACTGCCGCCCGCTCCACCGCGCCGCCCACGGCCTCGCCACGATCAACCGGCTGCGCATCCACGTCTTCGAGGAAGGCTATATCCGGCCCGACTGGGTGACGCTGGAGGCCGACGGGGTGAACGGCCATTCCACCCTGTCGCGCGAGCCGGACTGGTATCTGAGCGCGGCCCGCGCGCTGCCGCCGCTGGCGCCGCAGCCGCCGATCGCCGCCAGCTTCTCGCGCCGCGCGCGCGAGGCCTACGACTATTACCAGGCTTCGGTCCTCCAGCGCGGGCTGTTCCCGCATTACCGCTCGCACCGGCCCAACGCCGCCATCCGCGAGGGGCTGGGCTGGCTGCGGCGGCTGGCGTTGAGGAAGCGGGTGCGCGAGCGCGCCCAGCGGATCATCGCCGGGCTGGCCGGCACGAGCTATTTCGTCTTCCCGCTGCAACTCGATTCGGACCACCAGATCCGCATCCACTCCCCCTTCGGCTCGATGCGGGTGGCGATCGACTACGTCATCGCCAGCTTCGCCAGGCGCGCGCCGCCACAGGCGCTGCTTGTCATCAAGGAGCATCCGCTGGACAACGGCCTGGTCGATTGGGGCCGGTGCGTGCGGGCGCGCGCCTCGCAGCATGGCGTGGCCGACCGCGTGCTCTATATCGGCGACGGCGATATCGATCCGCTGGTCGCCGGCGCGCGCGGCCTCGTCACGATCAACAGCACCACCGGCACGCTGTCGCTGGGCGCCGGCGTGCCGACCGCGGTGCTGGGCCAGGCGGTCTACGACATCGCCGGCATCACCCATCAGGGGCCGCTCGACGCCTTCTGGTCGCGGCCGAAGAAGCCCGATCCGGCTCTGTGGGACGCCTTCTGCCGCGTGCTGCTCGATCGCTGCCTGATCCGAGGCGGCTTCCTGTCGGACGAGGGCGTCGACCTGCTGGTCGAGAATGCCGCCGCCCGCCTGTCGCAGCCGCGCGCCGAGGAGGTGATCGTCTCGCTGCCGCTGGCCATGCGCAAGCCCCTGATACGATGATCGAAGCCAGGGTCGGGGAGCGGCCCCGCCCCGACGCTCGCGCGGCGATGGCGCGCGACGCGGCGCCCGGCGACGGCGGCCCCGAGGTGGTGCTCGACCTCTCGCGCCTGCTGTCGCGCGTGCTCCACCCCGCCCCGACCGGGGTCGACCGGGTGGAGATGGCCTATGCGCGGGGCCTCATGGCGCGGATGCCGGACCGGCTGCGCTTCGCCGCGCTTCATCCCACGGGCGTCTACGGGCGGCTGGGCCGGGCGGAGGTGCTGCGCTTCCTGGACTGGACGGAGGAGTGCTGGGCCGAGCGCGGGCAGCGCGACGCCGGCGGATCGAAACGCCGGGCGGCGGCGCGGCTGGCGGCGCTCTGGCCGCGGCCCGTGCCGCGCGCGCGAGGCCCGCGTGTCTACCTCCAGTCCTCGCCGCATCATCTCGACCGGCCCGGCAAGGTCGCGGCGATCCTGGCGCGCGAGCGGGCGCCGTTCGTCTGCCTGGTCCACGACCTCATCCCGATCGACTATCCCGAATATGCCCGGCCGGGCGGGGCGGACCAGCATCGCCGCCGCGTCGCCACCATCGTCGGGCAGGCCGACGGCATCGTCGCCAATTCGGCCGCGACGCTGGGCTCGATCGCGCCCTACATGCGGGCGGGCGGGCGGGCGATCGCAGCGCGCGTCGCGCTGCTCGGCGCCGACGACTTCATCACGGAGACGCCGGCGACGCCCGATGCCGACCCCTATTTCCTGTGCATCGGCACGATCGAGCCGCGCAAGAACCACCTGCTCCTCCTCAACCTCTGGCGCCGCTTCGCCGTGGAGGCGGCGGCGGGCGGGCCGCCGGTGCCGCGGCTGGTGCTGGTCGGCCGGCGCGGGTGGGAGAACGAGATGGTGGTCGACATGCTGGAACGCTGCCCGGCGCTCCGCCCCCATGTCGTCGAGCGGGGCACCACCCCCGACCGGGCGCTGCGCGGGCTGATCCGGGGCGCGCGCGCGCTGCTGCTGCCCAGCTTCGCCGAGGGCTACGGCATGCCGGTGGCCGAGGCGCTGGCGGCCGGAACCCCGGTCGTATGCAGCGACCTGCCGGCGCTGCGCGAGGCGGGGGGCGCCGTGCCGGACTATCTCGATCCGCTCGACGGCAATGGCTGGGCGGCGGCGATCCGGTCCCAGGTCGACCTTGCATCGCCCGCCCGCACCGCCCAGATGACGCGCATGGCGGACTGGACGGCCCCGCGCTGGGCGGACCATCTCGACACGGTGGCCGCGTTGATCCAAGAGGTTGCGGACAGGCGCCTGGCGGCGATGCGTGTCCCGGAGCGAGCGACGCGATGAACGAACGGACGGCTGCCGGCCAGCGCGGGATGGGCTTCTGGCTGCGCGCCTTTTCGATCCAGGCAAATGTGGTCGGCGCGCTCCTGATGCGCGAACTCCATACCCGCTACGGCCGCGAGAATGTTGGCTATCTCTGGCTGATGCTGGAGCCGATGACGCTGGCCGTCGCGGTCGGCTCGATCCACGCGGCGCATCCCGCCGCGATCGTCTCGGATATCCGGCCGGTGCCGCTGGCGACGCTCGGCTACTGCATGTTCATCATGTTCCGCAGCATCTTCACCCGTTCGGAAGGCGCGATCGAAGCGAATATGCCGCTGCTCTATCATCGCCAGGTGACGATCTTCGACATCCTCCTGTCGCGCGCGCTGCTCGACGGGATCGGCACCGCGACGACGACGGCGGTGCTGATCTTCTTCGGGGTCGCGACCGGCTTGTGCGACTGGCCCTACCGGCCGCTCGACCTGATGGGCAGCATCCTCTTCATGATGTGGTTCTCTTTTGCCGCCTCGATGATCTGCTGCGCCTGGACCCATGAGCGGCGGCTGGTGGCGCGGCTGGTGCATCCGGGCACATACATACTGATGCCGCTGTCGGGCGCCTTCTTCATGATTAGCTGGATTCCCGAGCCCTACCGGACCTGGTTGAACTGGTTCCCGATGACCCATATCTTCGAACTTGGACGCCATGGGATGTTCCGCAGCGCGTCGGACCTCTATTACGACATTCCGTTCCTGACCGGATGCTGTATGCTGATGACGGTGCTGGGCCTGCTGTCGGTCAAGATAGTTCGACGTCACATCCATCTTCAATAGGCGCGCGACATGCACGGAATGACTTCGGATACGGTGCGACGCCAGCTCGGGGGCTATGCCTCGCGCGCGCCCTGGCTGGTCCGGTGGGTCGCCGATCACCGCCGATGGCTGCTGATCGTCGTCCTGCCGACGCTGCTCGTGGCGCTCTATTTCGGGCTGTTCGCGGCCAACCAGTATCAGTCCGAGGCGCATTTCACCGTCCGCTCCTCGGCCGGCCCGGCGACCGAGATGAGCGGCCTGGGCCAGGCGCTGACGCTGGTGGGCGGGTCCAACCCGTCGCAGGCCGATGCGCTGAGCGTCGGCGACTATCTCGACAGCCACGACGCGGTGGCGGCGCTGGGCAGGCGGATGGACCTGGTCGCCATGTTCCGCCGGCCCGAGGCGGACCTGCTGACGCGCATGTGGTGGAGCGATCCGTCGGCCGAGAGCCTGCTGAAATATTACCGTTCCAAGGTGGAGGTGACCCACCAGTCGGAGACGGGGCTGATGATCGTGAAGGTCAAGAGCTTCCGCCCGGCCGACAGCTATGCGCTCATCAACGCCATGCTGGCGCTCGGCGAGGCGCGGGTGAACACGCTGAACGACCGGCTCTACCAGAACGGCCTGGGCGTCGCGCGGCAGCAGCTGGCCGAGGCGGAGGCCGGCGTCGGCCGCGCGCAGCGCGCGCTCACCGCCTATCGCCAGGGCCGCCGCAACATCGATCCGCAGGCGACCGGCGAGGCGCAGGTGGGGCTGGTCTCCCAGCTCCAGGCGCGATTGTCCGAGACCCGCGCGCAGCAGGCGGCGCTGGGCGCCAGCCTCAGCACGTCCAGCCCGCAATATCAGGCGGCGGCGCGGCGCAGCGCGGCGCTGGCCGCGCAGGTCGGCGCGCAGGAGGGCCGGCTGACCGGCGGGCGCAACAACATCGCCGGCAGCATCGGCGGCTTCGAGGAACTCCAGCTGCGCCAGAACTTCGCCGCCAAGCGCTACGACGCGGCCGCCGCCTCGTTGCAGAAGGCGCGCGAGCAGGCCCAGCGGCAGCAGCTGTTCATCGTCCGCGTGGTCGAGCCGAACCTGCCGCAGAAGGCTGAATATCCCAAGGGGCTGAAGACCGTCCTGACCGTCTTCTTCGCCCTCCTCCTCGCCTATGCCATCGGCTGGCTGATCGCGGCGGGGATGCGCGAGCACGCGGCCTGAGGCGGGCGCCTTCAGCGGCCCGTTTGCAGATACCGGCGGGTCTCGCCCTCCAGCGCCAGCGCGGTCAGCACGCCGGTCTTCCACGCACCCGTGTCGATGCCGATGCGGTTGCGCCGGTCCTCGACTTCGCGGCGGACGCTGTGGCCGTGGACCACCACCGCGCCGTGGCGGCGACGGCTGGCGAGGAAGGGACGGCGGATGGCGATCAGGTCGGCGCGCGCCTGATCGGCCAGCGGCACGCCGGGGCGGACGCCGGCATGGGCGAAGTAATAGCCGCCGATCCGGCCCGACACCGGCCGGCGCAGCAGCCAGTGGTGGACCGACGAGGGCACCGTCGCGCGGGCGATGGCGAGCTGGCCGTCGAGGGTCTCCGATTCGAGCCGGCGGCGGTCCGCCCCCCAGCTGACCAGCGCCGCCTCGCCGCCGAAATGGAGCCAGTGTTCCAGCGCCGCCAGATCGCCGTCGAGCGCGTCGAGCAGCGCCTGTTCGTGGTTGCCGCGCAGCACGCCGACGCCGGCGAAGCGCGTGCCCCGCGCGCCCAGCTCCATGGCGCGCAGCACGACGCCGGCCGAATCGGGGCCGCGATCGATCAGGTCGCCCAGCAGCACGAGGTTCGCCTCGGCCGGGCCGCGCGCGGCCATGTCTTCGGCGATCAGATCCAGCAGCGCGTCGAACAGGTCGAGCCGGCCGTGGATGTCGCCGACCGCATAGACCCGCCGGCCGTCGGGAACGGTGGCGCGCGGGCGGGCGAACGGCCAGTGGATCATGTCCGCGCGGCCGGCCCGGTCAGGCGGCGGCGGGCATGAACTTCAGCGCGACGCCGTTCATGCAGTAGCGCAGGCCGGTCGGCTTCGGCCCGTCGTCGAAGACATGGCCGAGATGCCCGCCGCAGCGCGCGCAATGGACTTCGGTGCGGGTGAAGCCGAGGGTCGAATCCTTCGCCTCGCCGACCGCGCCGGCCAGCGGCTGCCAGAAGCTCGGCCAGCCGGTGCCGCTGTCGAACTTCGTACCGGAAGAGAAGACCGGCAGCGCGCAGCCGGCGCAGGCGAAGCGGCCGGCGCGATGCTCGTTCAGCAGCGGGCTCGACCCCGGCCGCTCGGTCGCTTCCTGGCGCAGCACGGCATATTGCCGGCGGGTCAGGCGCTTGCGCCAGGCGGCGTCGCTCAACATCAGGGGGAACCTGCCCGCCGCCGCATGGCCGCCGCCGGCGAAGCCGCCGACCCCGAAAAGCGCCAGCACCACCGCCGCCGTCCCGGCCAGAGTGATCGCATCCCGCCTCGTCATGATCCGCTCCAAGCTGGTTTCGGGCGTTATGCCGGACGACGGATGATCGGGCGATGAATATTTGCGCCGGCCCGCGTCCGCCCTATCTGCGCCCGGGTGAACGGCATCGAACTCGTCCGCGCGCTGAAGGCGGAGGCGGCGGCGCTGGGGTTCGCCGACTGCCGGATCGCGGGCGCGGCGGCGGCGATCCCGCTGGCGGGGGGGCGGCTGATGCGGTGGCTGGCGGACGGCGCCCACGGCTCGATGGAATGGATGGAGGCGAGGGCCGATGCGCGCGCCGCGCCCCGTGCGCTGTGGGCCGAGGCGCGGTCGGTGGTGATGCTGGGGCTGAGCTATGCGCCGGCCGGCGATCCGCTGGCGCTGGCGGGCGAGGCCGCGATCGGCCGCATCTCCGCCTATGCGCAAGGGGCGGACTATCACGACGTCGTGAAGCGCGGGCTGAAGGCGCTCGCCCGCTGGCTGGTGGCGCAGGGCGGCGGCGACGTGAAGGTGTTCGTCGACACCGCGCCGGTGATGGAAAAGCCGCTGGCCGAGGCGGCGGGCCTCGGCTGGCAGGGCAAGCATACGAATCTCGTCAGCCGCGACCACGGCTCCTGGCTGCTGCTCGGCGCGATCTACACGACGCTGGACTTGCCGGCGGACGATGGCGGGCGGGGCGCCTGCGGCAGTTGCTCGGCCTGCATGGCGGCGTGCCCGACCAACGCCTTTCCCGCGCCCTACCGGCTCGACGCGCGGCGCTGCATCTCCTATCTCACCATCGAGCACAAAGGCCCGATCCCGGCCGAATATCGCGCGGCGATCGGCAACCGCGTTTATGGCTGCGACGATTGCCTGGCGGTCTGCCCGTGGAACAAGTTCGCCGCGACCGCGCACGCCAACCGTGCCTTCGCCGCGCGCGCCGAGCTCGCCGCGCCCGAGTTGCGCGACATGCTGGCGCTGGACGATGCGAGCTTCCGGCAGGTGTTCGCCGGCTCCCCGATCAAGCGCATCGGCCGCGACCGCATGATCCGCAACGCGCTGATCGCGGCGGGCAACAGCG
>CAXTHU010000066.1:0-12486 GCA_964244125.1 uncultured Sphingomonadaceae bacterium
CGCACCGCGCGCTCGACCCCGTCGAGATCGTGGAACAGTAGCGTCGCGACCGGCTCCTCGCACGCATCCGCCGCGACCGGCTCGGCCACGATCCCCGCCAGCCCGACGCCCGCCGCCAGCGCCAGCCCGGCGGGATCGAGCAGCAGCATCGGCCGGCCGGTGTCGGGCAGCGTCGTGCCGGCATAGAGGCCGGTCGCCATCACCCCCGGCGCGGCGGGCTTGACCACCAGCTCCTCGTGATCGTGGACGCTGCCGACGGCCAGCGCGAAGGCCTCGCCGCCGGCGGGCTTCAGGATCACCAGGATCGCCGGCGGCGCGTCCGTGGCGATCGTCATCAGTCCGGCCAGATCGACCACAGGCAGCCTGACGCCGCGCACGGCGGCGACGGCGAGGCCGCCGATCCGCTCCATCGCCGCGCCGCGATCCGCCCGCACGATCTCCTCGATGGCGGCGCGCGGGATGGCGAAATGCTGGTCGCCGACGCTGACCGTCAGCGCCGGGATGATGGTGAGGGTCAGCGGCACGCGCAGGGTGAAGCGGGTGCCCTGCCGCGCGCGGCTGTCGATCTCGACGACGCCGCCGATCCGCTCGATATTGGCGCGCACCACGTCCATGCCGACGCCGCGACCCGACACGGCGGTGACGCTGGCGGCGGTCGACAGCCCCGGCTCGAACATCAGCGCCAGTTTCCGGGGCATCGGCAGCGCCGCGGCCTCCTCGGCGGTCAGCAGACCGGCGGCGACGGCCTTGGCGGCGAGCCGCTCGCCATCCACGCCGCGCCCGTCGTCGGCCACGTCGATCAGGATCTGGTTGCCCGCCTGGCGCGCCGACACGCGCAGCGACCCCGCCTCGGGCTTGCCGGCGCGGCGGCGCTCCTCGGTCGGCTCGATGCCGTGGTCGACGGCGTTGCGGACGATGTGGGTCAGCGGATCGCGGATCATCTCGATCATCTCGCGATCCAGCTCGACGTCCTGCCCCTCGATCGCCAGCGCGACCGGCTTGGCGAGGTCGGCCGACAGATCGCGGACCATGCGCGGCAATGCGGTGAACAGCCCCTCGATCCGCTGCATCCGGGTGCGCGTGATCGCCTCGCGCATCTCGGCGATGCAGGCCGACAGCCGCTCGAAGGCGGCATCCACCGGCCCGTCGTGATCGATGTCGCGCAGCCGCCGGGACAGTTCGTTGCGCGCCAGCACCATGTCGGACACGCCGCCCATCATCCGGTCGAGCAGGTCGACCGGCAGGCGGATGCTGCGGGCGGCGGTGCGCGCCACCGCGGCGACGGGCGCGACCGGCGCGGCGGCGGCGGGGGTCGCCGCCCCCTCCTCCAGCGACAGGATCAGCGCGTCGTCGCCGCCTTCCGGGAACGCCTCGCCGGCGTCGAGCGCCTCCACCATCTCGCCGATGCGGTCGATGATCGCCAGCACGGCGGAGACGATCGCGCCGTCGGCCTTGCGCCGGCCCTCCCGCACCTCGGCCAGCGCGCCCTCGGCGGCGTGGCTCAGCCGCTCCAGCCGGGGCAGGTCGAGGAAGCCGCAGCTCCCCTTCACCGTGTGGACGAAGCGGAAGATGGCATCCAGCCGCGCCCGGTCGTCCGGCGCCGCCTCCCACGCGACCACCTCGCCCGCCAGCGGCGCCAGCGTCTCGCGCGTCTCGGCGATGAACTCGCCCAGCAATTCGTCCATCGGCCTCGGCGCTCCCGCAACGGGAGACCGCTATCGCCCGGCAATGGTAAACAGGCGGTTAGGACGGGTCGACGTTGGCGTCTCCGCCTTCCGAGCAAGCAACATTTTTCCCGGCGCAGGCCGGACAACGGATTTGGGGACCTACCCGTGCGGGATCGTCGCGCCGAAGACCAGCACGCCCTCGCCCGGTTCCGACACCATGATCCGGCCGCCCTGCCGGCTGGCCAGCGAATGGGCGAGCCAGGCGGCGGCGTCGCGGGGGCTGAGGGCGTGGGCGTCGGTGTGGCCGAGCAGGGCGTCGCGCAGCTCGGGGTCCAGCACCAGGCGCGGCCCCTCGGCGCGCACCACGATCTCCGGACCTTCGGCGGCGATGTCGAGCCGGCCGCCGCGGACCAGCGCGTCCGAGGCGATGAGCGCCAGGTTCAGGAGGATCTTCAGCGCGCCCTTGGGCAGCGCCGGCTCCTCGACGATCCAGCCGAGCCGGACCTTCTTGTTGTCGCCGAACAGCCCCTCGATCGCCGCCCTGGCTTCGCGCGTGTCGACCAGGTCGCCGAAGCCGCCGGCGGCGCCGAACGCCAGGCGGAAGAACTTCAGCTTGGCCGCCGAGGCCCGCGCGCTCTCGCCGAGCAGTTCCAGGCAGCGGTTGCGCATCTCGGGATCATGCTCGTCGGCGAGCAGTTCCAGCCCGTTGTTGAGCGCCCCCACCGGGCTCAGCAGGTCGTGGCACAGGCGCGAGCAGAGCAGGCTCGCGAAATCCACGGCGTCGCTGTCCATTCCGTCATCCTCATGTCCCGGCCGGCCCGCGCCGCGGACCTTGGCGGCTGCGCCGCGGTTCGGCAACCCGGCGGATACGCCGGCGATCGTCACCGGATGAAACGTCCCCATCACCGCGCCCCCTGGACATGCGCGCCACAGCGTCGCCGTCCCATCCCCCACGATCAGCCAGAGCGCGCCATCGCCATGCGACGAGACGGCGTCGCGCGGCGACGGGGCGGCGGGGCCGCGAGGATGGCTGTGATAGTGGCCGACAACCCGCGCGCCGCCGTCGCGCGCACGGCGCAGCGCGGCGAAATGCGCGGCCGGATCGATCTCGAAGCCGGTCGCCGGATCGGCGGCGACGTTGGCGGCCGGCAGGATGTCGTCGACGATGTCCGGCGATCCGAGCAGCAGGCCGCAGACCTCGCGCTCCGGATCGGCCGCCGCCAGCGCCAGGACGCGGCGCAGCAGGTCGGTTGCAATCGCGACGCTCATCGCCACATCGCTAGGCGATGGCCGGGGCCGAGTCGAATATCGCGAGCGGATCGGCTCTGTCGGTGGCGATTCCGGATGCGGCGGCGGGCTGGCGGCTGGACCGCGCGCTGGCCCTCGCCCTGCCCACCGTCTCGCGCGAGCGGCTGAAGGCGCTGATCGCCGGCGGCCATGTCCGCGACGGCGGCGGCGCGGCGCGGCGCGATCCCGCCGCGCGGGCGCGGGCGGGCGCGATCTTCGCCGTCGCGCTGCCCGACCCGACGCCGGCGCACAACATCGCCCAGCCCATCCCGCTCGTCGTCGCCTATGAGGACGAGCATCTGATCGTGATCGACAAGCCGGCCGGACTCGTCGTCCATCCGGCGGCGGGCAATGCCGACGGGACGCTGGTGAACGCCCTCCTCCACCACTGCCGGGGGAGCCTGTCGGGCATCGGCGGAGTGGAGCGGCCGGGCATCGTCCACCGCATCGACAAGGATACCTCCGGGCTGATCGTCGCGGCCAAGCACGATCGCGCCCACGAGGGCCTGGCGGCGCAGTTCAAGCGCCATTCGATCGACCGGCGCTACCTCGCCATCGTCTCCGGCATGCCGGACATCGCCGGGACGGTGGACGCGGCGGTCGCGCGATCGACCGCGAACCGCCAGAAGATGGCGATCGTGGCGGAGGAGCGCGGCCGCCGCGCCGTCACCCATTATCGCGTGGTGGAACCGCTGGCCGGCGCGGCGCTGGTCGAATGCCGGCTGGAGACCGGGCGGACGCACCAGATCCGCGTTCACATGTCGTCAATCGGCCATGCGCTATTGGGCGATCCTGTCTATGGACGATCCCGCCCCGCCATCGCCGCCATCCTCGCCCCGCTCGGTTTCCGTCGGCAGGCGCTGCATGCGGCGCATCTCGGCTTCGTCCATCCGGTCGGCGGTGCACCTTTGGCGTTCACGAGCGTTATGCCTGGCGACATGACGGCGGTCATCCACGCGTTGCGCGGCTGACCATCAGTCCTTCGATCAGCGCCAACAGGAAAACTCGTTGGCCAATCGACCCCCGCCGGTGGCAGAGACCGGCGACAAGAGAATGAGGGAGCAAGAGATCATGGCAAGCGGCAACGTCCCGGCGACGATCCCGGCCCTGGGCGGCGAGCAGAGCCTCAACCGCTATCTGTCGGAGATCCGCAAGTTCCCGCTCCTCACGCCCGAGGAGGAATATATGCTGGCCAAGCGGTTCGAGGAGCATCAGGACCCAGAGGCCGCCGCGCGGCTGGTGACGTCCCACCTGCGTCTCGTGGCGAAGATCGCGATGGGTTATCGCGGCTACGGCCTGCCCGTGTCCGAACTGATCTCGGAGGGCAATATCGGCCTGATGCAGGGCGTGAAGAAGTTCGAGGCGGAGCGCGGCTTCCGCCTGGCCACCTATGCGATGTGGTGGATCAGGGCATCGATCCAGGAATATATCCTGCGGTCGTGGAGCCTCGTGAAGATGGGCACGACGGCGGCGCAGAAGAAGCTGTTCTTCAACCTGCGCCGGATGAAGTCGAAGCTGGACGCGTTCGAGGAGGGTGATCTCCACCCCGATCACGTCAGGAAGATCGCCACCGACCTCGGCGTCACCGAGGCCGAGGTGACGAGCATGAACCAGCGCATGGGCATGGGCGGCGACGCCTCGCTCAACACCGCCGTGCGCGAGGACGGCGACGCGCAGTGGCAGGACTGGCTGGTCGACAGCGATCCGCTCCAGGACGAGCGGCTGGCCGAGAGCGAGGAGAAGACCGTCCGCCACGGCCTGCTGGTCGAGAGCCTCGACACGCTGAACGACCGCGAGAAGCATATCCTGACCGAGCGGCGGCTGACCGACGACCCGAAGACGCTGGAGGAACTGAGCCAGGTCTACGGCGTATCGCGCGAGCGCGTGCGCCAGATCGAGGTGCGCGCGTTCGACAAGTTGCAGAAGGCGATGATGAAGCTGGCCGGCGGCAAGGGGCTGCTGCCGGCGACGGCATGACCCGGAAAGCCCTGTCCGGCCGGGAGGGGGACTAGAGCCGTTTGCGATCGAGCCAACTCACCCCTCCCTTCTAGGGAGGGGCTCACGTAGGACAATCCGATCGCAAACGGTTCTAAGCAGCAGTCGCGAGCGCCGCTCATGCGGCTCATCCGAAGGGAAAGGTCAGCCCGCCGCCGTTTCCCTGGCGGATTTCTCCGCCGCCAGCGTGTCGCGCATGTCCTCGCCGCGGCGCAGGCGATCGGCCATCGACAGCCAGGCCGCCTCGGAACGGCGGCAGCGGTCGCGGACGTTGTCCAGAACGGCGGCTTCGGCGTCGCGGGCGGCTTCGGCCGCGCGGGCCAGGTAGAAATCGCTCGTCACCGACATGTCGCGCTCCCGCTGGGCTGGTTCGATAGGCGCGGCCCCGGGCGGCACGTCACCGTGCGGCCGGGGCCGGTCAGGAGGGTCAGGCGGACTGGAGGTTGACGGCCGACTGCTTGCCGCGACGATCGGTCTCCAGCTCGTAGGAGACGCGCTGGTCCTTGTTCAGCGTCGCCATGCCGGCGCGCTCGACGGCGGTGATGTGGACGAAGCTGTCGCCTGAGCCATCCTCGTTGGCGATGAAGCCATAGCCCTTGTCGGTGTTGAAGAACTTTACGGTGCCGGTCGGCATGGTAGCTTCCTTTCGCGAAGCAGGTTTCCGCCGGCAAGATCGGCCGGCGGAGCAAAGTGGCGCGGAGAGGAAGATTTGCCGCGAGGGCATCATTTCCGTCGCAGGCGACGTTAGCAAGGGTTTGGTAACGGAAACCCGGGGAAAGTCAAGAAAGGCCGCGGTGTCCCCTTCCCGCATGCAGGAGGGGTTCAGCCAAATCGCTCCGCCCCGAACGCCGGCACGGCCTTGTCGGGGCTCGTCACACGCAGGGCCAAATCTGTGGGATGCGGCGACAACGACAGCCGCGGCTTTCCCCCCTAATCGGTGACGCGTGGACAAGCCACTAACCGGGGGTCATCATCATGAATATTCGTCACATACTGCTCGCCTCGCTTGCCGCGCTGACGCCTTCGCTGGCGCAGGCCGGGCAGGTATTCCTGCCCGGCGGCAGCAATCAGCCCAGCGAGGGGACGGGCAACAGCGGGCTCTTTTCGCCGACTGAGGGCACCCGGATTCAGTTCTTCTACGATGCCAGCCTGTTCGGCAACGCGCCGATCACCATCAGCGGCTTCGCGATGCGGTTCGACATAATCGTCACTCCCTCCACCAATGAAGGCGACATCAATTTCGGCGACCTGTTCCAGGTGAAGCTGGCCACCCTGGCCGGAACGATAGGAGCCACCTTCGCCGACAATATCGCCACCAATGCGCAGACGGTCATGTCCGGCGCGCAATCGGTGCACTATGTCATTGGCAATCCGGCCGGCTTCACCAAGCCGTTCGGCATCCAGTTCAACTTCGCCACGCCCTATGTCTATGATCCGGCGTCCGGCAAGCTGGTGGTCGATATCCGCGCGCCTGCGGTCGATCGATTCGTAACCATCGACACCACTTTCGACAACGGCTTCGCCCGGGTTGTCGCGTTCGACCCCAACGCCGCCGCGGGTTGCTGCGGTGGACGAAATCCAGGCGCGGCCGTGCTGCGGCTCACCACGCAGGACGCCGTCTCCCCCGTGCCCGAGCCCGCCACCTGGGCGATGCTGGTGGTCGGCTTCGGCGCGGCGGGCGGGGCGCTGCGCCGCCGCCGTCAGCCAAGCTCGGCGATCAGCTTGACATAGGCGCCCTGCACCGCGCCGGCCGGGAGCACTCGCCCGGCCGGCCGGCCGCTGGCCCGGCGCAGGCTGCTCGGCGGATAGCCGTAGCGGCGGCGGAACTGCCGGCTGAACTGGGCCAGCTCCGGCAGGCCGACGGCCGCGCCGATGCGGCCGACCGAGCGCGGATCGGCCGGGTCCGCCAGCGCCCGGCGCGCCTCGGCGAGGCGGCGCTCGCGCACCAGTGCCGCGACCCCGCCGAACGGCTTGACCGCGCGATAGAGCGCCGAGCGGGACACGCCGATCCGCTTGGCCAGCCCCGCGGCATCATGCGACGCGGCGAGATTGCCGTCGATATGGCGCATCAGCCGGGCACGCACCGACATCGGGCCGGCACCACGATGGACCGTCGCGGGCTCTCCGGTCAGGACACCGAGGAGCAGATCGCGCACGATCAGCCCGAGCGATGGCGCCATCGCCTCGGCCAGGCCCGGCAGGCGATCCGTCAGGGCCACCAGGAAGTCCCGCATCAGCGCCAGCGGCGTGCCCGCCGGCAGCGATCCGTGCGGCAAATCCGCAACTTCGTCTTTCACCATCAGCGCACGGGGTATCAGCAGCAGGATCGCCCGGCAGCGGGTGCCGTCGGTGAACCACGGCCGGGTCAGGTCGAGCAGGCAGGCACCGCCGGCAGCGACGGCCAGCGGCGTGCCGTCCGCCTCCCCGACGAAACCGCCCTCGACCATCAGCTGGAAGGAGAGGTGGTCACCGCCGAGCGCGATCAGGTCGGGCGATCGCTCGAACCGCACGGGCGGAAGCCGCGCGTCGATCATCATCACCTGGCCGAGCTTGGTCACCGCGACCCGGGCGTCGAACGGTTCGCCGGGCGCCAGCGGGGTGACGTGAAAGTCCTGGACCGAGCTGGCCCAGGCGGCAAATCTGTCCGCGGGCGGCAGCGTCGCCGTATCGAAAAGAAGCTGTTCCACGCAAGTCCACGCCAATCCGGACTGGCCGGCCGCCGGGCCTCGACCCGACGGCCGCGTTCACGTCACACCACGCCGAAGGCCAGCATGGCGTCGGCGACCTTCTTGAAGCCGGCGATGTTGGCGCCCTTCACATAGTCGACATAGCCGCCGTCCTGCGTGCCGTATTCGACGCAGCGCGCGTGGATGCCCTCCATGATGTCGAGCAGCAGCTGCTGCAACTCGGCTTCCTTCCAGGAGCGGCGCTCGGAGTTCTGGCTCATCTCCAGGCCGGAGACGGCGACGCCGCCGGCGTTGGCCGCCTTGCCGGGGGCGTAGAGAATCCTGGCGTCCTTGAAGACGTGGACCCCTTCCAGGTCGGTCGGCATGTTGGCGCCTTCCGACACCGCGGTGCAGCCGTTGGCCACCAGCAGGCGGGCGTCCGTCCCGCGCAGCTCGTTCTGCGTCGCGCAGGGCAGCGCCATGTCGCAGGGGACGCCCCACGGCGTCTTGCCGGCGGTGAAGCTGGCGCCGGTGAACTCCTTCACGTAATCCTCGATCCGGCCGCGACGCTTGGTCTTCTGCGTCTTGACCCAGTCGATCTTCTCCTGGGTGATGCCGTCCGGATCGTGGACGAAGCCGCCCGAATCGGACAGCGTCAGCACCTTGCCGCCGAGCTGGACGATCTTTTCCGCCGCATGCGTCGCGACGTTGCCGGAGCCGGAGATGACGGCGGTCTTGCCGACGAAGTCCTGGCCCCTGGTCTTCAGCATGTTCTGGAGGAAATAGACCGCGCCATAGCCGGTCGCCTCGGTGCGGATCAGCGAGCCGCCCCATTCCAGCCCCTTGCCGGTCAGCACCCCGGTGAACTCGTTGGTGATGCGCTTATACTGGCCGAACATATAGCCGATCTCGCGCCCGCCGACGCCGATGTCGCCGGCCGGCACGTCGGTGTCGGCGCCGATGTGGCGGTACAGCTCGGTCATGAAGCTCTGGCAGAAGCGCATGACCTCGCTGTCGCTCTTGCCCTTGGGGTTGAAGTTGGAGCCGCCCTTGCCGCCGCCCATGGGAAGGCCGGTCAGCGCGTTCTTGAACGTCTGCTCGAAGGCGAGGAACTTCAGCACGCTCTCGGTCACCGACGGGTGGAAGCGGATGCCGCCCTTGTAGGGGCCGATGGCGTTGTTGTTCTGGACCCGCCAGCCGCGCTGGACGCGGATGTTGTTGTTGTCGTCCTGCCACACGACGCGGAATGAGATCACCCGGTCCGGCTCGGCGATGCGGCGGAGGATCTGGGCGGAATGATACGCCTCCTTGTCCTCCATGAAGTCGTATATGTCCTCGGCCACCTCCTGGACGGCCTGGGCGAACTCCGGCTGGCCGGGATTGCGCTTCTTCACGCCTTCGATGAACGTCGGCAGATCGACATGGTCCTGTACGGCCATAGATTGAGCCCCCTCTCCTCTCGCGCGGTGACGCGACGTCACCCCCGAACCCCTCCCCGGAGTCGCGACGCCGCTCCATAGCATAGCCGTCGCGGCGGACCAGACGGAGCCGGAACGATTTCGCCGGCCGCTTGACGCCGCCCCCGGGCGTGCAACAACGGGGCGTGCAGCGGGGAGCGACGGATGACGGGCTGGAGGCGCAAGCCGATCGATCAGGTGACCGAGCATCGCGCGGGCGAGCGGCTGGTGCCGACGCTCGGCTGGCCGCATCTGGTGGCGCTGGGCGTCGGCGCGATCGTCGGCACCGGCATCTACACGCTGATCGGGGTCGGCGCGAACCTGGCCGGGCCGGCGGTGATCCTGTCCTTCGCGCTGGCCGGCGTCGTCTGCGCCTGTGCAGCGCTCGCCTATGCCGAGATGGCGACGATGCTGCCGGCGGCGGGCAGCGCCTATACCTACAGCTACGTCGTGCTGGGCGAGGTGGTCGCGTGGATCGTCGGGGTCAGCCTGATCCTCGAATATTCGATGGTGGTGTCGACGGTCGCGGTCGGCTGGTCGGGCTATGCCGTCGGCTTCCTCGGCGGGCTGGGCGTCGCCCTGCCCCAGGCGCTGACGGCGGGGCCGCTGGCGGGCGGGGTCGTGAACCTGCCGGCGGTGTTCATCACCTTCGTCGTCGCCGGCCTGCTGATGCTCGGCACCAGGGAGAGCGCGACGTTGAACGCGGTGCTGGTGGTGGTGAAGATCGCCGCGCTGGCGCTGTTCGTCGCGATCGCGCTGCCGCATTTCGACGCGGCGCGCTTCCACCCGTTCATGCCCTTCGGCTTCGCCAAGCACGACGTCGCGGTGGCCGGCGGCGGGATGGCGGCGAAGGGGGTGATGGCGGCGGCGTCGATCATCTTCTTCGCCTTCTACGGCTTCGACGCGATCTCGACCGCGGCCGAGGAGACGAAGCGGCCGGAGCGCAACCTGCCGATCGGCATCGTCGGATCGATGCTCGCCTGCACCGTCATCTACATGGTCATCGCCGCCGCCGCGATCGGCGCGCTGCCCTTCACGACCTTCGCGGAGAGCCCCGAGCCGCTGGCGCTCATCCTGCGCTCGATCGGTTCGCCGGCGGCGGCGACCGCCATCGCCGCCGCCGCCGTGATCGCGCTGCCGACGGTGCTGCTGGCCTTCCTCTACGGGCAGAGCCGCATCTTCTTCGTCATGGGCCGCGACGGGCTGCTGCCGCGGGCGCTGGCCAGGGTGTCCCCGCGCACCGGCACGCCGATCGCGACGACGCTGTTCACCGCCGTCGTCATCGCCGTCTTCGCCGGGCTGGTGCCGCTGGGCGATATCGCCGCGCTGGCCAATGCCGGCACGCTGTGCGCCTTCGCCGCCGTCGCGCTGTGCATGCTGGTGCTGCGCCGGCGGGCGCCGGATCGCGCGCGGCCGTTCCGCGTGCCGGCGGCCTGGTTCGTCGGGCCGCTGGCGATCGGCGGGTGCCTCTACCTGTTCTACAACCTGCCGCTGAAGACGCAGGTCTTCTTCTTCGCCGCCAACGGCATCGGCCTGCTGGTGTATTTCGCCTATGGCCGGCGGCATAGCGCGCTGGGTGGGAGGGTTTAACCTCCCAGGATGTTCCCCGGCGCGGGCCGGGGCCAGTCGGGAGCCGTTGCCAGGCGAGCGCTGCGCTCCGTCACGACAGCCTTCCCAACTGGGCCCCGGCCTGCGCCGGGGAACAGGTTTACCTCGGGGCTGGACAAAGGGACGACAGACGACGTGATCACTCCTCCCTTCTACTCCATCCATCGCCACGGCATGGCGCGCGTCGCCGCCGCCACGCCGACGGCGACGGTGGGGGACGTGCCGGGCAATGTCGCGGCGACGATCGATCTCGCTCGCGCGGCGCATGACGATCATGTCGATCTCGTCGTCTTCCCCGAACTCGGCCTCTCCTCCTATGCGGTGGACGACCTGCATCTTCAGGAGGCGATGCTGGACGCGGTCGAGGCGGGCCTGGCGGCGCTGGTCGCGGCGAGCGGCGATCTCGCGCCGGTGCTGCTGGCCGGCGCGCCGTTGCGCCGGGCCGGACGGCTCTACAACTGCGCGGTGGCGATCTCTCGCGGGCGCATCCTCGGGGTCGTGCCGAAGAGCTTCCTGCCGAACTACCGCGAATATTACGAGAAGCGCTGGTTCGCGCCGGGCGCGGGCCTCGCCGGGCTTGCCATCGACATCGCCGGCGCCACGGTGCCCTTCGGTCCCGACCTGATCTTCGCCGCCACCGACCTGCCCGACTTCGTCTTCCATGCCGAGATCTGCGAGGATTTCTGGGCGCCGCTGCCCCCCTCGACGATGGGGGCGATGGCCGGCGCGCTCATCCTGTGCAACCTGTCGGCCTCCAACGTCGTCGTCGGCAAGGCGCGCGAGCGGGCGATGCTGGCATCGTCGCAATCCGCCCGCGCCGTCGCGGCCTATGTCTACGCCGCCACCGGCCCCGGCGAGAGCACGACCGACCTCGCCTGGGACGGGCAGGCGACGATCCACGAGCTGGGCGAGCCGCTCGCCACCTCCGGCCGGTTCGAGGCGGCACCCGCGCTGACCGTCGCCGACATCGACCTCCAGCGGCTGCGGCAGGAGCGGATGCGCGTCGGCACCTTCGACGATTGCGCGGCGGCGGCCGGCCACCCGGAGACGCGCTTCCGCCGCATCGCCTTCGACCACGCCCCGCGCTTCGCCGATGCGGGCCTGCGCCGCGCGCTGCGCCGCTTCCCCTTCGTGCCGGACGATCCGGCGCGGCTGGAGGCGGATTGCTACGAGGCGTTCAACATCCAGGTCGAGGGGCTGTCGCGCCGCTTCACCGCGACGGGCGCCAGGCACCTCGTCGTCGGCGTATCGGGCGGACTCGATTCGACCCACGCACTGATCGTCGCGGCCAAGCTGTGCGACCGGCTCGATATCGGTCGCGAGGCGATCCTCGGCTTCACCATGCCCGGCTTCGCCACCGGCGAGGCGACGAAGGCGAACGCCTGGGCGCTGATGCGCGCGCTGGGCGTCACCCCGGCCGAGATCGACATCCGCCCCGCCGCCCGCCAGATGCTCGCCGACATGGACCACCCCTTCGCGCATGGCGAGCCGGCCTACGACGTCGCCTTCGAGAACGTGCAGGCGGGCCTGCGCACCGACTATCTCTTCCGCCTGGCCAACCAGCGGCAAGGGTTCGTGATCGGGACGGGCGACCTGTCGGAACTGGCGCTCGGCTGGTGCACCTATGGCGTCGGCGACCAGATGAGCCACTATGCCGTCAATGCCGGCGTGCCGAAGACGCTGATCCAGTATCTCATCCGCTGGTGCGTCCGCACCGACCAGTTCGACCGCGCGACCGACGCGATCCTGGGGGCGATCCTCGACACCGAGATCTCGCCCGAACTGGTGCCGGCAGACGCCGACGGC
>CAXTHU010000067.1:0-12414 GCA_964244125.1 uncultured Sphingomonadaceae bacterium
CTGCTGGCCGACGAACCCACCGGCAACCTCGATTCGGAACGGTCGGTGGAGATCATGGAATTGCTGACCGATCTCAACCGCAACAGCGGCATCACCGTGCTGATGGTCACCCACGAACGCGACATGGCCGCCTTCGCCCGCACCATCGTGCATTTCAAGGACGGGCGGATCGAGCGCATCGAAAAGGGCAAGGCGGCGTGATGGAAGCGCTCCTACCTCACCGCGCCCCTCATTCGTCATTCCAGCGAAAGCCGGAACCCAGGTCTCGCCAGACCCCGCTTTTGCGGGACGGAAAATGGGTCCCGGCTTTCGCCGGGATGACGAGGCTGAATTTTGGGGCGGGACAGTCATGCTAGGCACCACCGTCACCCTCGCCTTCCGCGCGATCTTTCGCCATAAGCTGCGTTCGTTCCTGACGACGCTGGGCATCATCATCGGCGTCGCCGCCGTCATAACCATGACCACGCTGGGCAATGGCGCGACCGCCGCCGTGCGGCAACAGATCAGCAGCCTTGGCGCCAACATCCTGCAATTGCGCCCCGGCCAGGGCTTCGGCCGTGGCGGCGGCGGACCCAAGCCGCCCGACTTCAAGCCCGAGGACGTGACCGCCATCTCCGGCCAGCTTACCGGCGTCCGCGCCGTCGCGCCTCAGGCGCAGACGACCGGCACGGCCATCTACGAGGGCTCCAACTGGAGCACCACGGTCAACGGCACAACGGCGTCCTATTTCGAGGCGCAGCAGTGGAAGCTCGATTCGGGCCGCCTGTTCATGCCCGAGGAGGAGGAGGCGGGGAAACCGGTATGTATCATCGGCGGCACGCTGCGCACGAACATCTTTCGCATCGCCGACCCGATCGGCAAGCGCTTTCGCATCAAGGGCATATCCTGCCAGGTGATCGGCCTGCTCGCCACGCGGGGACAGGGCGGCTTCGGGCAGGACCAGGACGATGTCGTGGTGATGCCGATCAAGTTCGTCCAGCGCCGCTTCACCGGCAACCGCGACATCGGCCTTATCATGGTCGCGGTCGACGACGCCTATGACACGTCGACGGTGCAGAGCACGCTGGAAGAGCTGATGCGCGAACGGCGCAAGATAAAGCCCGGCGCCGCTGACAATTTCAACATATTCGACACCAAGCAGATTTCGGACACGCTGACCGGCACCACCACGATTCTGACCCAGATCGTCGGCGCGGTCGCGGCCATATCCTTGCTGGTCGGCGGCATCGGCATCATGAACATCATGCTGGTGTCGGTGACGGAGCGGACGCGCGAGATCGGCATCCGCCTGGCCATCGGCGCGGTCGCGCGCGAGGTGATGCTGCAATTCCTGGTCGAGGCGATCGCGCTGGCGTGCCTCGGCGGCGTCATCGGCATCGTCATCGCGCTCGGCGCGTCGGTCGCGCTGGCGCCGGTGTTGCAGGTGCCCTTCGCCTTCGACGTGAAGATCAACCTGCTGGCCTTCGTCTTCTCGGCCGCGATCGGCGTCATCTTCGGCTATTTCCCGGCGCGGCGCGCGGCCTCGCTGAACCCCATCGACGCGCTGAGACACGAATGACGGGGCGCCACGAATGATCGCGCTGGCGGTGGCGCTGCTGCTGGGCGGGCCGCCGAAGCCCGATCGCTGCGCGCCGCGTCCGCAACTCTACATCGCGCCGATGGGCGAGCCGTTCCGCGCCGCCGCCGGCCTGCCTTATCCGTCGGTCGCGTGGTTCGCGCAGGCCGATCGCGACGGCGACGGGCGGCTGACATCCCCCGAGTTCGCCGCCGACGCCGACGCCTTCTTCACCCGCCTCGACACGGATGCGAACGGCGAGATCGAGCCGGCGGAGGTGACCGCCTACGAGACCGACATCGCGCCGGAAATCCGCCTCTACCAGCGGCTGGGCGAGCGGACGATCCGGCCGGATGCGAGCGGGTATGAACGCAGGCGCGGCGCCGCTTATGGCGACGCGCTGGGCGCCGGCCGCTGGGCGCAGCTGAACGTGCCGCATCCGGTCGCCTCGGCCGACCTGGACATGGACCGGGCCGTCACCCGCGCCGAATGGCGGACGGTGGCGGTGCGGCGCCATGCGCTGCTCGGCGCCGCGCCGCTGACGCTGGCGGCGCTGAAGCCGACCCCGGAACAGGCGGCGGCGCTGGCCTGCGCGGCGAAGCGAAGGTAAATCCTCCTCGTGCCGGGAGGATTACGCGCGGCGCCGCTTCATCCGGCGCCCCGCGCCGCCAGATAATCCTCAAGGTTCTTCGCCACATAAGGATAGGGCGTGAAGGGCTCTCCGCCCTTGGCGAAGGTGTCGCGCATGCGCCTGCGGGCGAGCGCGCTCGGGTGGACGCTTTCGCTGGGATCGCCGCCGAGCGGCCGGAGATGGCGCCGCGTCAGCTTCCAGATCCCCTTGCTCGAATCGATCGCCGCGCCGGCGGCCTTCTCGCCGGCCAGTTCCTCGACGCGGCGCTTCAGGTAATCCTCGTCGAAATCGAGCAAGGGCCTGGCCTTGTTGACCATCCACAGGAACGCCTGGTCCGACAGCACCGGGTCGGGATAGCCGCCGCCGACGTTGGAATGGGCGCCGGCGAACCAGACCTGGTCGACGTCCTGGTCCGGGCCGATCTGGCTGGTGTCCCACACCGCCGGCGTGAAGTTGCGCCGATGCTCGTCGATCGCCAGCGCCTGATAGGCCCGCTTCGTCTTGCGCCCCAGGGTGACGTCGTGGAACTCGAACCGCTTGCGGCCGATGCGGCCGAAGACGTTGCCGGGGATACCGAGCGCGCCGACCGTGTCCCACACCCCGAGCAGCGCCACGCCGGGCTGCCGGTCGGCGATCCAGCGGATGTCGAGGCTGTCCGGCCGCCGCTCGGCCGGCTTGGTGCGGTAATAGTCCCAGACCTTGGGCATCTGGTCGAGATCGCCCTTGTGCAACAGGCCGACGAGGTTGACGAGCCCGGCGAGGCTGCGGGCGGTGAAGGCGCCGCGCGAGAAGCCGAACATGGCGATCCGGTCGCCGACCTCGAAATTGAGCGCGAGGAAGCGGTAGGCCTGCTCGACATTCCTGCCCAGGCCGACGCCGAGCGTCCCGCCGACGAAGCGGTCGAGGGCGTTGCCGGTGCCGACCCCCTCGCCGTAATAGACCAGCTGCGGGGAACCGTCGGCGGCGCGCGACAGGATCGCGCGCGCCATCTTGGTGACGTTGGTCGGCCGCCCCTGCTGATCGGGCGTGTTCCATGTTCCGTCGCAGCAGACGACGAGCAGCTTGGGCATGTGACGCCTCCCTTTGCCATCCGGGACAATGGTGCGCCGTCGGTGGCGCTTCGTCCAGAGTAACGTCGGAGATCAAATCAGTCCAAATCCGTCCATGCCGCGAAGTCGAGGCGCGCTCTCAAGGCAGCGCGCGCGGCACGTCCCTCGAACTCCGCTCGGGATGGACGGAGATGGGGCGTGGGTTCAGGCTGCGACTTATCCTAGAGCCGTTGTGATCGAGCCAACTCACCCCTCCCCTTCAGGGGAGGGGCCGGGGGTGGGGCCTCTCCACGAGTACGGCGTTCGCGGAGAGGCCCCATCCCAACCCCTCCCCTGAAGGGGAGGGGCTCACGTCGGATCGATCTGATCGCAAACGACTCTACCCGCTGTTCCGCAGCGCCGTCGCCACCGCGTTGATCGACAGTTCGATCCCCTCCTTCACCCGTGCGTCGGCCTCGCCGGCGCGGTGGCGCTTCAGCAGCTCGATCTGGAGGTGGTTGAGCGGCTCGATATAGGGCAGCCGCAGCCGGATCGAGTTCTCCAGCGCCGGGTTCTTTTCCAGCAGGCGGGTCTGGCGGGTGGCGGCGAGCAGGCCGTCATGCGCCATGTGCCAGCCTTCCCGGATGCGGGCGAAGGTGGCCTTCGCCATGGCCTGGTCCTCGACCAGCGCCACATAGCGTTCGGCGATGGCCATGTCGGACTTCGCCAGCACCATCTCCATATTGTCGAGGGTGGCGCGCAGGAACGGCCAGCCCTCGACCATCTCGCGCAGCAGGCCCCGGTCGGCGTCCTTCAGCGCATGGCCGACGCCGTACCAGCCCGGCAGCATCACCCGCGCCTGCGCCCAGGAGAACACCCAGGGGATGGCGCGCAGATCCTCGATCCGGTCCGATTTCGTCCGGCTGGCCGGGCGCGAGCCGATCTTGAGCCCGGCGATCTCGGGCAGCGGGGTCATCTGGCGGAAGAACGTGCGGAAGGCGTCGTCGCCGTAGACGAGGTCGCGATAGGCCGTGAACGCGGTCTTCGACATCGCCGCCATGTCCTCGGCGAAGCGGGCATGGTCGGCCTCCGACAGGGTCGGCTTCTCCAGGCTGGCCAGCAAGGTCGCCGAGGCCATCGCCTCCAGGTTGGCCGCCGCGCTCTCGCGCGTGCCGTATTTGGCCGCGATCACCTCGCCCTGCTCGGTGATGCGGATGCGCCCGGCGACGGTGCCGGGCGGCTGCGCGCGGATGGCGGCGAAGGAGGAGCCGCCGCCGCGCCCGACCGCGCCGCCGCGCCCGTGGAACAGCTGCATGCCGACGCCGGCCTCGGCGAAGACCGGCGCCAAGGCGCGGCTCGCCTGGTGCAGCGACCAGACCGAGGTGAGATAGCCGCCGTCCTTGTTGCTGTCGGAATAGCCGACCATCACCTCCTGCCAGCCGCGCGCGGTCGCGGCGGCGGCGACCTCGGGCAGGGCGAACCAGGCGCGCATGATCTCGGGCGCGCGTTCCAGGTCGCCGATCGTCTCGAACAGCGGCACCGCCAGGATCGCCGGCGGCTCGCCGGGGCGGTACAGCCCGGCCTCCTTCAGGAGGATGTCGACCTCCAGCATGTCCGACACGCTGTCGGCCTTGGAGATGTTGTAGATGCCGATCGCGCCCGCACCGTAGGTGGCGTGGGCCTCGGCGGCGGCGCGGACGATCTCCAGTTCGGAGGTGGTCTCGTCCGACCATGTCGCCCACGGGCTGGCGAGCGGGCGGGTGCCGGCCAGCTCGCGGCGGAGGAGGGCGACGCGGGCATCCTCGCCGAGCGCGAGATAGTCCGCCTCGACGCCGGCCTTGGCGAGCAATTCGGCCACCACCCGCTCGTGGACGTCGGCATTCTGGCGCAGATCGAGCGCGGCGAGGTGGAAGCCGAAGGTCTCGACGGCGCGGATCAGCCGGCCGAGCGCGCCGCCGGTCCTCATCGCCCCGCCGCCGGCCGCCAGTCCGCGGGCGAGCGCGGCGAGGTCGGCGCGCAGGTCCTCGGGCCGGGCGTAGCGTTCCGCCGGATGCGCGGGCGCGCGCGGCGGCCCTCGGCCGACGATGTCGCGGTAGGTGGCGGCGAGCCGGGCATAGATGCCGGTGATGGCGCGGCGGTACGGCTCGTCGGCGCGCGCCGGCGCGGGGTCGCCGCCCGCCTCGGCCAGCGCGATCACCGCCGGGTCGGCCGCGCCGAGTTCGGTCGAGATGGAGAGTTCGGCGCCGAGCGCATGGAGCCGGTCGAGATAATGGCCCAGCACCGTTTCGGCCGAGCGCGACAGGACGTGGCGCAGCGATGCCGCGACCACGTTGGGATTGCCGTCGCGGTCGCCGCCGATCCAGTTGCCGAGCCGGAGGAAGCTGGGCGGCCGCGCGCCCAGCGCCCGCTCCCACCGGGCATAGAGCGCGGGCAGCGCGGGGAGCAGGCTGTCCGTCAGATAGGCGAGCGCGGTCTCGATCTCGTCGGCGACGTAGAGCCGCTCGCGGCGCAGCGGCCGGGTCCGCCACAGGAGCGCGATCTGCCGCGCGATGGCCTCGTCGACCAGGTCGCCTTCCGGCGTCTCGCTCGCGCCGCCGTCCTTCAGCGCCATGAGCGCGGCGATATGGTTGCGGTGGTCGATCATGCTCTTGCGCCGCACCTCGGTCGGATGGGCGGTCAGCACGGGGACGACGAGCGCGTGGTCGAGCAGCGCCATTATCCGATCGCGGCCGATCCCCTCGCGCTCCAGCCGGGCGACGGCGTGGGCGACGTCGGCATCCGGCTCGGCGGCGACCCCCCGGCGGTCCTCGGCCAGGTTGGCGAGCATCGAGAACAGCATGAAGCCGCGCACGAAGGCCAGCGTCTCGTCGAGGCCGAGCGCGCCCAGCCCCGGATCGGTGCCTTCGGCATCCGCGATCCCGCGCGCGCGATCGACCGAGGTGGAACGGATATACTCGATCCGCCGGAACAGCGCATCGCCGCCATCGGCGCGGATGACGTCGCCGAGCAGCCGCCCGAGGAAACGGATGTCGGGATTCTGGGCGATCGGGGTGGCGGCCATGGCACGATGCTGCGCTGCGGCAGCGGGAGCGTCAAGCGGGGGTCTCGGCGCGGCAGCTGCCAACTGGCAGAGCCCCTGCGCTCGCCGCCGGCCCGGCTAAATAAAAACTGGCAGTGGGGCATGGCCGCTGACATAGCGCCGCCATGCCCGCCCATCCCCTGCTCGCCCGGGCCGTGTCGCTTTCTGTCGCGGGGCGCAATGCGGAGGCGATCCTCATCATCAACCAGCTCGTCGCGCGGGACGAGGCGGAGGCGCTGGCGATGCTGGCGGAGATGAAGTGGCGCGGCGGGATGGTGGCGCAGGATCCCGCCGGCGCGCGCGATCTGTTCCGGCGGGCGGGCCAGGCCGGCGATCGGGCGGGGACGGCGCGCTACACCAACCTGCTGGCGAGCGGCGTCGCCGGCCCGCGCGACTGGGCCGAGGCGATGCGCCGGCTGCGTGACGAAGCCAGGCGTGATCCGCGACGCAGGCAGATGGTCGAGCTGATCGACCGGATGCGGCTGACCCCCGACGGCGATCCGGCGGCGGCGGCCACGGGGGAGCCGCTGAGCGCGGCGCCGCAGGTCACATCCTTTCCCCGCCTCTTCTCGGCGAGCGAGTGCGATTACCTGCGGCAACTGGCCGAGCCGGGCTATCGGCCGGCGATCGTCAACACCGCCGACGGCCGCACGGTGCGCGATCCGATCCGGCTGTCGGACGCGTCGACCATCCACTGGCTGATCGAGGATCCCGTCGTCCACGCGCTCAACCGCCGGCTGGCCGCCGCCAGCGGCACCGCCGCCGAGCAGGGCGAGGCGATGCAGATCCTGCGTTACCGGCCGGGGCAGCAATATCGCCCGCATCTCGACCTCGCCCGCGCGTCGGACAACCAGCGCGTGCTGACGGCGCTGGTCTACCTCAACCATGATTACGACGGCGGCGAGACCAGCTTCGTCAAGGTCGACCTTAAGGTGAAGGGACGCAAGGGCGACGCCGTCGTCTTCCGCAACGACGACGGCGCGCGAAATCCCGACCCGCTGTCGGAACATGCCGGCCTGGCCGTCACGCGCGGCACCAAGTTCCTGGCGAGCCGGTGGATCAGGGAGACCCGCTGGGCGCCGTAGCGCGTTCGGGACTACCCCTTCTTCCGCGCCTCGGCGACCGCTTCCTTCAGCCGCTCATACCCGACCGCCCCGTTCAGCACCTTCCCGCCGACGATGAAGCTCGGCGTGCCGGTGAGGCGCAGCGACTGGGCGAGTTCGACGTTGCGGGCGATCTCGGCATCCTGCCCGGCGTCGCGGGCGGGCGCGGCGGGGGTGCCGGCGGCCTTCCGCGCCTGGGCGATGCGGCCGGCGTCGACCCGGCCGGCGGCATACATGGCGCGGTGGAAGGCGAGGAAGCCGCCCGCGCTGGCCGCCGCCATGCTGGCGCGCGCGGCGTCCTCGCTGGCCGGCGACAGGATCGGCAGCTCGCGGAAGACGACGCGCAGCCCCTTGTCCTCGGCGAGCAGCCGGTCGACATCCTTCACCGAGGTGCGGCAATAGCCGCAGGCATAGTCGAAGAACTCGACCAGGGTGACGTCGCCCTTGGGATTGCCGGCGACGGCGCCGGCGAAGGGCCGCTCCAGCTCCGCGCGGCGTTCGGCGACGCGCGCGGCCACCGCGTTCAGCTGCGCGCGCTCCAGCGCCTCGGGCACGATCTCGGGATGGGCGAGGATGTATTCGCGCACCACCGCCTCGATCGCCGCGCGGCCGGCCGCGCCGGGCAGCGCGGCGGGCTGGGCGGCGTAGAGCGCCGTCGCCCCCAGCGCGCCGGCGAGCGAGCCCAGCGCCATGCTCCGCCAATCCAGCGTCATCGGCGTCTTTCCTGTTGCATCAGCCCGCGCGAGGCGAGCGCGATGTCCTGCGCGCGGATATAGTCGGGCGTTCCCGGCGGGATGCCGCGCATCGCCAGCTCGGCCGAGGCGAGCGCCAGGCGCGGCCGGCCGGCGAGGCTGTAGCGCTCGGCCGTCGCCATCGCCGCGCGCGGCTGGTCGCCCTCCCGGGCATAGACCATCCCCAGCGAGTACCAGGCGAGCGGATTGTCGGTATCGCGCGCCACCGCCAGCTTCAGCACGCCGCGCGCCTCGGCGAACATCGCCGGATCCTCGGTGCCGACCAGCGCGCTGCCGAGGAGCGCGGCGATCAGCGGCGTGTCGGCCGACCGCGCCACCGCCTCGCGCAGGGGCACCACCGCCTCCCGGGGCTTGCCCGATTCGAGCAGGATCTGGCCCTTGAGTTCGAGGTAATACGGATCGTGCGGCCTGGCCGCGAGCAGCTTGTCGGTCTCCGCCACCGCCTTGTCGGGATAGGCGGCGCGGTGCCAGGCATAGGCGCGGGCATAATGCGCCGGCTCGCTCTGGTCGCTTTCCGGATAGAGCTTCAGCGTCTCGGGCGGATCCTTCAGATAGCCGGTCAGCTTGGCCTTGATCCGCTCGAACCGCGCCTCCTTGGCGGGGTCCGGCGGGACGTCCCAATAGGGCGACACCTTCAGGTCGGCCGACAGCGCCGCCTGCCGGTCGGCCGTCATCGGGTGGGTCTGCATGTATGGATCGATGGTGGTGTAGCTGGGCGACAGGCGGTATTCCTGGCTGCGCAGCTTGCCGAAGAAGCTCAGCATCCCCTTGCCCGACACCCCGGCCGCGCGCAGGTGACGGACGGCGGAGGCATCGGCGCTGCCTTCCTGGGCGCGGCTGAAGGCGAGATACTTGCCCGTCGCCGCCGTCTGCCCCATCGCCATCGCGGCCATCCCCGCCTCCCCCGCGCCGGCGGCGATGGCGACCGCGCCGAGGATCAGCGAGAGGACGCTGATGCTCGTCGGCCCGCGCAGGTTGTCGCCGGCGAGAGGGATGTGGCCGCCCTCGATATGGCCCAGCTCATGCGCCATCACGCCCTCGATCTCGTTGGCGTCGGATGCGGCCATGATCGTGCCGGCGTTGAAGTAGATCGTCTGGCCGCCGGCGACGAAGGCGTTGATCTCGCGATCGTTCAGCAGCACGACCTGGAGGTTGCCGCCCGCCACCCCCGCCGCCTCGCCCAGCGGCCGGCCGATATCGGCGAAGAACTTCTCCGTCTCCGCATCGCGCAGCACCGATTGGGCGAGCGCGGGACGGACGGCGAGGACGAGGGACAGCGCCAGGACGAGGAGGGTGCGGAGGATACGCGCCGTCCGCAGAATGCCGTGTTCCTGCGCGGGCAGGAGCCTGGGACGGATCGACATCGGCACCCATCCCTTCCGACATGGAAGAGGTGGTTCCCCGGCGCAGGCCGGGGAACAAGCGCCATCTTGTTCGAAGGGAATGAACACCGAGAGATTGATCCTGGTTGGGAGAGCCTGTCCTTTCGAACACAACGCTCCCGACCGGGCTCCTGCCTGCGCAGGAGCACATGCTTTCTCTGGTAGGACGCGACGCGGCATGGCCTTAGCCCTTCACGCGCGGCGGCTGAACGGCCGGTGAAAGCGGCGGGCGCGGGGGCATGATGCCGTCCGTCGCCCGCCGCTTCCGATCAGCCGCCGGTCATCAGGCACCAAACGTCCGCTGCCACCAGCCGCGACGCGGCGTGCCGGCGGGTTCGGTGGCGGAAGAACCGTCCTCACCGGCCTCGTCCGCGCCGGCTTCCGCCGTGACCGGCTCCGGCGTCATATCGTCATCGACGGACGGTTCCGGCGCGGCGACCGGGGCCGCTTCCTCGGCGGCGGCGGCCTTGCGGCGGCCGCGACGGGGCTTGGCGGCGGGTTCCGCCTCCGCCTCAGCTTCGGGCGCGACCTCGACCGGCGCCTCGGCGACGGTTTCCGCGTCGGCCTTGCGGCGGCGGGTGCGCTTGGGCTTGGGCGCTTCTTCCGAGGCGTCCGGCGCCGGCTCGGCGATGACCGCCTCCGGCTCCACCGCGGTCTCGACCGGCGCGGTGTCGTCGACGCGGGCGCGGGGGCGGCGGCGGCCGCGCCTGGGTGCTTCCACCTCCGTCTCCGGCTCGCGCGCGGCGACCGTGTCCAGGACGACCTCCGTCACCTCCGCGTCGCCGCCGGCGGGCGCATCCTCCTGCACCGACTGCACGGCATCGGCGGCCGCGACTTCGGCCGGCGAGCCGTTGCGGCGGCCACGTCCGCCACGGCGTCCGCGACGGCCACGGCGCGAACGGCCTTCCTCCTCGCCCTCGGCACGGGGTGACTCGGGGGCCGCCTCGACGTCTTCGCTGACGGGTTCGGCCTCCTCGCCCTCGGCGACCGGCTCGGCGTCCGTCTGCGTCGGCTCGCCCTCCTCGCGACCGCCACGGCCGCCACGCCGACGCCGACGGCGCCGACGGCGGCCGTCGCCGCCCTCCTCGTCGCGCGCTTCGCGAGGCTCGCCGCGCGCTTCGGCGGCCGGACGGCGCTCGTCACGGCGCGGCTCGGCGGCGACCGCTTCCTCCTCGGCGAATTCCTCGTCCTCCTCCTCGGGCGGCAGGTCGTCGTCGTCCTCGACGGCGTAGGCGGGGAGCTGGGGGATGCGCGGCGCGTGTTCCGGCGGCGGGCCGCCGACCTCGACGGTCATGCGCGCGCCCTCGGCCTCGCCGGTCGGCACCACCTCGATATGGACGCCGTACATGTCCTCGATCTGCGCCAGTTCGCCGCGCTTGCGGTTCAGCACGTAGATCGCCGCCTCCTGGCTGGCGCGCAGGCGCATCTGCGAGCCGCGGCCGCGCGCGGCCTCGTCCTCCAGCATGCGCAGCGCCGAGAGGCCGGCGGACGAGGCGGTGCGGACGAAGCCGGTGCCCTCGCAATGCGGGCAGGGGCGGGTGGATGCCTCCAGCACGCCGGTGCGCAGCCGCTGGCGGCTCATCTCCATCAGACCGAAGGAGGAGATGCGGCCGATCTGGATGCGGGCGCGATCGTCCTTCAGCGCCTCCTTCATCGCCTTCTCGACCTTCCGGACGTTGGAGTTGTTCTCCATGTCGATGAAGTCGATGACGACCAGCCCGGCCATGTCGCGCAGGCGCAGCTGGCGGGCGATCTCGCGCGCGGCCTCCAGGTTGGTGGCGGTGGCGGTCTGCTCGATATTATGCTCGCGGGTCGAGCGGCCCGAGTTGATGTCGATCGACACCAGCGCCTCGGTCGGGTTGATGACCAGATAGCCGCCGGACTTCAGCTGCACCACCGGCTGGTACATCGCCGAGAGCTGGTCCTCGACGCCAAAGCGCTGGAACAGCGGCACCGCGTCGGCATAGGCCTGGATGCGGCGCGTGTGGCTCGGCATCAGCATCTTCATGAACTCGCGCGCCTGGCGGAAACCGCCCTCGCCCTCGACGATCACCTCCTCGATGTCGCGATTGTAGATGTCGCGGATGGCGCGCTTGATGAGGTCGCTGTCGCCATAGACCAGCGCCGGCGCGGTCGATTTCAGCGTCGCCTCGCGGATGCCGTCCCACAGGCGGGCGAGATAGTCGAAGTCGCGGCGAATCTCGGTGCGGCTGCGCTGCAAGCCGGCGGTGCGGACGATGCAGCCCATGGTGCGCGGCAGTTGCAGCTCGGTCATGATCGACTTCAGCCGCTTGCGGTCGGCCGGGCTGGAGATCTTCCGGCTGATGCCGCCGCCGTGCGACGTGTTGGGCATCAGCACGCAATAGCGGCCGGCGAGCGAGAGATAGGTGGTCAGCGCCGCGCCCTTGTTGCCGCGCTCCTCCTTGACGACCTGGACCAGCAGCACCTGACGCCGGTGGATGACGTCCTGGATCTTGTAGCGGCGGCGCAGGTTCATCCGGCGGGTGCGCAGCGCCTCCACGGCATTGTCGTCGCCGCCGCCGCCGCTGCTCGTCGGGGCGGGCGGGGGGGGCACGTCGGCATGATCGTGGTCGGCATGATCCTGATCGGCGTCGTGATCGGCGCCGAGCTCCTCGACGTCGTCGGCATGGTGGCCGGCGTGGTCGTCGTCGGACTCGTCCCCCGCCTCGTCCAGCGTCTCCGCCTCGGGGGCGTGGCGATCGGCGCGGGCATAGTCCGCATCCTCGTCGGCATCCTCGGCGGCGCGCAGCGCCTCCTCCTCGGCGGCGTGTTCGGCCTCCTCGCGCAGCAGCGCCTCGCGATCCTCCCTGGGGATCTGGTAATAATCGGGGTGGATTTCGGAGAAGGCGAGGAAGCCGTGGCG
>CAXTHU010000068.1:0-12375 GCA_964244125.1 uncultured Sphingomonadaceae bacterium
CAGTGCTTCTCCGACACCTGCGCCCCGCCCAGCGTCAGGCCGCGACAGCCGGCGGCGTCGATCAGCGCCCACGCCTTGTGCCCCGGCGGGTTCTTGAAGGTGGAGCCGCCGGTGCGGGAGCGGAGCGGCTGCGACGCCTCGCGCTCGGCGGCGATGCGGTCCATCTCCGCGCCGATCGCGGCCGGGTCGCCGGGCGTGCCGGCGAACAGCGCCTCCACCACCACCGCGTCGCCCGGCACGGCGGAGTGGCGGTAGGTGTAGGCGAGCCGTTCCGCCGGCCAGATCTCGACCGCGCCGGAGCGCAGCACGATCGTCGCCTCGACGAGGATGTCGCGCGCGTCGCGGCCGTAGGCGCCGGCATTCATCCGCACCGCGCCGCCGACCGTGCCGGGGATGCCGCGCAGGAACTCCAGCCCGGCGATGCCGGCATCGCGCGCGACGCTCGCGACGGTGATGCCCATCGCGCCGGCGCCGGCGCGGACCCGGTCGCCCGGCTCGATCGAGACGCGCGCGAAGCTCTTGGGCAGGCGCACCACCACGCCCGGCACCCCGCCGTCGCGGACGATCAGGTTGGAGCCGACGCCCACCGCCATCACCGGCGTCGCCGCATCCAGCCCCGCGAGAAAGGACGAGAGATCGGCAACGTCCGCCGGCCGCACCAGCCACTCCGCCGGCCCCCCGGTGCGGAACCAGATGAAGTCGGCGAGGGAGGCGTCGGCGGTGAGCGTGCCGCGCGGGTCCTCGCCGACACGGGGAGGGGGACCATGCGCGGCATGGTGGAGGGGGCCGGCCACGGACGACACCGCTCGTGGCCGGCCCCCTCCACCGCCCGCGGCGGTCCCCCTCCCCGTGCCGGGGAGGATCGGATCGCGCTCAGCCACGCCGCGCCGCCACGGCATCGGCCAGCCCCGCCGCCCATCTGGTGATGTCCCCCGCCCCCAGGCAGATGACCATGTCCCCCGCGCGCACCGTCTCCGCCAGCGTCGCCGCCAGCGCGTCGGCATCGGCCACCTCGGCCGCCGAGCGATGGCCGCGCTGCTTCAGCCCGCGCACCAGGGCGGCGGCGTCCACCCCCTCGATCGGCGGCTCGCCGGCGGTGTAGACCGGGGTCACCAGCACCATGTCGGCATCGTTGAACGCCGACTGGAACTCCTCCATCAGGTCGCGCAGGCGGGTGAAGCGGTGCGGCTGGACGACCGCGATCACGCGGCCCCGCACGCCCTCGCGCGCCGCCGACAGCACCGCGCGGATTTCGACCGGGTGATGGCCGTAATCGTCGATGATGGTGGCGCCGGCCACCTCGCCCACCTTGGTGAAGCGCCGCTTGACGCCGCCGAACTGGGCGAAGCCGTTGCGGATGATGTCGTCGGCGATGCCCATCTCCAGCGCGACGCCGATCGCGGCGAGCGAATTGGATACGTTGTGGCGGCCGGGCATCGGCAGCTCGATCCCCTCGATCGAGCGGGTCGTGCCGTCGCGCTGGCGGACGATCGCCTCGAAGCGGTTGCCCCCCGGGATGGGCGTCACGTTCACCCCGCGCACGTCGGCCTGGGCGGAGAAGCCGTAGGTGACGACCCGCCGGTCGCGCACGCGCGGGATGATCGCCTGCACCTCGGGATGATCGAGGCAGAGCAGCGCGGCGCCATAGAAGGGCACGTTCTCGACGAACTCGACGAAGGCGTCCTTCACCCGGTCGAACGAGCCGTAATGGTCGAGATGTTCGGGATCGATGTTGGTGACGACGGCGATCGTGCCGTCGAGCCGCAGGAACGACCCGTCGCTCTCGTCCGCCTCCACCACCATCCAGTCCGACGCGCCGAGCCTGGCGTTGGAGCCGTAGCTGTTGATGATGCCGCCGTTGATGACGGTCGGGTCCACCCCGCCGGCGTCGAGCAGCGCGGCGATCATCGAGGTCGTCGTGGTCTTGCCGTGGGTGCCGGCGACGGCGACGGTGGATTTCAGCCGCATCAGCTCGGCCAGCATCTCGGCCCGGCGCACCACCGGCACGCGCGTCTCCAGCGCCAGCTCCACCTCCGGATTGCCGCGCTTGATCGCGGTGGAGGTGACGACGACCGCCGCATCGCCCAGATTCTCCGCCCGGTGGCCGATCGCGACCGGGATGCCGCGCGCGCGCAGGCCCTCGACCACGTAGCCCTCGGCGACGTCCGATCCCTGCACCCTGTAGCCGAGATTATGCATCACCTCGGCGATGCCGGACATGCCGATGCCGCCGATGCCGATGAAGTGGATCGTGCCGATGTCGGTCGCGACGCCTCTCACGCGAGCGCCTCCTTCAGCGGACCCGGCTGGCCCTGCGGGACCGGGTCGAGCGTCGGGGTGCGCGCCAGCCGCTCGACCAGGTCGGCCAGCCGCTCGGCCGCGTCCGGGCGGCCGGCGGCGCGGGCCAGCGCGGCGGCCTCCTCCAGCCGGTCGGCCGACGCGGTCAGGTCGGCGATCGCGGCGGCCAACGCGGCCGGCGTGAAGGCGGATTGCGCGATCGTCCGCGCGCCGCCGCCGGCGGTCATCTCGCGCGCGTTGGCGGTCTGGTGGTCGTCCATCGCGCCCGGCAGCGGCACCAGGACGGCGGGCCGGCCGGCGGCGGTCAGCTCGGCGATGGTCGAGGCGCCGGCGCGCGCGACGACGAGATGCGTCGTCGCCAGCCGCGCCGGCATGTCGGGCAGATAGGTCGCGACTTCGGCCGCGATGCCGTGTTCCGCATAGCGTGCCCGCGCCGCGTCGGCATCCTCCGGCCGCGCCTGGTGCGTCACCGCCAGGCGCGCGCGCAGCGGCCCGGGCAGCAGCGCCAGGCCGTCGGGGACGACGCTCGACAGGATCGTCGCCCCCTGGCTCCCGCCCGTCACCAGCACGCGGAACGGCTCGGCGGCGTCGAGCCGCGGCGCCGGCCGGTCGCGCAAGGACAGCACCTCGGCGCGGACCGGATTGCCGGTCAGCTCGACCTTCCGCGCCCAGCCCGGCCTCAGCCGGCCGACCGCTTCGTATGCCGTGGCGATGGCGTCGACCCGCCCCGCCAGCAGCCGGTTGGTCCGCCCCAGGATCGCATTCTGCTCGTGGATCGCGGTCGGCACGCCGCGCGCGACCGCCGCCAGCAGCGCCGGCAGCGCCGGATAGCCGCCGAAGCCGACCACCGCCGCCGGCCGCTCCGCGCGGTAGAGCCCCGCCGCCATCCGCCGCCCGGCGGCGACGTCGCGCAGCGCCCGCAGCCAGCCGAGCATGCCGCCGCCCGGCCTTCCGGCCGGCATCACATGCACCTCGGCGCGCGAGAACAGCCCCGGATAGCGCATGCCGCGCGCATCGGTGACGATCGACACGGCATGGCCGCGCGCCGCCAGCGCGTCGGCCAGCGCATCGGCCGGGATCATGTGCCCGCCGGTGCCGCCCGCCACCAGCACGAAGCGCCGCGCGATGCTCATGCGACCGCCGCCCGCGTGACGACGTAAGGGGAACGCTGGAGATATGGGTTGCGCCGGGTGAAGGCGAGCAGCAGCCCGAAGCCGACCGACAGCGCGATCATCGACGATCCGCCATAGCTGACGAACGGCAGCGTCATCCCCTTGGACGGCGCGATGCCGACGTTGACCGCCATGTTGATGACCGCCTGCGCGCCGAACTGCGTCGCGAGACCGGCGGCGGCATAGAGCAGGAAGCCGTCCTCCTCGCTCAGCAGCTTCACGAACACGCGCACGACGATGGCGAGATAGATCAGCGCCACGGCGAGGCAGGCGATCAGCCCGAACTCCTCGCCGATGACCGAGAATATATAGTCGGTATGCGGCTCGGGCAGGCGGAACTTGGCGACGCCGGCCCCCGGCCCGGTGCCGAACAGCCCGCCGCCGGTGATCGTCGCATGGGCGGTGTCCACCTGGTAGGTATCGCCCTGGCCGTGGAGGAAATTGTTGATCCGGATCGTCGCCACCGAATAGAACTCGTATGCCGCCAGCACCATCGCCACCCCGCCGCCCAGCAGCCACGCGATCAGCTTCATGGGCGCGCCCGACAGCATGACGAGCGCCCCCCACATCAGCGCGAACATCACCGTCTGGCCGAAATCGGGCTGGAGCATCAGCAGCCCGGCGACGAGCGCCGTCGCCCCGGCCGAAATCCACAGCACGGGCAGCTTGGGGTGCGTCGTCTTCAGCGATAGCAGCCAGGCGAGGCTGACGACGTAGCAGGGCTTCAGGAACTCGGACGGCTGGAACTGGGCGAAGCCGTAGCCGATCCAGCGCGTCGCGCCGTTCACATGGACGCCGATCGCCGGCACCAGCGCCAGCGCCAGGGTGAAGCCGCCCGCCCCCAGCAGCGCGAGGCGGCGGGCGAGGTCCTTGGGCAGCATCGACACCATCACCATCACCGGCACGCCGATCACCAGCCACATCAGCTGGCGCCAGAAATAATGCAGCGGCGCGAACTGCACCGCCCCGTCCGAATAGCGCACGCCGGCCGCCGGCGAGGCGGCGGCGACGGCGATCAGCCCGACCGAGATCAGGATGGTGACGAGTAGCAGGAGGACGCGGTCGATCTCCCAGAACCAGCGGCCGAGCGGGCTCATGTCGGCGCGGCCGCCGATGCGGGCGAGCTTGCGTCGCCGCTGGGATGATGCCTGTGTCACGGTGATCGTCATAGCGCCTCCACGGCCGCGCGGAACGCATTCCCGCGCGCCTCGAAATCGCGGAACTGGTCGAAGGAGGCGCAGGCCGGCGACAGCAGCACCGTCTCCCCCGGCCGCGCCGCGGCGGCGGCGGCGCGGACGGCGGCGTCGAGCGTGACGGTCTCCGTCACCACCGGCACCTTGCCCCGGAGCAGCCCGGCGAACAGATGCGCCGCGTCGCCGATGGTGTAGGCCGCGCGGACATGGCCGAAGCCGGGCGCGCAGGCATCGAGATCGCCCGTCTTGGCCAGCCCGCCGACGATCCAGTGGATCGCCGGATAGGCGAGGAGCGCCGGGGCGGTGGAGGTGGGGTTCGTCGCCTTCGAGTCGTTGACGAAGAGGACGCCCGCCTTATCGGCGACGCGTTCCATCCGGTGCGGCAGGCCGGGGTAGGTGCGCAACGCCCGTTCGACCACCTCGTCCGCGATGCCGAGCGCGACGGCCACGGCGCGGGCGGCGGCGACGTTCTGCGCGTTGTGCGGGCCTTGCAGCGACGGCCAGCCGGATTGGCCGGTGATGCCGGCCGACGACACCTCCCTTACGTCATCCCGGCCTTCGCCGGGATGACGAATACGGCTCGCGATCCGCCGCGTCTCGTCATCCTCGGTCGCGATCACCGCGACGCCGCGCGACATCGCGAACAGCCGCGCCTTCGACGCCGCATAGTCCGCGAAGCCGTCATAGCGGTCGAGGTGATCCGGGGTGATGTTCAGCAGGACGCCCACGTCGCAATCGAGCGTGAAGGTCAGGTCGATCTGGTAGCTCGACAGCTCCAGCACATACACTCCGCCTCCGGGCAAGGGATCGCGGCCGAGGATGGGCAGGCCGATATTGCCCCCCATCAGCGTCGGCAGCCCCGCCGTCGCGCAGATGTGGGTGACGAGCGCGGTGGTGGTCGACTTGCCGTTGGTGCCGGTGACGCCGACGACCTTGTGCGGCGGCAGCGCGGGCCGCGCCCGGGCGAACAGTTCGATGTCGCCGATCACCGGCACGCGCGCCGCGCGGGCGTGGGCGGCGATGGGGTGGCGGTTGAGCGGCACGCCGGGCGAGACGACGACCGCGTCATAGCCGGCGAGGTCGATGGCGAGGGGGTCGGCGAAGGGGAGGGGCTTCAGGGCATTCCGCCTCCCCTCGTCCGCATCCCACGCCGTCACGCCGGCCCCGCTCGCCAGCAGCGCCTCGACGGTCGCCACCCCGCTGCGCGCCAGGCCCAGCACGGCGTAGCGCTTGCCCGCGAAGACCGGCGACGTAATCACCTGAGCTTCAGCGTGGCGAGGCCGGCCAAGGCCAGCACGAAGCTCACGATCCAGAAGCGGATCACCACCGTCGGCTCGCTCCAGCCGAGCTGCTCGAAATGATGGTGGATCGGCGCCATGCGGAACACCCGCCGGCCGGTGCGCTTGTAATGGAACACCTGGATGACGACCGACAGCGCCTCGATCACGAACAGCCCGCCGACGATGCCCAGCACGATCTCGTGATGCGTCGTCACCGCCACCGCGCCGAGCGCGCCGCCCAGGGCCAGGCTCCCGGTATCGCCCATGAACACCGCCGCCGGCGGCGCGTTGAACCACAGGAAGGCCAGGCCCGCGCCGATGATCCCGGCGCAGAAGATGGTCAGGTCCCCCGCCCCCGGCACATGCGGGATGCCGAGATACGTCGCGAACTTGGCGTTGCCGACCAGATAGGTGATGACGAAGAAGGCGAGCGCGGCGATGATGACCGGCATCGTCGCCAGCCCGTCCAGCCCGTCCGTCAGGTTCACCGCATTGCCGAAGGCGACGATGGTGAAGGCGGCGAAGACCACATAGAGCGGCCCGAGATCGATCACCGGCCCGTTGTAGAACGGCAGGTACAGATGCGTGCCGTTGGCCTGGACGATCACCCAGCTCGCCGCACCGGCGACGGCGAACTCCGCCAGCAGCCGCACCTTGCCCGACACGCCGGCATGGTGGCGTTTCCTGACCTTGTCCCAATCGTCCATGAAGCCGATCGCGCCGAAGCCCAGCGTCACGAACAGCACGCCGTAGGTATAGTTCGAGCGCAGGTCCATCCACGCCAGCAGCGACACCGTCACCGCCGTCAGGATCATGAGGCCGCCCATCGTCGGCGTGCCGCGCTTGGACAGGTGGGTCTTGGGCCCGTCCTCGCGGATCGGCTGGCCCTTGCCCTGCCTGACGCGCAGGAAGCCGATGAACCGCGGCCCGATGACGAGGCCCAGCATCAGCGCCGTCAGCGCCGCGGCACCCGCCCGCACCGTCGTGTAGCGGACGAGGTTCAGGATGCCGGGGAAGCCGAGATGCTCGGCGATCAGATAGAGCATGATGCGTGTCCGGCGGCGAACGAGGCGACGAGGGCGCCGAGGCCCACCGCGTTGGAACCCTTGACCAGGACGACGTCCCCGGCCGCCAGACGCGCGCCGAGCGCCCGCTCGGCCGCCCCGGCATCGGCCACATGGACGAGATCGACGCGCCTCTCAAGCATCTGGGCCTCAAGCGCGGCGGCCAGCGGCGCCATGCCCTCTCCGACGAGCAGCGCCAGATCGACGCCCGCCGCCAGCAGCGGCGCGGCGAGCGCGGCGTGATAGCCGTCCGCCCCCGCCCCCAGCTCGCGCATCTCGCCCAGCACGGCGACGCGGCGGCCGGCCTCCCGGCCCAGCATCGCCAGCGTCGCCGCCATCGAGGCGGGGTTGGCGTTGTAGCTCTCGTCGATGATCGTCGCCTCGCCATCCGCCAGAGGCGCCGGCACCCGCGCGCCGCGTCCGGCCAGGCCGGCCATGCCGGCGAGGGCGAGGCCGGCGGCGGGCAGGTCGCCGCCGACCGCCGCCACCGCCGCCAGCACCGCCATCGCGTTGGACCGCCAGTGTTCGCCCGCCAAGCCGAGCGTGAAGGTCAGCGAGGCGCCCGGCAGCTCGGCCGAGATCAGCGTGCCGCCCGTGGTCAGCGGCATCGCCTCCACCGCGCGCACGTCCGCGCCGCTGCCCGTGCCGAAGGTCCAGATGCGCGCGGCATGGGGGCCGGCGGCGGCGGCGAGGCGATCGCGGTGGGGGCTGTCGAACGGGACGATGGCCGTGCCGCCGGGCGCGAGGCCCTCGAATATCTCCGCCTTGGCGTCGGCGATCGCCGCCTCGTCGGCGAAATATTCGGCGTGGGCGGGGGCGATGGCGGTGACGATGGCGACATGCGGGCGGACCAGGCCGGTCAGCCGGCGCAGCTCGCCCGCATGGTTCATGCCCATTTCGAGGACGGCGTAACGGCTGTCGGCCGGCATCCGCGCGAGGCTGAGCGGCACGCCGACATGGTTGTTGTAGCTCCTGACCGAACGATGGACCGCGCCCGGGGCGTCGCGGTCGAGCGCGGCGAACAGCGCCTCCTTGGTCCCCGTCTTACCGACCGAGCCGGTGACGCCGATGATCCTCGCCTTGGTGCGCGCCCGCGCCGCCCGGCCGAGCGCGTCGAGCGCTGCGGCGGTGTCGGCGACGAGGATGTGGGGGCCGTCCACCGGCCCCGCGACGATCGCCCCGGCCGCCCCTTGCGCGAGGGCCTGCGCCACGAAGCGATGCCCGTCGGTCGCCTCGCCCGTCAGGGCGACGAACAGGTCGCCCGGCCCTACCTCGCGCGAATCGTAGGCGACGCCGGTGGCGGCGAACGGCGCGGAGGCGACGCCGCCGGTCGCGGCGGCGATGTCGGCCGAGGTCCAGAGGCTCACAATACCTCCCCGGCACGGGGAGGGGGACCAGCGAAGCTGGTGGAGGGGGCCGTCGGCTGGACGCGACGCGGGCGGAGAGGCCCCTCCACCACGCTTCGCGCGGTCCCCCTCCCCGTGCCGGGGAGGTATGAGAAGGCCCTCACGCCGCACACTCCCGCGCGACCGTGACATCATCGAACGGGAGGACGCGGTCGCCGACGATCTGGCCCTGTTCGTGGCCCTTGCCGGCCAGCAGGACGACGTCGTCGCGGCCGGCGGCGGCGATGGCGGCGGCGATGGCGGCGCGCCGGCCGGCGATTTCCACCGCGCCCGGCGCGCCGGCCATCACGTCGCGGCGGATGGCGGCGGGGTCTTCGGAGCGGGGGTTGTCGTCGGTGACGATGACATGGTCGGCCAGGGCGGCGGCGACCTTGCCCATCTGCGGCCGCTTGCCGCTGTCGCGATCCCCCCCGGCGCCGAACAGCACGATCAGCCGGCCCGCCGCATGCGGCTTCAGCGCGTCGATCGCGGCGGCGAGGGCGTCGGGCGTATGGGCGTAATCGACATAGACGGCCGCGCCCGTCCCGCTGATCGCGGCGCGCTCCAGCCGGCCGCGCACCGGCTGGACGCGGGCGAGATGCTGGAAGGTCTCGGCCGCATCACCGCCGGTGGCGATGACGAGGGCGGCGGCGGTCAGCGCGTTGGCCGCCTGATAGGCGCCGATCAGCGGCAGCCCGACCACATGGCTCTTGCCGGCCGCCTCGATCGTCAGCGTCTGGCCGAGCTGGGTCGGCGCGCGCGCCGCCAGCCTGAGCGCCTCCCCCTTCGTGCCGACCGTCAGCAGCCGCAGGCCCCGTTCCGTCGCCAGTTCCGCCACCCGCGAGGAGGCGTCGTCGTCGGCCCACACCACCGCCGCGCCGTCGCGATCGACCACCTCGGTGAACAGGCGCAGCTTGGCTTCCAGATAGGCTTCCATGGTCAGGTGATAGTCGAGATGGTCGCGGCTCAGATTGGTGAAGGCGGCGGCGCGCACCGGCAGCCCCTCGGTGCGATATTGCGACAGGCCGTGGCTGGATGCCTCGAACGCGGCATGGGTGACGCCTTCGCGCCGCAAGCCCGCCATGTTGCCGAGGAAGGTCACCACATCCGGCGTCGTCAGCCCGGTCGACACCTGGTCCTGCGCCGTCGTCACCCCCAGCGTGCCGATCGAGGCGGCATGGCGGCCGGCCAGCCGCCAGAGCTGGCGGGTCAGCTCGGCCGTCGAGGTCTTGCCGTTGGTGCCGGTGACGGCGACCACCGTCTCCGGGAACGGCGCGAAGAAACGCGCGGCCAGACCCGCGAAGGCCTTGCGCGGCTCGGCGTCGGCGATGTGGAGGGCGCCGGCCACGTCCGCCTCGGGCCGCGCCACCACCGCGACGGCGCCGGCCGCCACCGCCTGCCCGATGAACGCCTCGCCGTCGAAGCGCGCGCCGCGGAAGGCGCCGAACACGGTGCCGGGCGCCACCTTGCGATGATCGATGGCGAAGCCCGTGACGCGGGCTTCGCCACCGCCCGGAAGCAGCGCGCCCAGCCGCATCACTGCATCCCGACGGCGTCAGACCCCAGCGCGACGACGTCGGCCGCCGTCATGCCGGCCTTGTTCTTGACCGTGATGAGCGGCAGCAGCTCGGTCTCGTCGATGTCCTTGTGCATGTCGGGGCGGATGCCGAGCATCGGGGCGATGCGGGCGATGACCCGCTGCACCGCCGGCGCCACCGTCCAGCCGGCGGTCTTGAAGCCGTAGGTGTCCTTGGTCGCCTTCGGGCTGTCCAGCATCATGACGATGACGTATTTGGGATCGTCCATCGGGAAGACGCCGGCGAAGGTGGCGACGTTGGCGCTCTTGTCGTAACCGCCGGCGCGCGGCTTCTCGGCGGTGCCGGTCTTGCCGCCCAGCCTGAAGCCGGGGACGTCGGCCTTCTTGCCGGTGCCGCCCGTCGCCGGCAGCACGACGAGGCGCAGCAGCTGGCGCACCCTGGCGCTCGTCGCCTCGGAAATGACGCGGCGGCCGGCCGGCAGCGTCGCGGCGTCGCGGCGCAGCAGGGTCGCGGGGCGCAGGATGCCGCCGTTGACCAGCGCGGCATAGGCGCTGGCGAGCTGCAACGGGGTGACGGCGATGCCGTGGCCATAGCCCACCGTCATCACCGTCGACCGGCCCCAATAGGTCGGCCACAGCGGCCGGCCCTTCTCGACCAGCTCGATCGCCGGCGGCGCGTCGAAGCCCAGGCGGGCGAACATCGCCTTCACCCGCGTCTCGCCGATCTCCTCGGAGATGCGGGCGGTGACGATGTTGGACGACAGCACCATCATCTCCGGCACGTTCAGCCAGCGCCCGGCCGGCTCGTCGTCCTTGATGCGGAAGCGGCCGATCTGGAGCGGGGCGGTGGCGTCGTAGGTCTTGGTCATCGAGGTGACGACGCCGCTCTCGATCGCGTTGGCGATGGTGATCGCCTTGAAGGTGGAGCCGAGTTCGTAGACCGACTGGGTGACGTTGTTGCGCAGCGCCTCCGGATCGCCATGCCCGGCGGCATTGGGGTTGAAGGTGGGCAGCGAGGTCATCGCGATCACCTCGCCGGTATGCGCGTCCAGCACCAGCCCGGCGCCGCCGAGCGCCGAATGCTTGGCCATCGCGGCGGCCAGCTCGCCCTCGACCGCGGCCTGCACCCGGCTGTCGATCGACAGCTTCGCCGGGTGGCGACGGCCGTCCGTCGCGAGCAGCCGCCGGTCCAGCACCCGTTCCATGCCGGCGACGCCATGGCCCTCGCGGTCGAGCCAGCCCAGCACATGCGCGCCGAGGCCGGTCTGCGGATAGAGCCGCTCGGGCTCCTGGGTCAGCTCGATCGCGGTCGATCCGATGGCGTTCACCGCCGACACCGTCTCGGGCAGCGCGCGGCGGCGCAGGTAGACGAAGCGGCCGCCCGACCGGAGGATCGCGAGATACTCGGCGGCGCTCTTCTCGGGCAGGACGGCGGCCAGCTTCCCGGCCACCTCGACGCGGTTCTCCGGCGCCACCCGATCGGGATGGAGCGCGATCGACCAGGCCTTGATCGTCACCGCCAGCGGCACGCCGTTGCGATCCAGCATGTCGCCGCGCGCCGGCAGCAGCGCGTCGGGATCGGCCCCGCGCGCCGGCCCTTCGGCGAATGCCGCCAGCCACAGCAGCCGCATGGCGACCAGCGCGGTGAGGCCCAGGAAGACCAGCATCACCACCATCAGCCGGTAATGCGCGGTCTGCAACACCTGGTGGCGCTGGCCCGAAAGCGTGACGCGGCCCCGCGCCGCCGGCGCCAGCGCGGTCATCGTTGCTTCGTCGTGCGGGCTTCGGCGGCGGCGGCGCGGCCGATGTCGCGCATCAGATTGTCCGCGAGCAGCGCCGCGCCGGGGGGCGGCGGACCGGCCGGCGCGATCCGCACACCACCCGGCCGCACGACGGCCGGCCGGGTGGCGAGCGCGACGCGCTCGATCGCCGGGCGCGGCGCGGGCGCGGCATAGGTGGCGTGATGGACCATCGTCTCGGCCGCCGACGCCGGCCGGGGCGCGGCCGGCGCCGGAGCGGACGCCGGAGCCGATGGGCGCGCATAGGCGGCGGCGACCACGGCCGGCACGGCGGCGGCGACGCTCGCGGAGGCGACGACCACCGGCGCGATCGCGCCGGGGCGCGGCTGGAGATAGGCGGCGAGCTGGACCGCGCCGGTGGCATACTGGCTGACCTTGGGCGCCTGAAGCCCGAGGAAATCGCTGTTGAACCGCTCCAGCTGCACCAGCCGCCCGCGCGTGTAGAGTTCGGTCTGGAGCTGGCGGACGTCCTGGCGGGCGGACAGGATGCGACGTTCCAGCTTCATCAGCTGGCCCCGCTCGGCCGCGACCTGGAGCGAGACGAGATAGCAGGAGAGCGCGGCCGCGGCGACGCTCGCGACCCAGCCGACGGCACGGAAGCGCGCGATCATGACGTCATGTCTCCTGCGGTGAAGCTCCAGGCGGCG
>CAXTHU010000069.1:0-12373 GCA_964244125.1 uncultured Sphingomonadaceae bacterium
TGGCTGCTCGGCCGCGACGGCCGGCTGGTGCCGCCGCCCGTGCCCGACACCGCCGATGTCCGTGGCGTGATCGGCGGGCGGCTGGTGGCGCAACTGAACGCGCCGCTGGGCGACCTGCCCGCCGGCGCGCTCGCCGCCTGGTCGCTCGCCGAAATCGCCGCCGGCCGCGAAGCCAGGCCCGAACTGGTCATGGCGCCGACCCGCAGCCAGGCGATCGAGGAGGTCGCCGCGACCGACCACGTCCTGTGGGTCAAGGCGCTGGACGACGTCTCGGGCCGGCTGTTCGCCCTGACGCGCGGGGCGGACGGGCGCTGGACCGGCCGGACGGTAAAGCTCGCCGACAACGGCACCGTCCACCTGGTCGGCCACAGCGGCAAGCGCGATCTCGCCTTCGTGACGGTGGAGGGGATGCTGACCCCGCCGTCGTTGCAGGTCGTCGGGCCGGCGGGCACGCCCAAGCTGGTCCAGGCCCTGCCGGCCCAGTTCGATGCCGCCGGCTATACCGTGGCGCAGCGCTTCGCGACGTCGAAGGACGGCACCCGCGTCCCCTACTTCCTGGTCCGCCGGAAGGGCACGAGCGGCCCGGTGCCGGCGCTGATCCACGCCTATGGCGGCTTCCGCAACGCCCAGACGCCGACGTACCTCACCGGCCAGCCCTATCGCGCCGGGCCGCTGGGGCTGTTCTGGGTCGAGGGCGGCAACGCCTATGTGCTGGCGAACCTGCGCGGCGGCGGCGAATACGGACCCGCCTGGCACAAGGCGGCGCTGCGCGAGAAGCGGCAGAACAGCTTCGACGATCTCCACGCCGTCGCCGAGGATCTGGTCCGCACCGGCGTGGCGCCCAAGGGCCGGATCGCGATCTCCGGCCGGTCCAACGGCGGCGTGTTGGTCGGCGCCGCGCTCACCCAGCGGCCGGACCTCTATGGCGCGGTGATCGACGGATCGCCGTTGCAGGACATGAAGCGTTATTCCCACCTGTCCGCCGGCGCCTCCTGGGTCGACGAATATGGCGATCCCGACGTGCCGGCCGACTGGGCGTTCATGCGGCTCTACTCGCCCTACCAGAACGTCCGCCCCGGCGTGCGCTACCCGCCGGTGTTCTTCTATCTCTCGACCAAGGACGATCGCGTCCATCCGGGCCACGCGCGCAAGATGGCGGCCAGGCTGTCGGCCTACGGCAACCGCATCTATTATCACGAGTATCTGGAGGGCGGCCACTCGGTCGGCGCCGACCATGCCGAGGACGCCAGGCGCGCGGCGATGCTCGACGCCTTCCTGACGCGGGAACTGCGCGCCCGATGAGCTGGCGTCTCGACGGGTTCGATCTCGACCGCTTCGTCGCCGGGACGTTGGCGGAGGACGTCGGCGACGGGGACGTCACCTCGGCCGCGGTCGTGCCGGCCGACGCCCGTTTCGAGGGCGTGATGGCCAGCCGCGACGCGATCACCGTCGCCGGTCTGCCCGTGGCGGAGGCGTTCTTCCGCGCGCTCGATCCGGAGGTGGCGATCGAGCGGCTGGCGGAGGATGGCGACCGCGTGGCGGCGGGCACGGTGCTGCTGCGCATCGCCGGCCTCGCCCGCGCGTTGCTGACGGCGGAGCGGTCGGCGCTCAACACGGTGCAGCATCTGTCCGGCGTCGCGACGCTCGCCCGCGCCCATGTCGATGCGATCACCGGCACCGGCGCGGTGCTGCTCGACACGCGCAAGACCGTCCCCGGCCTGCGCCGGCTGGAGAAATACGCGACGCGGATGGGCGGCGCGACCAACCACCGCATGGGCCTGTGGGACGCGGCGATGATAAAGGACAATCACGTCGCCGTCGCCGGATCGATCGGGGCGGCGGTGGCGCGCGCGGTCGCGGCCGGGATCGGGCGGATCATCGTCGAAGTGGACCGGATCGACCAGGTCGAGCCGGCGCTGGCGGCGGGCGCGACCCACCTGCTACTCGACAACATGGCGCCGCCGGTGCTGCGCGGCGCGGTGACGCTGGTCGCCGGGCGGGTGCCGACCGAGGCATCGGGCGGGGTGACGCTGGCGACGATCCGCGCGGTGGCGGAGACCGGCGTCACCTTCATCTCGGTCGGCCGGCTGACCCAGTCGGCGCCGGCGGCGGATATCGGCCTGGACTTCGTCGCCGTATGATCGGCCTCGTCATGCTCGCCGCCGCGCAGATGTGCCGTCTGCCGGCCGCCATCATGACGCCGCATCCCGAACTGCCGAGCCGGTCCGAGCCGGCGCGCACCCTGCCGGTCGCCAGCTACACGCTGGCGGTCAGCTGGTCGCCCGAACATTGCTTCCACGCCCCGGACACGGCGGCGGAGCGGTTCCAGTGCGGCGAGGGCCGGCGCTTCGGCTTCACCCTCCACGGCCTGTGGCCGGACGGGGCGGGCAAGGTCTGGCCGCAATATTGCCGGCCGGCGCCGATCCTGCCCGCCCGCACAATCCGGGCGATGATGTGCGCGACGCCGTCGGCGCAACTCGTCCAGCACGAATGGGCCAAGCACGGCACCTGCATCCCCGGCGACTCGCCCGACCGCTATTTCGCGAAGGCCAGGCGGCTGTACGGTGCGCTCCGCTTTCCCGACATGGCGCGGCTGGCCGCCGGGCCGCTGACGGCGGGCGACTTCGCCACCGCCTTCGCCGCCGCCAACCGGGGCATGGCCGCCGACATGCTGCATGTCACGACGACGAAGGACGGCTGGCTGAGCGAGGTCCGGCTCTGCCGCGACCTTGCCCTGAAGCCGCGCCGCTGTCCGGCGAATGAAGGAGCGGATACGTCGCAGCCGCTCCGCATCAGAGTTACCGTTCCGCCTCAAGGTGGTTGAGCGGGTGGATCGCGCGGGGCGAGTCGTGCCAGCCGGTCAGGCGCGGGCCGACCAGCGACCAGCGGAGCGGGCGGGCGAGCGCGATGAACGGCGCGGTGGCGGTTATCAGCCGGTCCGCCTCGCCTAGCAGCGCCGCGCGCCCGGCCAGCGTCGGGGCGAGGCGCGCGGCGACGAGCGCGCGGTCGGCCGCCTCGGTGCAGGGCACGCCCTCGGCGCAGGCGAAGCGGCGCAGATACCAGCTGGCGATCTCGCCCGGCGCCACCGCGTCGACCAGCCGCAGGTCGTAAGCCCCGCTCGCCGGCACCGAGACGACGCCGATCGCCCGCCAGTCGAGCGCCAGCCGGGTGAACAGCAGCCGGCTGCCCGGCCCCGGCGGCAGCGCGATGCGCAGCACCGGCGTGCCGCCGTGGACGGCGGTCCACGCCGCGATCGTCGCGCGCGCCGTGGCGCGGCGCGCGGCCGGCGGCAGCGGCGTCCAGTCCGGCACGGCGGCGGCCGCGAGATCGTCCACCTCGCCGCCGACCAGCCGCGTCTCGGCCCGCCAGCCCGGCACCGCGAAGGCGGCGAGCAGCGCGTCGCGATCCACCGCCATCGCCAGCGCGCGGCGGACGGCCGCGTCGGCGGTGAAGCCGGCGCCGGCGGCGAACGCCAGCCCGAACAGCCCCGCCGCCGGATCGAAGCGCAGCGTCTCGCCACGAGGCGCGGCGGCGCGGGCGACGGGCAGGTCGGCGAACCGCCCGCCGAGCACGCCGTCGCTCGCCCCGGCGGCGAAGCGCGCGACGGCGAGCGCCGCCCGCTCGCCGCGCAGCCGGACGGCCGGAAAGGGCGGCTTCGGCGCGGCGGGATCGGCGTCGGCGGACGGGCGCGAGGTCAGCAGCCATACGCCCCCGTCCGGCCGCGCGGCGAACGGCCCCGATCCCGCCCCGCCGCGCAGCATGGCGAACTCCGGCTGGGCAAAGATCTGGAGCAGGTTGGGACGCGGCGCGCTCAGCCGCACGTCGACGACCTGCGGCGTCACCGCGACGATCTCGTCGATGGCGCCGGCGATGGGCTTCAGCGGGTTGCGGCTGGCCGGGCCGATGGCGTCGCGCAGCCGGCGGGCGACATGCTCGGCCTGAACCGCCGTGCCGTCCGGCCAGCGCAGGTCGGCCAGGCGGAAGATGAAGCTCCTGCCGCCGTCCGACACGATCCAGCGCTCGGCCAGCGCCGGCTCGATCTGGCCGGCGGCGTCGACGGCGACCAGCCCCTGCGCCGTGGCCCCGGCCAGCACGGCGGCGGGCGCAGCCAGCGGCCGGGCGCGATCGGCGAGACGCGGATGCGGGCCGATGACCGAGACGTCGAGCGGGCGGTCGTCAGCCGGCGGCGCGCAGGCCGCCGCCAGCAGGACGAGGAGAAGGACCGGCCGCATCGTGGCGGACCATAGCCGCTGGGGCGGATGGCGGAAGGGCGGAGGCGGCCGGGCAGTCGCTGCGGACCCGTCATCTGTCGCCTTCAATCAAGACCTCCGCCGTCACCTTTCTAGACTGGCGCGTACGTCGCCGCCCGCCCGCGAGACCGGACGGACAGAGCGACATGGGAGGATATCGATGACCGCACGCATGACCCGCAACGCGACCGCGCTCCTGCTGGGCGCGGGGATCGTCTTCCCGGCATGGGCGCAGGAGGCGACGCCGCCGGGCGGCGCCCGAAGCGCGGTCGCGGCAGCCGATCCGAGCCCGGCGGATACGGACGCCGCCGACGACATCGTCGTGACGGCGCGACGGCGGGAGGAGAATATCGCCAAGGTGCCGATCGCGATCACCGCCATCGGCCGCCAGGCGCTCGCCGCGCGGTCGATCTTCTCGGAAAACGACCTCCAGTCGGCGGTCCCCGGCCTCACCATCCGCCAGAACGGCAACGCCAACCAGTTCAACTATTCGATCCGCGGCCAGAGCGTCGACACCTACACCAACTCGCCGCCGGGCGTGCTGCCCTATATCGACGAGGTCCAGGTCGCGACGCACGCCGCGATGGCGTTCTACGATCTCGACGGCATCCAGGTGCTGAAAGGCCCGCAGGGCACGCTGTTCGGGCGCAACACGACCGGCGGCGCGGTCCTCTACCAGACGGCGAAACCCGGCGACAGCTTCGGCGGCTATGTCGACGCGCGCTATGGCAGCTATGATTCGCGCCATGTCGAGGGTGCCGTCTCGGTGCCGTTGAGCCCCGCCGCCGGCCTGCGGATCGCCGCGAGCTACACCGGCGGCGGCGCCTATGTCCGCGACATCGACACGGGAAAGCATTTCGGCGACCAGAACCAGAAATCGGTTCGCGGCACCCTGCTGCTGCGCCCGGGCACCGCGCTGACGAACAGCACCGTGGTGCAATACAGCCGCGACCGCGGCACGAACACGCCGAGCGAAGCCTTTTCCTCCTATGCCTGCGGTTCGAGCTATCAGGGGACGCCGCTCTACTCGGCGGCATCCTGCGTCTACGGCCCCGGCTCGCCGGCATTCGCCGCCTTCGTCGCCGCGCATCCCAACATCTATCAGGGCGGCGTCGATGCGTTCACCGCCCGCCAGAACGCGCTCGGCCCGTGGAAGGCGGACGTGAACTATCCGTTGTTCCATCGCGCCAGGAGCCTGTTCGCGATCAACACGACGACCTGGACGGTGTCGCCCGATCTCACGGTCAAGAACATCCTCGGCTACAACAAGTCGACGTCCGACGACGGCTTCGACTATGACGGCACGCCCTATCCGATCTTCCAGGCGGGCGGCACGCCGACCGCGGACGCGACCTCGGCGACCGACCTGGCGAGCTTCGGCCTCAGCACGCGCCAGTTCTCCGAGGAGTTCCAGTTGCAGGGCAAGGCGCTGGGCGACCGGCTCGTCTACGTCGTCGGCATCTATTATCTCGACCAGCGCGACATCGCGGATTCGAACCTGCTGGCGTTCGATTTCAGCCCGGTCGCGGCCGGGGTGACGCTGCGCTATCACCAGCGCAGCGTCGATCGCTCGCTCGCCGGCTTCGCCCAGGCGAGCTACAAGCTGACCGACCGGCTGAACCTCACCGGCGGCTTCCGCTATTCGGAGGACAGGCAGTCCGCCAGGCAGCTCGCCGGATCGATCTTCGGCCCCGCCGAGGAGCGTATCCGGTCGCACAAGCCGAGCTGGACCGCGAGCATCGACTATCAGGCCACGCCCGCGCTGCTGCTCTACGCGACGACGCGCGGCAGCTGGCGGACCGGCGGCTTCAACTACAGCGTGGCGCCGATCCCGCTGACCGCGGCGCAGGGCGGCAACGTGTTCAGGCCCGAGACGACCGAGGACGTCGAGATCGGCGCCAAATATTCCGGCCGCGTGTCCGGCGTGCCGGTCACCCTCAACGTCGACGTGTTCGACCAGTGGGTCAGCGACATCCAGCGCGCGGCCTATGTGGTCGGCGCCGGGGGATCGCCGACGCTGCTGACCGTCAACGTGCCGAAGGCCGAGATCACCGGCGTCGAGGCCGATTTCTCGATCCGGCCGGCGCCGTGGCTCCAGCTCGGCGCGTCCGGCGCCTATACCGACGCGCGCTACACCGACGGCCGCCTCGCGCTGCTCGGCAGCACGCTCAGCTACGGCCCGTTCGCCGACACGCCGAAGCTGACCGGAACCGCCTTCGTCGAGGCTTCGCGCCCGCTCGGCGCGGGCGCGGGCGCGCTCCGCCTGCGCGCCGACGTCTACGCCCAGAGCCGGATGAACTTCTCCAACGTCGGCGCGACGATCGCGCCGGGCACCACCATCCCGTCCTACACGCTGGTCAACGCCCGCCTCGCCTGGTCGGAGCTGATGGGGACGCGGCTCACCGCATCGGTGTTCGTGCGCAACCTGTTCGACCGGAAATATTACGCCGGCGGCAACGCGGTGGGACCCAGCCTGGGCATCAACACCGTCAATCCCGGCCAGCCGCGGATCATCGGCGGCGAACTGCGCGCCGAGTTCTAGGGAGGCATCCTGCGTCCGGGGTGAGGGAATCAACGCCCGAGAATCAAGCTGGTGATCCCAACGGGAATCGAACCCGTGTCTTCGCCGTGAAAGGGCGACGTCCTGGACCGCTAGACGATGGGACCGCCGCAGCCGTGGTCGCTTACGGCAGGTGAACCGAGGGCGTCAACCGAGGGCGTCGGCCCAGGCGGCGTCTTCCAGGTGGAGTTCGGCGACCGGCCGCCCGCTCCATTCGTCGCGTCGCGCGCGGCCGGCGATCCACAGGCGCCGGTCGGGGCCGGCGCCCAGCAGCGCCTGCCCCAGCGGCGTCGCCGCCTGGCGGAAGGCGATGGTCTTGATCGTGCGGCCGTCGGCGCCGGCGGCGATCATGCGGACATGGCCCTCCCCCACCACGTCGGCCTTCACCACCCGCACCTGGCCGGCGGCGACGCGCGGCGCGGGCCAGCCGGCGCCATAGGGGCCGCCCGCCTCCAGCGCGTCGACCAGTTCCGGGTTGACCCCGCCCGCCGCCACCAGCGCGTCGAGCAGCAGGGCGCGATCGGTGCGCGCGGTGGCGACGGCGACGGCCAGCCGCGCCTCGACGCAGGCGTGGAAATCGTCCAGCCTGCCCGCATCCACCGTCAGCCCCGCCGCCATCGCGTGGCCGCCGCCGGCGACGAGATGGCCCTCGTCCCTGGCCGCCAGCACGGCGGCGCCGAGGTCGACCCCGGCTATCGACCGCCCCGATCCCTTGCCGGTGGCGCCGTCGAGCGCGACGACGATCGCCGGGCGGCCGAAGCGCTCCTTCAGGCGCCCAGCGACGATGCCGATGACGCCGGGATGCCAGCCCTCGCCCGCGACCAGGATGACGGCGCGATTGTCCTGGCCGCGCGCCTGTTCCATCGCCGCGTCGCTCACCGCCGCCTCGATCGCGCGGCGGTCGCGGTTGAGCGCGTCGAGTTCGGCGGCGATCGCCTCGGCCTCGGCCGGGTCGTCGGTGATCAGCAGGCGGACGCCGAGGTCCGAGCGCCCGACCCGGCCGCCGGCGTTGATGCGCGGGCCGAGCGCGAAGCCGAGATCGGTGGCGGTGACCGCGCGCTTCAGCCCCGCCACCCCGGCGAGCGCCGTGAGGCCGACATTGCCGCCCCTCGCCATCATCCTCAGCCCCTGCGTCACGAAGGCGCGGTTGAGGCCGCGCAGCGCGGCGACGTCGGCCACCGTGCCGAGCGCCACCAGATCGAGCAGCGGCAGCAGGCTCGGCTCGGCGGCATGCGCGAAACGCCCGCGCCGGCGCAGCTCGCGGACCAGCGCCGCGCCGAGCAGGAAGGCGACGCCGACGGCGGCGAGGTGGCCGTGGGCGGCGGCGTCGGCGCACTCGTCGAGCCGGTTCGGGTTGACCAGCGCCAGCGCCTGCGGGAGCGCGGTGGCGCATTGATGGTGATCGACGACGACGACGTCGACGCCGGCGGCGCGCGCCTGCGCCAGCGCGTCGAACGCCTGGGCGCCGCAATCGACCGTGACGATCAGCGTCGCGCCCTCGGCCGCCAGCCGGACCAGCGCCTCCCCGCTCGGGCCATAGCCCTCCATCAGCCGGTCGGGGATGTAGGCGCGCGGGGTGCCGCCGAGCAGCCGCAGCAGGCGGACGAGGAGCGCCGCCGAGGTCGCGCCGTCGACGTCGTAATCGCCGAAGATCGCCACCGCCTCGCCGCCCTCCACCGCATCGGCCAGCCGCCCGGCGGCACGGTCCATGTCGCGGAACAGCGAAGGGTCCGGCATGAAGCCGCGCAAGGTCGGCAGGCGGTGGCTCGCCAGCGCATCGCGCGCGCAGCCCCGCGCCATCAGTAGGCGGTCGACCAGCGCATCGGGAACGAAGCCGCGATCGATGCCGTCATCGCCGGGTGCGTCCTGCCCATGCGCCGAACCGCCGCGCCAGCGCCAGGGCTGGCCGAGGATCGAGCGGCGGACGCCGCAGACGAAGGATGCGTCCGCCACCGGGTTCAGTCCGCCGCGCGCGCGGGCAGCCGGATCGTCACGCGATAGCCGCCGTCGCGCGGCCCCGCCGCGATCGTGCCGGCGGCGCCGTAGAGGGCGTCGAGCCGATGGCGGACGTTGCGCAGGCCCGTGCCCGTGCCCGTGCCCGTCCCGGACCCAGCGGCTTCGTCCGGATGCCCGTTGTCGTCGACGGTCAGCTCCAGCCGGTCGCCGGCGACCCGGGCGATGACCCGCACGCAGGTCGTCCCGCGCGTGCGCGAGACGCCGTATTTCACCGCATTCTCGACCAGCGGCTGCAACAGGAAGCCGGGCACCAGCAGGTCGGTCGCCTCCGGCGCGCAGTCGATGCGGACGTCCATGCGATCGCCGAAACGGATCGATTCGATGTCGAGATAATCCGCCACCAGCCCCAGCTCCTCCTCCAGCGGGATCAGCTCGGTCGGATCAGAGGCGAGCGAGGCGCGCAGGAAGCCCGCCAGCCGCTCGGTCATCTGCTCCGCGGCGGCGTTGCGGCCGGTGACGATCATCGCCGAGATGGCGTTCAGCGTGTTGAACAGGAAATGCGGGTTGAGCTGGAAGCGGAGCGCCGCCAGCTGCGCCTGCTGCGCGGCCGACTGCGCCATGGCGAGGTCGCGGCGCTGCTCGGCGACGCGCGAGCGCGCGACCGACAGGTTGAACAGCGTGACGTTCACGCCGAACACGCAGACATAGTTGAAGATGGCGCCGTAGAAGCGGGTCGAGCCATGCGGCAGCGCCGACCAGGACGACTGGAAATTGGATGCGACGAACCGGGTGAACTGGAAATCGAACAGGGTCTGGACGATCGCGGCGGCGGCGACGCTGCCCGCCATCATCAGGCGCAGCCTGACCGCCGGCCAATCCTGCGTCGCGCGGAACACCGCATAGAGCGGCATCGCCACCAGCATCGAGACGAAGATGGTCGTGAGGTCGAGCGCGATCGATCCCCAGCCGTCATGGGGATGCCGCTCGATCAGGATCGGCAGGTAGATGATGCCGACGAACAGCCACAGCGCGACGGTCAGCGCGATCGCCTGACGCCAGCCGGGATCGGGGCGCGCGGCGGCCATCAGCCGGTCACCCCCCTCGTCAGCCCGGCTTGCGATGCTCGCCCTTCACCCAGCGGACGGTGCCGGAGGAGGCGCGCATCACGACGCTCTCGGTGGTCATGCACCCGCCGGCGCGGCGCTTCACCCCGCCGAGCAGCGATCCGTCGGTGACGCCGGTGGCGGCGAAGATGGCGTCGCCGCGCACCAGATCCTCCAGCTCGTACAGCCGGTCGAGATCGGTCACGCCCCAGCGCGCCGCGCGCCCGCGCTCGTCGTCGTTGCGGAACAGCAGCCGGCCCTGGAACTGGCCGCCGACGCAGGCCAGCGCGGCGGCCGCCAGCACGCCTTCCGGCGCGCCGCCCGAACCCATGTAGATATCGACGGTGGTGTCCGGATCGGTGACGGCGATGACGCCGGCGACGTCGCCGTCGGGGATCAGCATGATGCCGCAGCCGATCCCGCGCAATTCGGCGATCAGCTTCTCGTGGCGCGGACGGTCCAGCACGCAGACCATGATGTCGCCGGGCGCGACGCCCTTGACCTTCGCGATGGCGGCGACGTTCTGCGTCGGCGTGCGGTCGAGCGACACGATCCCCCGTTCGTAGCCCGGCCCGACCGCCAGCTTGTCCATGTAGACGTCGGGCGCGTTCAGCAGCCCGCCCTTCTCGGCGATGGCCAGCACGGCGAGCGCGTTCGGCCCGGCCTTGGCGGTGATCGTCGTGCCCTCCAGCGGATCGAGCGCGATGTCGATCGCGGGGCCGGTGCCGCGGCCCACCTTCTCGCCGATATACAGCATCGGCGCCTCGTCCCGCTCGCCCTCGCCGATCACGACGGTGCCGTCGAACTCCAGGTCGTTGAACGCCTTGCGCATCGCCTCGACGGCGGCGGCGTCGGCCGCCTTCTCGTCGCCGCGCCCGGTGAGCCGCGACGCGGCGATCGCCGCCGCCTCCGTCACGCGCACCATCTCCAGCACGAGCACCCGGTCGAGCGCGCTACTTGCGGTCACCATCTGGTCTGTCATCCTTGTGCCTGTTGCGGGCGGCGATAGGCCGGGCGGGTGACGATGTCGAGAATGGCGGCGGTGTTTCTGAACCAAGCCTATCCGTCCATCCTGAGCGAAGTCGAGGGACGGCCTTTCGTCGCGGTCCCCGTCGAGCGCACCTGCAGGCGGCGCGTCCCTCGGCTTCGGTCGGGATGGACGGGGGTGATAGGGCGGGGCTACGTCACCCCAGCCGCGCGGCGACTAGCGCCTTCAGGTCCGCTTCGGGCCGGGCGCCGTAATGCGAGATCACCTCGGCCGCCGCCACCGCGCCCATGACCAGGCTGTCGCGGAGCGATCGGCCCTGGACCTGCCCGGCGAGGAAGCCGGCGGAGAACAGGTCGCCGGCGCCGGTCGTGTCGACGACGCGGGCGACCGGCTCGGCCGGCACCTCCGCGCGCTCGCCCCGCCGCACCGCGACGGCGCCGGCGACGCCGCGCGTCGCGACCAGCGTCCCGACCTTCGCCGCCACCGCCGCCAGCGCCGCCTCGAAATCGTCCAGCCCGCTCAGCGCCAGCAGTTCCTCCTCGTTGGCGAACAATATGTCGATCTCGCCGCGGTCGAGCAGCGCCAGGAAATCGTCGCGATGGTTCATGATGCAGAACACCGCCGACACGCCCAGCGCCACCTTGCGCCCGGCCGCCCGCGCCACCGCGACCGCGCGCTTCATCACCGCGCGCGGCTCGGCCGGATCCCACAGATAGCCTTCGAGCAGCAGGATGCCCGCCTGCGCCACCAGCGCCTCGTCCAGGGCCGAGGGCGGCAGGCTCTGCGCCGCGCCGAGGAAGGTGTTCATCGTCCGCTGCCCGTCGGGGCTCACCAGCACGAGGCAGCGGCCGGTCGGCGGCTCGGCGCCGCCCGCGGGCGTGTCGTAGCCGATCCCCTGCGCGCGCAGATCGTGGGCGAAGACCTGGCCGAGCTGGTCGTCCGCCACCCGCCCGACGAAGGCGCAGCGCCCGCCGAGTGCGGCGAACCCGGCCAGCGTGTTGGCCGCCGAGCCGCCGCTCACCTCGCGCCCCGGCCCCATCGCGTCGTAGAGGCGCCGCGCCTGATCGGCGTCGATCAGCCGCATCGCGCCCGCCTCCATCCCCTCGGCGGCGATGAAGGCGTCGTCGGCCCCGGCGATCACGTCGACGATGGCGTTGCCGATGGCGATGATGTCGAGCGTGGGTGCGGTCATGAAGGGCTCCGATGGGCGAGGCGTTGCGCGGTAGCGGCGCGGGCCCGCCGACGCAACGCCCCGGCTGGTGGCGCGCATGGGGCGTCCCGTCGCGGGCGCGCTTGCCGGCGCGGCGCGGCCATGGTCGGGATCGGCGATGCGGGCGACGATCAATCGGGCGGTATCGCAGGCGGCGCTGCTGGCGCTCGCCGCCTGCGCCTCGGCGCCCCGCCCCGCCGCCGTCCAGCCGACGCCGCCGATGCCGGCCGTCGGGCTGGACCGCGTCGTCGGCCGCACCGCCGCCCAGCTCGTCCAGCTGTTCGGCGATCCCGACCAGGATCTGCG
>CAXTHU010000070.1:0-12363 GCA_964244125.1 uncultured Sphingomonadaceae bacterium
CGATGCGGTCCGGATCGGCGTCCGCCGCCATCTGGAGCAGGAGCGAGATGTTCATGGCGGAACGTCCGTCAGTCGGACGACGGCAGCGGCTTGGCGTCCTTGGGGGCGAGTGCCACGCCGTCGGCCGACAGCGACCCCTTGCCGCCCTTGACGCAGAGCAGCTCGATCGCGCCCTCGGCATCCTGGTAGCGCTTGCCGATCTTCGTGCCCTCGGCGAAACCGGGGTCGATCTCGCCCGCGTCGCCGGCGCGCTCCTCGGCCATCGGCGCGCCGCCGCAGGCGATCGTCGCCGGGCGACCGGCGCGGATGACCATCACCTCCGTGTCGCACACCGCGCTCTTCAGCTTCGTACCCGGCTTCATCCTGCTTTTCCCTCTTGTCCGATCCGGTTGAACGGCACGTTCTTGTCCGGGCGATAATCCTGCGGCAGCCCCAGGATACGCTCGGCTATGGTGTTGAGCAGCATCTCGTCGGCGCCGCCCGCGATCCGGCCCAGCGGACCCGACATCCAGCTCGTCGTCCAGTTGCGGCGCGAGCGGCTGTTATGGTCGATCGCCAGGCCCGCCGGCCCCATCATGTCGAGCGCCACCGCCGCCAGCCGCTGGCGCGCGCGCATCGATACGAGCTTGTGGATCGAGCCGTTGGCGTCCGGCTCCTGCCCCGCGGCGAGCGCGAGGAAGGCGGTGTCGCGGATCGCCGCCAGCGCGCTCTGCTGGCGATAGGCGTCGGCGACCGCGCGGCGGACGCGGCCGTCCGCGATCGCCGGGCCGTCGTCGGTGACCGTGTCGCGCGCATAGCCGGCGAAGAAGGCGGCGGGCGGGCCGTAGCCGGCTTCGTCGGCGGCCGAATAGCGCTCGATGAACAGCGTCTCCATGGCCACCGCGAAGCCCTCGCCGACGCCGCCCAGCCGCTGGCTGTCGGGGATGCGCACGTCGTCGAAGAACACCTCGTTCACATGGCTGTCGCCGGTCATCAGCTTGACCGGGCGGACGGTGATGCCCGGCGACTTCATGTCGAGCCAGAAATAGGTGAGGCCGCGATGCTTGGGCACGTCGGGATCGGTGCGGACCACGATCACGCCGTAATCGGAATATTGCGCCTGGCTGGTCCACAGCTTCTGCCCGTTGACCCGCCAGCCGTCGTTGCCGTCGGGTTCGGCGCGGGTGCGCAGGCCGGCCAGGTCGGAACCCGCCCCCGGCTCGGAAAAGAGCTGGCACCAGATCTGCTCGCCGCGCAGCGCCGGCAGCGAGAAGCGCTGGCGCAGTTCCTCGCCCGCGCGGCGCAGGATCATCGGCACCGGCATGCCCAGGCTGATCTGGAAATAATCGTCGGGCATGCCGAACGGCATCTGCTCCTGCTCGTAGACGATCTTGTGGATGTCGGTGAGCCCGGCGCCGCCATATTCCTTCGGCCAGGCGATGCCGGCATAGCCATGGTCGTGCTTCAGCCGCTGCCAGCGCCGCCCGAGCGCGAGCCGCGCCGGCGAATCGAGGCCGGCCTGCGCGTCGGGGCCGAACTCGTCGGCATGGGCGGCGATGAAGCCGCGCGCCTCGGCGCGGTAGCTGTCGTAATCGGGCATGCTCATGCCGCCTGCTCCAGTGCCGTCACGATGCGATCCTCCCAGATGGACGGGCGGCCCAGCTCCAGCGCGGTGGCGCGGGCGCGGCGATAATGGAGATGGAGGTCGGCGTCCCACGTCACGCCGATCCCGCCATGCACCTGCACCGCCAGCCACGCCGCCTGCTCATAGGCCTCGCCGGCGTTGAGCCGGGCGGTGGCGGCGGCGAGTTCGGCGCCCGGATCGCCGCTGTCGAAGCGATGCGCCGCATCGGTCGTGGCGGCGCGGGCGAGCTGCGCCAGCACCCACATCTCGGTGATGCCGTGCTTGACCGACTGGAACTTGCCGATCGGCTGGCCGAAGGCGACGCGCGTGTTGGCATAGTCGCGCGCCGTCTCGATGCAGGCGTCGGCGCCGCCGGTCTGCTCGGCCGCGACGATCACCGCGAGACGCGACAGGAGGGCCATCAGCGCCGCCCGGTCGCCGCCCTCCAGCCTGCGCGCCTCGGCGCCGTCGAACACCAGGTCGGCGGCGCAGCGGCTGTTGTCGAAGCTGTCGACCACGACGCGCTCGACGCCCGCCAGGTCGACGACGAACAGCACCGCTTCGCCGCCGGCATCCGCGTCGACGGCATAAACCACCGCGACATGCGCGGCGGCCCCACCGGTGACCGCCGTCTTGCGCCCGCTCAGCCTGCCGCCGCTCACCCGCGCCTGCGGCCGTTGCGGCGCGATCTCGACCCCCTCGGTCGTCGCCAGCACGCCGATCGCCTCGCCCGCCGCCAGCGCCGGCAGCCAGCGCGCCCTGGCCGCGTCGTCGCCATGGCGGGCGATCGCGTCGCCGCAGGCGAAGGAGGTCGACAGGAACGGCGCGCCGGCCGCCACCCGGCCGAGCGCCTCGGCGACCAGCGCCAGCTCGATCAGCCCCAGGCCGAGACCGCCCTGGTCTTCCGCGATGGTCACGCCGGTCCAGCCGTTTTCGGCGCACAGCCGCCACAGCCCCTCGTCATACCGGCCGCTCGCGTCGAGCAGGCCGCGCAGGACGCCGCCGTCGTAGCGCGCGGCGAGCTGCCGCCGCGCCTCCTCGCCGATCGCGAGCTGTTCGTCGGTATACAGGAACGCCATGGATCAGGCCGCCAGGTTGCCGGCGTTCGCGGCGTGCTTGGCCGCCACGTAGCCGAAGGTGAAGGAAGGCCCGATGCTCGATCCGGCACCGGGATAGCTGCGCCCCATCACCGATGCGGTGGAGGTGCCGGTGGCATAGAGGCCGGGGATCGGCGATCCGTCGTCGCGCAGCACGCGCGCGTCGCTGTCGGTGACGAGGCCGCCATAGGTGCCGACATCGCCGGGATAGATCTGCACCGCGTAGAACGGCCCCTGCTCGATCGTCCCCAGGCTTGACGATGGCTCGTGCCCGGCATCGCCGAGATAGCGGTCGTAGGCGCGCTCGCCGCGATGGAAATCCTCGTCCACGCCCTTGCGCGCGAAGCCGTTGAACCGCTCGACCGATGCGACGAGCTTGGCCGCGTCCATCCCGCACGCCGTTCCCAGTTCCGCGATCGTGGCACCCTGCTTCAGGAAGCCGCTCTCGGTCCACGCCTTGGGCTTGCGCGTGCCCGGCATGCTGCCGGCCAGCATGTATTTGCGCAGGAACCGGCTGTCCATCACCAGCCAGCTCGGCACGGCCGGCGCGATCTTGTCGCGGGCGAACACCTCCTGGCAGAAGCTCATGTAGGACTGCGCCTCGCGCATGTAGCGGACGCCGGTCTGGTCGACGATGATGCTGTGCGGGCTGGAGACGTCGCCCTGCACCATCGGCCGCATCTCGCCATGGCCGGGCGGCAGCGCGACCTGGCAGCCGACCATCTCCTCCATCTGCGCGATGCCGGCGCCGATCCGCATCGCCTCCTCGATCATCTCGCCGGTGTCGCCGGGATTGGCGTTGGTCCACGCGGCCGAGGTGCCCGGCTGATAGGTGTCGCGCATCCGCTGGTTGCGCGAGAAGCCGCCGGCGTTGATGAGCACGCCGTGGCGCGCGCCGATCCGCCGCTCCCGCCCGTCGATCACCGCGACCACGCCGGTGACGCGCCCCTCCGCGTCGGTCAGCAGCTGCCTGACGCCGGCGTTGGCGCGGATCGGCACGCCCGCCTTCAGCGCGGCTTGCAGCATGCGGCCCTGGAGCGCGGCGCCGGCGGTGATGTAATGCCTGCCGGTCAGCTTGGCCGCGATCCCGCGCAGCACGATCTTCAGGATCATCTTCTTGCCGAGCGAGGTCGTCTTGAAGCGCGGGACCTTCATCGCCTCGTCGAGCTTGGCGGGCAGCTGGAGGTAGTTCGGGCGCAGCTTCTTCTTCCATTCGCCGAGTTCGTTGGCGTCGAAGATCTCCGCGACGACCGTCCGCCCGGCCTCGACGCCGCCGGGCAGCTCGTCGTAATAATCGGGCCAGTAGGGGATGCGCTCGAACTTTATGCCCTGGTCGATCAGGAACTCGACCATGCGCGGCGCCTCGCTCAGATAGGTCAGCCGCCGCTCGCGCGTGCCGCCGGGCACGTCCGGGGCGTCGGGGCCGGCCAGCGTGTCGAGATAGGTCGCGGCCTTGTCGTAGCTGTCCTCGACGCCGGCCGGCGCCATGAAGCGGTTGTTGGGAATCCACATGACGCCGCCCGACATGGCGGTGGAGCCGCCGACCAGGTCGGTCTTTTCCAGGATCAGCGCGGTCTTGCCGACCGACTTCATCAGCAGCGCCGCGCACATCGAGCCGCCGCCGCTGCCGACGATCACGAAATCGAATGTCTCGTCCATGCTGAACACCCTCTCCGGCCGGCTCACGCGAACCGGCTGCGGGCGACCTGGCGAAGCCGGTCGACCCCGGCTTCGACGGATCGCCCGCTTGCCGTCCGCCCCGGCGATGCGTCGCGCATCTCAGAGCGATCCGTGGCCGGACGCGACGACGAGGTCGAGGGCGGTGTCGCGCGGCAGGTCGATCATCGCCCGGACGATCCCGGCGATGCTGTCGAGCCGCGACGCGCGGTTCCCCGTCAGCGCGATGCCGGCCGCCGCCGATGCCTCGGCGAAGCGCGCCAGCGCGACGGGATCGACGTCCCACGCCTTTTCCGGATCGATCAGCGCGCCGATCCGCAGCACGCTGGACCGGATGCCGTCGGCCTTCAGTTCCTGGCGCAGCCCGCGCGCCAGCCGTTCCAGCCCGGCCTTCGCCGTCTCGTAGAGGACGAGGTGCGGCACGTCGATCTCTACCGATTCGGACGAGATCGAGACGATCAGCCCGGCGTCCGACCGCCGCAGCAGCGGGATCGCCGAGCGCGCGCAGAATATCGGCCCGAGCAGGTTGATGTCGATCGCCGCGCGGATCTGCGCGTCGCTCGCCTCGGCGATCAGGAAGGGCTCGAAGACGGCGGCGTTGTTGACCAGCACGTCGATCCGACCGTGGCGGTCGGCGATCGCGGCGAAGGCGGCGCGGACCGACGCCGGATCGGCGACGTCGCAGGCCAGCGCCATGGCGTCCCCGCCGAGCGCGTCCGCCACCGCCTGCACCTTGGCCGGCGTGCGCCCCAGCAGCACGACCGTGTCGCCGTCGCCGGCCAGCCCGCGCGCCAGCGCGCGGCCGAGGCCCAGACCCGCGCCGGTGATCGCGACGATCTTGCCCATGCGATCGACGACCTCCTTCAGAACGCGCGCGGCGCGGCGGCGATCCGCGCCGCCGCCACCTCGCCGCCGCCGGCGATCGCGGCGTGGACGTGGGCGCGCTTCAGCAGCAGGTGCGGATCGGCCTCGTCGCTGAAGCCGATCCCGCCATGGATCTGGATGTTCAGCCGCGCATTGCCGATCGCCGCCTCGATCGCCAGCAGCAGCGCGGCCTCGACCTGCAGCGCGACATCCTCGCGCGCGTCGTCGATCGCGATGGCGGCGAAGGTCGCCTGGTCGATCGCCGCGCGCGCCGCCATCGCCATGTCGGCGCAGTGGTGCTTGATCGCCTGGAAGCTGCCGATCGGCCGGCCGAACTGCTCGCGCATCGCGGCATAGGCGACGCCCATGTCCAGCGCGGCGCCGGCGATGCCGGCCAGCGCCGCCGCGTCGATCAGCCGCGCGCGCAGGATCGCGGCGTCGTCCAGCGCGGCGACCGCCGCGCCCGGATCGCCGCGTTCCAGGGTGGCCGTCCAGAGCCGCCGGTCGATCGGCGCCGGCGACGCGGCGAGGCGGTGGAGGGTGGCACGATCGCCGTCGCGGAGCAGCAGCAGGCCGGCACCGGCGCCGTTGACCACCACGATCCCGCCATCCGCGACATAGCCCGGCGCGACGCGCGCCGCGCCCGCGGCCATCGCCGCGGCCTCGTCCGGCACGCCGGCATGGACCGCCGCCATCGTGGCGAACACCGAGGGCGCCGCCAGCCGGCGGCCCAGCCGCTCGGCCAGCAGCGCCTCCTCCGCCGCGCCCAGCCCGGCGCCGCCGGCATCGTCGGCCAGCGCGATGCCGAACAGGCCGAGTTCGGCCAGCCCCGCCCAGAGGTCGGCGCCGTCCGCCATATCCTTGTGGAGCCGCGCGAGCGGCAGCAGCGCATCGAGCGGACGGTCGAACGAGGCGACCAGCGCGCGTTGCTCGGGATCTGGATGATGGCGGGCGGACATGCGGGCGTCGGGCATCGCATGCCCCTTGGATCACCGCCGTCATGCCGTCTTGATGCCGTGCGACACCGCCGCGACGGGGCGCGACCGGGCGCGATCCGCGCCGCCCTGGCCTGTCGCGACATTTCAGCTTATTGTCGTTCGTCATCAAGACGGATCGGTGCCGCGTCCGTAGCCCACGATCCGCACCGCCAGCCATGCGAGGAGGCCGATAAAGGTGAGCGAGCCGACGAGTGAGCCCGCAAGGGACGTGATGATCGACATCTTCACGAAGATGTCGCTGCTGAAGCAGAATGACGAGCGGATGCGCGCGGTCATCAAGTCGGGGCGGCTCGTCATGCCCTATTATTCGGTACGCGGGCAGGAGGCGATCCCGTCGGCCATCTCGGCGCTGCTGAAGCCGACCGACTTCATCTGCACGATCTATCGCGGCACCCACGATTCGCTGGCGAAGGGGTGTCCCGTCGACAAGCTGTGGGCGGAACTCGCCGGCCGCGTCACCGGCACCTGCAAGGGCAAGGGCGGGCCGATGCACATCACCCATCCCGAAAGCGGCGTGATGGTGACGACCGGCATCGTCGGATCGACCATGCCGATCGCCAATGGCCTCGCCTGGGGATCGAAGCTGAAGGGCAACGACGCCGTCACCATCGCCTATTTCGGCGACGGTGCGTCGAACATCGGCGCCTTCCACGAGAGCCTGAACCTCGCCTCGCTGTGGAAGCTGCCGGTGATCTTCGTCTGCTCGAACAACGGCTACGCCGAGCATACCAAGACGGCGGACTGCACCGCGATCGACCAGATCGCCAAGCGCGCCGACAGCTATACTATGCCGGGCGTCAGGGTGAACGGCAACAACCCGCTGGAGATGTACGCCGCCGCCAAGGAGGCGGTCGACCGCGCGCGTGCCGGCGAAGGACCGACGCTGATCGAGGCGATGACCTTCCGCTTCTTCGGCCACGTCTTCGGCGACGACGACAAGTATATGGACCCGGGCGAGAAGGCCGAGCATCAGAAGAACGATCCCTATCCCTTCTATCGCGGCTGGCTGATCGACAACGGCCATGCCAGCGAGGACGAGCTGGCCGCGATTGAGGCAGGCCATGCCGAGGAGATCGAGGCGGCGCTGAAATTCGCGCTCGACAGCCCCTTCCCCGACGCGAGCGAAGTCCGCCACGACGTCTACGCCTATGAGGTGGTCGAATGAGCGAGAAGATGACCCTGGTCCAGGCGGTGAACCTGGCGCTCTCCGACGCGATGGAGGCCGACGAGACGGTGCTGCTGCTCGGCGAGGACATCGCCGACAAGGAGGGCGGCGGCGTCTGCGGCATCACCGCCGGCCTGTCGACGAAGTTCGGCACCGACCGCGTCAAGTCCACGCCGATCTCCGAACAGGCGATCATCGGCGCGGCGATCGGCGCCTCGATGATCGGCTTCAAGCCGGTCGCCGAGATCATGCTGATGAACTTCTTCACCGTCGCCAGCGACATGATCGTCAACCACGCCGCCAAGCTGCGCTTCATGTCCGGCGGGCAGACCAGCGTGCCGATCGTGATCCGCACGATGACCGGCGCCGGCGTCTCCAACGGCGGCCAGCATTCGGATTATCTGGAGGCGTGGTTCGCGCATACCGCCGGGCTGAAGGTGGTGCTGCCGTCGAACCCGGCCGACGCCTACGGCCTGATGCTGTCGGCGATCGACGATCCCGATCCGGTGATCTTCATCGAGACGCTGCCGTCGCTGTTCACCCCCGGCCCCGCGCCCGAGCGCCACCGGAAGATACCCATCGGCAAGGCCAATATCGTCCGCGAGGGCAGCGACGTCACCGTCGTCGCCTATGGCCGGATCGTCCAGGCGATCGCCGGGCTGGCCGAGAAGCTGGCCGGCGAGATCGACATCGAGCTGATCGACCTGCGCACCGTCTCGCCGCTCGATCTCGACACGGTGCTGGCCTCGGTCGAGAAGACCGGCGCGGCGGTCGTCGTCCACGAGGCGGTCAGGAAGTTCGGTCCGGGCGCGGAGATTTCCTCGGCGATCCACGAGCGGCTGTTCGACCGGCTGCGCGGCCCCGTCGCGCGGGTCGGCGCGAAATATGCGCCGGTGCCCTTCTCGCAGCCGCTGGAGACGGCGTCGCTGCCGTCGCTCGCCGAAGTTGAGGCCGCGATTCGCGGGCTGGTGCGCGAGGACGCCTGAACCAGATGCCGCTCGGGCGGCCGTGGAGTGTGAGATGGCCATGTCTGCTTTTCCGCCGGAAGACGTCCGCGACGATTTCGTGCCGAAGGAGGATTTCTACGATCCGGCCTTCGCCGCGGCCGAGGCGGAGCATCTCTGGCCCAAGGTGTGGCAGATCGCCTGCCGCGTCGAGGAGGTGCCGAAGGTCGGCGACTTCCTGGTCTACGAGATCCTGACCGACTCGATCCTCGTCACCCGCACCGCGCCCGGCGACGAGGGGGTGAAGGCGTTCCACAATGCCTGCCCGCATCGCGGCAACCTGATCGCCGAGGGTTGCGGCCACGCCAAGCAGTTCGTCTGCTCCTTCCACGGCTGGCGCTTCGGCCTCGACGGCCGGAATGCGAAGGTGGTCGACCGCCACGACTGGGGCAGTTGCCTGAAGGACGAGGAGATCGACCTCGCGCCGGTGCAGGTCGGCGTCTGGGGCGGCTGGGTGTGGATCAACATGGACCCGGAGTGCCAGCCGCTCGACGCCTTCCTCGAACCGATGAAGTCGCGCTGCGACAAGATGGAGTTCGATAAGCTCCGCTTCGCCTGGTATAAATCGACCATCGTCGAGGCGAACTGGAAGACGGTGGTCGAGGCGTTCACCGAGTTCTACCATGTGCAGACCACGCATCAGCAGATGCTCACCTACACCAAGGATTATTCGACCAGCCGGGCGATGGGCCGTCATGGCTGGATGAGCTACGAGTTCGGCACCGGCCTGCCGATCGGCCGCTCCGACCGGCTCGAACCGCTGGAGCAGGAGCCGGACTTCCGCGAATATCTCTACGAATACGGCAAGCAGTTCAAGAACGACTTGGCCGCGATGCAGACCGAGCGCGCCTACCAGTCGATCGAGGCGTTGCGCGAGCTGCCCGCCGATACCAGCCCGGTCGAGGTGCTGACCAAATGGGGGCAGGGCATCTACGCGCGGGCGATGGAAAGCGGTTCGGGCTGGCCCGAGGGGCTGACGCCCGAATATATGGCCGAGACCGGCTTCGACTGGCACGTCTTCCCGAACACCGTCTTCCTCCATCCGGCGATCGAGGCGGTGCTGTGGTATCGCATGCGGCCGCATGGCGGCGACCCGGAGAAATGCTATTTCGACACCTGGTCGCTCGAACGCTATCCGCCCGGCGAGGAGCCGCCGATCAAGCGCGAGTTCTACGCCGATTGGCGCGACGGCAACTATCCGCTGATCTACACCCAGGATTTCGAGAACATGCCGAAGGTCCAGAAGGGCCTGCGCTCGCGCGGCTTCAGGGGCGCCAGGACGAGCCCGGTGCAGGAGCGCGCGATCACCAATTTCCACCGCCGGCTGCGCGTCTTCCTCCAGGACCCGCATGCCGACGACGATCTCGGCCCGGAGCCCAAGCGCGACACGCCGTGACGATGACGCCCGGCGATGACATCCGGCGATGACGGTCGAGGAGATGCTGGCGCGCGAGGGGATCAGGCAGACGATCGCGCGCTACACCGATGCCGGCGACAACGGCCGCTACGATGATCTGGTCCCCTGCTATGCCGAGGACGGCATCTTCGAGATCGCGACCGACCGCTGGGAAGGCCGCGCCGCGATCGGGGAGGCGCTGCGCGGGATGCGCGCGGCGCGCGACCGGAGCGGCGTCCGGCTCCAGCGTCACCATCTCGGCACCTGCCACATCGTGATCGACGCGCCGGACCGGGCGCATTCGATCACCTATTTCACGGTCATGTCGCAGATCGGCCCGGATCATGCCGGACGCTATATCGACGAGCATGTGCGCCGCGACGGCCGCTGGCAGTTCGCCCATCGCAATGTGGTAGTCGAGTGGCGGGCCGACGATTCGCGCTTCCTGCCGACCCCGGACGGCGCGCCGATCCGGGCGTGAGCTCAGCTCGTCAGCTCGCTGCGCAGCTGGCGCGGCGAGGCGGCGAACCAGCGGTAGCAGCTGCGCGACAGCACCGACGCCTCGGAATAGCCGAGCATCTCCACCACGCGCGTCAGCGGCACGTCGGGCTGGCCGAGATAGCGCATCGCGACGTCGCGGCGGACATCGTCCTTGATCGCCTCGAAACACTGGCCTTCCTCGCGCAGCCGGCGTTGCAGCGTGCGCGGATGCAGGCCGAGCGCGGCGGCGACGCGATCGTTGGTGCATTCGCCGGCATCGAGCAGCCGGCCGATCAGCGCCCGCACCCGCATGCTCATCGCCAGGTTGGCGGCGGGAAAGCGGGTGTCGATGAAGCAGGTCGCCAGTTCGTAGAGCTGCGAATCCGGATCGGTGATCCGGTGGTCGAGGTCGCGCTCGGAGAAGAAGAGGCCGCTGGAGGGCTGGCCGAAACGCACGGCGCAGCCGAAATGGGCGCGATAGGCCGCCAGCGGCGCCAGCGGCTCGTGGCTGAACCACACCTCGCGTGCCCTCACCTGGCCGCCGCTGATATCGGCCGCCGCGTGATGGGTGAGGAGCAGCGCCTGCTCCACCGTCTGCCGCTGATAGGGCAGCCGGCTCAGCAGGATCTCGAAGCGCATGAAGGTGCGCTGCCCGTCCCTGTCGTCCTCGAAGCAGATCTGCGCGGCCGAGCTGTAGGCCTGGATGTGATCGGCGCAGTAGCGGAACGCCTCGCCGACGGTCCGCGAGTTCTTCATCACGACCTCGATCGGGCCGAGCACCTTGGCGCCGCCCTGCATGCTGGCCAGCCGCATGCCGAAATCGGCGCAGCTCAGCTCGGCGGCGGCCCGTTCGAGCAGGTGGACCATCACGCGGTAGGAGATGACCGCGTCGCGATTGTCGAGCGAGGCGGGATCGATCTGCGCGCGGGCGAGCAGGGCATCGGCGTCGCCGCCGAGTTCGGCGACCAGCTCGCGGAAATTGCGGAGCGCGTCGACGCGCACCACGGCCGCGCTGGTATCGGGCGCGAGCGGCGCGCCGATCACCTCTTCGCTGAAACCTCTCGCCATCCGTCTCTCCGCATCCCGGATCGTCGCCGGGCGATCTTGACCCGCGCGGGCGAGTCCATGTCACGGTTAGACGGCGCCGCATGCGCGGACAATGGCGCAGGCATGGCCGCCGCCCCGAGCGGCCCCGGCAAAGATCGCCGTCGCGATTTGCGCATCGCAGCCGTGGCGGGCGGTCGTGCCCGGCGCGCTCTGTCGCTCGCCATCAAGACGGTCCACCTCGGGGGATGGTTCGAGACGCGGGCAGGTCTGGCGGAGGACGACATGATGCAGGACGCCACGGCGCGGAACACGCCCCCCGCGACGCCGGCATGACGGCGGCGTGGGACGAGACGGCCGATCTGGTGGTGATCGGCAGCGGCGGCGGCGCGCTGGCCGCCGCGCTGACGGCGGTCCGTTCGGGACTGTCGGTGATCGTGCTGGAGAAAGGCGACAGGTTCGGCGGATCGACCGCGATGTCGGGCGGCATCCTGTGGCTGCCGGGCAATCCGGTCCTGCGGCGGACGGGCGACGGCGACACGATCGCTGCGGGGCGCACCTATCTCGACGACCTCATCGGCGCCGACGATCCGGCCTCCACGCCGGCGCGGCGCGAGGCGTTCCTGCGCGCGATCGAGCCGATGGCGGCGATGCTGGAGGAGGAGGGGCTGCGGTTCTACGCATGCCGCGGCTATTCGGATTATTATGACGAGCGGCCCGGCGGTCATGCGGGCGGCCGCGCGATCGGCGCCAGGAGCATATCGGCGAAGCGGCTCGGCGACGATGCCGGCCGGCTGACGCTGCTGCCGGGCTGGAACCTGCCGATCGCGACCGACGAGTTCGCCGCCATGTCGCTCGCCGGGCGGACGCTGAAGGGCAAGCTGATGTCGCTGCGCGTCGCGGCGCGCGCGCTGCGGCAGAAGCTGGCCGGCGCGCCGCTCTATTTCCGCGGCGCCGCGCTCCAGGCGCGGATGCTGCTGGCGGTGCGCGCGCGGCGGATCGACCTGCGCGCCGAGACGAAGGTCGTCGGGTTCG
>CAXTHU010000071.1:0-12347 GCA_964244125.1 uncultured Sphingomonadaceae bacterium
GCGATAGGGCGCGAGCGCCTCGGCGGTGACCACCCAGGGCGAGACCGTCGTCTGGAAGTTCTTGGCGAGGAACGGCCCGAGCGGCTGGTACTCCCACGCCTGGAGGTCGCGCGCCGACCAGTCGTTGAGCAGGCAGAAGCCCGCGACGTGCCCGCCCGCCTCGCCGATCGGGATGGTCGTGCCGAGCGCGTTGCCCGCCCCGATCCAGACGCCGATCTCCAGCTCGTGGTCGAGCCGGCGCGACGGGCCGTAATCGGGCGCGTCGGCATCGGGCGGCTTGCGCTGGCCGTTGGGGCGCACGACCGGCACGCCCGACGGCCTGACCGAGGACGCACGGCCGTGATAGCCGATCGGCACCCATTTATAGTTGGGCAGCAACGGCTGGTCGGGGCGGAACTGGCGGCCGACGTTGGTCGCGTGATGGATGCCGACGTAGAAGTCGGTATAGTCGCCGATCGCCGCCGGCAGGTGCGGCGTGCAGGCTCCGGCCTCGAACAGCAGCGGCGCTACGCCCTCGCGATGGACGGGATCGGACAGCAGCACGGACAATCGCCGGCGCAGCGCCAGCTGCGCGGGCGCGGGCAGCGCGAACAATGCGTTCAGCGTCGTGCCGGAAAGCAGTTCGCCCGAGGGCACCAGCCCCGCCCGGGCCGCGCCCTGCAAACACAGGATATGGTCGCCGATCGCGACGCCCGGGCGCGGACCCTCGCCGGCCGGGCTGAAGATGCCGTAGGGCAGGTTCTGCACCGGAAAGTCGGGATGCCCGTCCGCCCCTGCCACCCAGCTCGTGCGCGCCGGATCATGCGTCTCGTCGATGGGGTGGTTCATCGCGGCAGCACGGCCTTGGCGAAGCCGCTCCATGCCGCGTCATAGTCGAGCTGCATCGTCGGCGTGCTCGTAGCCCAGCGGCTCGGGCGAATAACGTGGCGCGTCTCGAACATGAACGCCATGGTGCCGGCGATCTTCACCGGCGCGAGATCGGCGGCGACGGCCTTGTCGTAGCTCGCCCGATCGGGTCCGTGGCCGTTCATCTGGTTGTGGAGCGACGCGCCGCCCGGCGCGAAGCCGCCTTCCTTGGCATCGTAGGTGCCCCGGATCAGCCCCATGAACTCGCTCATCACGTTGCGGTGGAACCAGGGCGGCCGGAACGTTTCCTCGGCCACCATCCAGCGCGGCGGGAAGACCACGAAGTCGCAGTTGGCGGTGCCCGGCATGTCGCTGGGGCTGGTCAGCACGGTGAAGATCGACGGATCGGGATGATCGAAGCTGACGGTGTTGATGGTGTTGAAGCGGGTGAGGTCGTAGCGGCAGGGCGCGAGGTTGCCGTGCCAGGCGACGACGTCGAACGGCGAGTGGTCGAGGATCGTCGTCCATAGCCCGCCCTGGAACTTCTGCACGACCTCGCACGGCGCGTCGACATCCTCGAACCGGGCGACCGGCGTCTCGAAATCGCGTGGGGACGCCAGGCCGTTGGCGCCGATCGGGCCGAGATCGGGCAGGCGGAACAGCGCGCCGTAATTCTCGCAGACATAGCCGCGCGCCCGGCCATCGGGCAGCGCCACGCGAAAGCGCACGCCGCGCGGGATCAGCGCGACCTGCAACGGGGCGAGGTCGATCCGCCCCTGCTCGGTATCGATCGCCAGCCGGCCCTGTTCGGGCACGATCAGCAGCTCGCCATCGGCCGAGAAGAAGGCGCGCGCCATGTCGGCGGTGGCGGCATAGAGGTGGATGCCGACGCCGGCCTGCGCCGCGACGTCGCCGTTGCCGCCATAGGTGACGAGCCCGTCGAGCCAGTCGGTGGCCGCGTCGGGCCACGGCAGCGGGTCCCAGCGCAGGCGGTTGGGGCTCGGCGGGACGGCGTCGAACGGCGCGGACTTCAGGTGCCTGGCGCCCGCATGGCGGGTGAACGCGGGGTGGTTCGCGGTCGGCCGCAGCCGATAGAGCCACGACCGCCGGTTCTCGCCGCGCGGCGCGGTGAAGGCGGTGCCGGACAGTTGCTCGGCGTAGAGCCCGAACGGCACGCGCTGCGGCGAATTGCGACCGACGGGCAACGCGCCCGCGACCGCCTCGGTCGAGCAGTGATTGCCGAAGCCGGTGATATAGGATGTCATCGGGGCCTCAGCCGTCGACCGAGATGACGCCGCGCCTGATCTGGTCCAGCTCGATCGACTCGTACAGCGCCTGGAAGTTGCCGTTGCCGAAGCCTTCGTTGCCCTTCCTCTGGATGATCTCGAAGAAGATCGGGCCGAACATGTTCTCGGTGAAGATCTGGAGCAGCAGGCCTTCCCCCCCGACATCGCCGTCGATGAGGATGCGGTTCTTCTTCAGCCGTTCGATATCGTGGTCGTGACCGGGCACGCGCTTGTCGATCAGCTCGTAATAGGTGTCGATCGTGTCCTGCAGCTTCACGCCCCGCGCGCGCAGCTTCTCGACCGTCGTGAAGATGTCGTCGGTCGCGAGCGCCAGATGCTGGATGCCCTCGCCGTTGTAATCGCGGATGAACTCCTCGATCTGGCTGCGGTCGTCCTGGCTCTCGTTCAGCGGGATGCGGATCGCGCGGTCGGGGGCGATCATCGCCTGGCTGAACAGGCCGGTCGCCTTGCCCTTGATGTCGAAATATTTCTGCTCCTCGAAGCCGAACAGCGTGCGGTAGAACTCCGCCCAGACCTGCATCTGCCCGCGCCTGACGTTGTGGGTGAGGTGATCGAGCAGGTCGAGGCCGACGCTGTTCGCGGCCTCCGCCTCGCGCCAGCCGGGCAGCTCCGCCCAGTCGGCATAGAGATCCGCGCCGTCCTGCACGAAATAGAGGTAGGAGCCGCCGATCCCCCGGATCACAGTGTCGTCCTCGACCGTCGGCTCGGCACCGTGGGCGAGCGCCCATGCCATCGCCTTGGCCGTATCGGCGACGCGGAACGCCATCGCGCTCGCCGAAGGGCCGTGTTCGCCGCGGAAGGCGGCGACGCGGCCGTCGGCGTCCCGGTTGAGCATCATGTTGATGCGGCCCTGGCGGTAGCGGGTGACGTTCTTGGTCGGATGGCGATGGCTGGGGACGAAGCCGAGCTGTTCGAACCGCCGGCCCATCTCGTCCGGATCGGGGGACGTGAACTCGACGAACTCGAAACCGTTGAGGCCGAGCGGATTGCCATTGTCATCGGTCATGGGAGACACCTTGCTTATCGGTCCAGGAAGGGGCGGAGCGCGTCGGCGACGAGGTCGATCGTCTCCAGGCGCAGGCCGGCGACGTTGATACGGCCGTCCGCCGCCATGTATATCGCGTTCCGCTCGCGCAGCGTCGCGACTTCGGCGGGGGACAAGGGCAGCATCGCGAACATGCCGCGTTGTCGCGCGATCGGCCGGAGGCGGGGATGCGCGGCCGCAAGCGATCGGCGCAGCGTGGCGATGCGCCGCCGCATCCCGTCGAGTTCGATCCGCCAGTCGGCGGCGAGCGTCGGGTCCTCCAGGATGACGCGCACGACCGCCGCGCCATGATCGGGCGGCATCGACCAGAGGCCGCGCGCCAGCACGAGCAGGTTGTCGCGGATGGCGGGCATCGAGGCGGCGGCCGCGCCCATCGCCCACAGCGCGCCGGTGCGTTCGCGATAGAGGCCGAAGTTCTTGTCGCAGCTATAGGCGACGAGCGCCTCGCCGACCGTGTCGAGCAGCAGCCGCAGCCCGGCGGCATCCCCGTCCAGCCCGTCGCCCAGCCCCTGATAGGCGATATCGACGAACGGGACGAGGCCGCGATCGGCCAGCAGGTCGGCCAGCGCGCGCCACTGATCGCGCGAGAAGCCGGTGCCGGTCGGGTTGTGGCAGCAGCCGTGGAGGAGGACGACGTCGCCGGCGGCGGCGTGGCCGAGCGCGAGCATCATGCCGTCGAAGTCGAGATCGGAGGTGGCCGGATCGAAGTAGCGGTGATCCTCGACCCGCAGGCCGGCTTCCGCGAAGATCGGCGCGTGATTGGGCCAGGTCGGCGATCCCATCCAGACCCGTGCCCCCGGCGCCGCGCGGGCGAGCAGTTCGGCGCCCAGGCGCAAGGCGCCGGTGCCGCCCGGCGTCTGCACCCCGGTCAGGCGCGGCGACGCGGCGAGGCCGGGGCCGAACAGGATCGGCGCCAGCAGCGCCACGAAACGCACGTCGCCCTCGGGACCGAGATAGGCCTTGGTCGGCTGTTCCGCGACCAGCCGGCGCTCGGCCGCCTTGACCGCGCGCAGCACGGGGGTGGCGCCGGACGCATCGCGATAGACGCCGACGCCGATGTCGATCTTGCCGGGGCGGGGATCGTCGCGATGCAGGCCGATCAGCGCCAGCAGCGCGTCCGCCGGCTGGCGGTCGAGCGCGTCGAGGATCGAAGGCGGCCGTTCGACGGCGGCGCGGGGCCGGCTCATGCCGCGGCCGCCTTGCCGCGGGCATAGGCCTGCGTGCCGCGCGTGTGGACCGTGTCGGTCGGCAGGATCGTCTCGATGTCGATGTCGGGCAGGCCGTCGATCTCGGCGTAGAGCGGGGCGAAATCGGTCTCCAGCGTCTGGCGGAGCAGGTCGTCGAAGCTGTCGATCACGAAATAATTCTGCTGGTAGTCGTCGATCCGGTATCTGGTGCGCATCAGCCGCTTCATGTCGAAGCCGAGCCGGTTGGGCGACGGATCGTCGAGCGCGAAGCGGGATTCGCCGAAGGACGAGACGATGCCCGCCCCGTAGACCTTCAGCCCGTCGTCCGAACGGATGAGGCCGAACTCGACCGTATACCAGTAGAGCCGCGCCAGCCGGTCGATGGCGCCCAGCGCGGCCGCGCGCTGGCCGCCGCGTCCATAGGCCGCCATGTAATCGGCGAAGACCGGGTCGGCGAGCAGCGGGACATGGCCGAACACGTCGTGGAAGATGTCCGGCTCCTGAAGATAGTCGAGCTGCTCGGGAGAACGGATGAAATTGCCGGCGACGAAGCGCCGGTTGGCGAGATGATCGAAGAACACCGCGTCCGGCACCAGGCCGGGCACGGCGACGACCTGCCAGCCGGTCGCCTTCATCAGCCGTTCCGACAATTCCTCGAAATCCGGGATGCCCGGCTTCGACATGCGCAGGACGTCGAGGCCGGCGATGAACTCGGGCGGCACCCGCGACGGCAGCATCGCGGCCTGGCGCGCGAACAGCCGGTCCCACGTCGCATGCTCGGCGGCGGTATAGCGCGACCAGTCCTGCGGGACGGTCCAGTCTTCGGCCGCGAGGGGCGCGCGTTCGGGTGCATCTGCCATGAGCGCATTGTTGCAGAGGATCGGCGTAATTGCGTATCAAACATCGGCCCGCCGCGCTGATTCGTGGTATCCTGTTCCGGAAATGGGGTGCGAAGTGAAACCATCTCCCACTCTCGACGCGATCGACCGCCGCATCCTCGACGAGCTGCAACGCGACGCATCGCCGAGCCATGCGGAACTGGCCGAGCGTGTCGGCACCTCGGCCGCCTCCTGCTGGCGTCGCATCAGGTCGCTGGAGGCGGCGCGCATCCTCACCGCGACGATACGACTGGTGGATGCCGACCGCGTCGGCCGGGGCGTCAACGTCCTGTGCAACATACGCGTGCGCAGCCATGCGCGGGACGTGCGCGGAAGCTTCGAGACGTTCGTGCGATCCCGGCCGGAGATCCTCGAATGCTATTCGATGTCCGGCGACTGGGATTACCTCCTGCGCGTCGTCGCGGCCGATGTCGGCGATTACGAGCAGTTCCTCATGCGCACGCTCCTCGAACATCCGGCGGTCGGCGGCGCCTCGTCGCACTTCGTGCTGTCCCTGACGAAGTTCACCACCGCCATCCCGGTGGATTGAACGTAGCCGGCCGGCAAAGCGTCACCATACGATTCGCAGATAAATCGTCGACAAGTCGTTTATGTCTTGACATCGACCTGCCACGGCTTGCAGCTTCCCCAATCGATCGGATCGACCTGAAGTCGGCCGGGCCGATGCGACACGCCGATGAAGCCGGGCAACGACATCCGGCACATCGGCGGGCACCAAAAGGGGGTTCGTGATGACCAATCTGAAGCAGGACGGACGGAATGACCGTACCCGGCGGGCGATCGCGCTGCGGGCCGGGCTGGGACTGGGCGGCCTCGTCGGCCTGATGGGCCCGGCTCCGGCGCTGGCGCAGCAGGCGACGGCCGACGGATCGGCGGTGGCGACGCCGGCGCAGGCGGACACCGCGCCGGGCAGGCCGGTCGCCGACGGATCGGCCGCCGACATGGACGAAGGTTCCGAGATCCTCGTGACGGCGCGGCTGCGCACCGAGACGCTTCAGGACGTGCCGATCTCGGCGCAGGTGGTCGGCCCCCAGCGGCTGGCGCAGCAGAACCTCACCAACCTGACCACGCTGGGGCAGGTGTCCCCCTCGATCCGCATCCAGACCAGCGGCCGATCCAACAATCTCTACATCCGGGGCACCGGCTCGGGCGAGAGCCAGTCCTTCGAGCAATCGGTCGGGACCTTCATCGACGGCATCTATCACGGGCGGTCGCGCTATACCGAGGCGGCCTTCCTGGATCTCGACCATCTGGAGATCCTGAAAGGCCCGCAGAGCACCTTCTTCGGCAACAACGCCATCGCCGGCGCCTTCAACCTGGTGACCGAGAAGCCGGGCAAGACGTTCGAGGGCTGGGCGCGGGGCCTGGTCTCGCCGACCGGCGACGAGCATGGCGGGCAGTATGTCGCCGAAGGCGCCGTCACCCTGCCGCTGAGCGACGCCTTCAGCCTGCGCATCGCCGGCACGGCCAACGGGCAGAAGGGCAATCTGCGCAACGTCAACACCGGCAAGCGCGCGCCGAACGTCGACACGGCGGCGCTGCGCGGCACGTTGCGCTATGCGCCGGACGACGTCCTCGACGTCACGCTGAAGGGCGAGATCGGCAAGACCACCAACAAGGGCGGGCTGATCCTGCGCCAGACGGAATGTCCGCCGGTGGCGCCGTTCACCGCCGCCGGCTTCTGCGCGGCGAACCTGGCCGCCGGCGCGCCCATCGGGCTGAAGGACAACAGGTTCACCGCCAACGACGGCGGCCGGACCCGGCTGCGCACGTTCGAGACCGTGCTGACCGTCAACTACAAGCTCGGCGAGACCACGCTGACATCGATCACGGGCTATAACGGCTACAGCTACAAGCTCGACCTGGACAATGACGGCACCGCGCAGCAGCTGCTGAACGTGCAGGCAGGGGAGCGGCAGCGCCAGTTCAGCCAGGAACTGCGCGTCACCTCCCCGGCAGGCCGGCCGATCGAATATCTCGCCGGCGCCTATTTCCAGTCCGACACGCTGCGGCTGCCGCAGGCGGTCAGCTATTTCTTCCTGACGCCCGCCCTGTCCGCGCCGCCGCCCTTCGCGCCGCTCCGGCCGTTCCTGCCGATCGGCCAGAAGATCGACGTCGGGCAGCGGACGCGGACCTATTCGGCGTTCGGATCGCTCACCTGGAACGCGACCGAGCAGCTGAAGCTGACCGCCGGCCTGCGCGGCAGCATCGTCACCAAGGATTTCGACTGGACGCTGTTCTTCGGCACGGCGGCGGCGACCTATGGCGGCATCGTGCCGCTGCCGGCGAACCTCGTGCCGCTGGCGAATGCCCTGCGCCTCGGCACCACCGGCAGCGTCTCCCTCCACCGCAACGATCATGCGGTGCTGCCGTCGGCCGCGATCCAATATCAGATCGAACCCGACGTCATGGCCTATGCCTCCTACTCGCGCGGCCACAAGGCCGGCGGGTTCAGCGCCGCCGAGCTTTCGGCCAATCCGGTCAACTATCCGTTCGATCCGGAAAAGGTGGACGCCTATGAGATCGGCCTGAAGAGCCGGCTGTTCGATCGCGCCGTCACGCTCAACCTCGCGGCATTCCGCAACGACTTTTCCGATCTTCAGGTGACGATCCAGGGGACGAGCGCGACGGGCGCGCTGATAAACTTCGTGCGCAACGCCGCGGCCTCGCGCGCGCAGGGCGTCGAGCTCGAATCGAGCTGGACGATCAGCCCGATGCTCCGCATCGCGGCGTCGGGCACCTATCTCGACTCCAAGTTCCGCCGCTACCCCAACGCCGCGCCGACCTATTTCCAGCAGGCGGCGGGGCTGACGGCGCAGGATCTGAGCGGGCGGCACACGCTCTACGCGCCACGGTGGAGCGGCACCGTCACCGGCACCGTCACCCTGCCGCTGGGGGACGACCTGCGCCTGACGGGAGAGGCGATCGGCATCCTGTCGACCAGGTTCCAGACCTATTCGACGCTCGATCCGCTGACGCTGCAACCCGGCTACGCCCGGATCGACGCGCGCATCTCGCTCGATTCGCAAGGCGGCCGATGGGGCATCGACCTGATCGGCAAGAACCTGAACGACCGGATCATCCGGACGGTCTCGGGCTATCAGCCGACCTCGCTCGGCAGCCTGTTCCAGAACCGCCAGCAGCTGCGCAACATCGCGCTCCAGCTCCGCTATCGGTTCTGAGGACGCGGGCCGGCGGACGGGCGCCGGCTCGACGCGGCGGAGCGGTTCGTCTACGGGCCGCTGTCGAAGGTGAGGCTGAAATGCCGGCGAAGAAGACCGAAGAGAAGACCGACAGCGAGCTGCTCTCCGAGCTTGAGCTTTCGCTGACCGTCCTGTGGAACTCGGTCCGCCGGTGGATGAGCCAGCGCAGCAAGGCGAGCGCGGTGCCGGCGCTGTCCGAGCTGGACGTGTTCCTGCTGCACCTGCTCGTCTATCGCAACCGCCAGCTGCGCGCGATCGACCTCGCCTTCGCGCTGTCGATCGAGGACATGCATCTGGTGTCCTATTCGCTGAAGAAGCTCGTCAAGCTGGGCATGATCGGCAGCGACAAGGTGGGCAAGGAAGTGTTCTACCAGGCGGGGGACGAGGGCCGTCGCCATTATTCCGAGTTCCTGAAGGAGCGCAGCACCTATCTCGAACCGGCGATGCGCTTCGTCACCAAGGGCGACCACGACTTCGCCTCGCTCATCAACGTGCTGCGCGCGCTATCCGGCGTCTACGAGCAGGCGGCCCGCACGGCGGCGTCCTCGAAGGGCGAGTGAAGGCGGGCATGTGAACGATATATCTACAAATCGCCGATAAAGTGTTGACGTAAGGTTCCATGCCGGGTAGTTCTTTCCGAAGATTGAGGGCGGGAATATTCCTGTGATTCCCGGCATTCACGGCATCGGAGACGACGCGGATGAGCGGCAACCAGCTTTCGGAACAGTTCAAGTCGCTCTATGACGAATGGGGCGCGGCGATCGCGAACAAGCGGCACGACTGGCTGGAGACGCTGTTCACCGACGACTTCCTCGGCACCGCCCAGCCCTGGCCGACCCTGTCGGTCGACAAGCGCCAGATGATCGACCTCGACAAGGATATCGAGAAAATGGACGCGACCTGGATCAAGGTCACGGCGCATCAGGTGGGCGACGAGGTCATCACGCTCGGCCTGGTCAAATACAACAACGAGCAGTTCAAGCCCGGCTCGCGCATCGCCGAGGGCATGCCGAGCGGCAGCGAGATCAGCTCGCTGACCCACGGCAAGGTCGTCGCCTATGTCAACGGCTGGCGGCACAATGGCGAGCGCTGGCAGGTGTTCGACCATCACATGGTGAGCGTGGTGGACGGCATGACCGCCTGACGGCGGCCGGCGGCGCTCCGAAGGGGAGGAAATCGGCATGTTCAACGCATCGTCCCGGCCGGGCCGCCTGGCGGCATTCGTGATCGCCGGCCTGGCCCTGTCCTCCACCGCCCCGGCGGCAGCCCGATCGAAGGGGGTGGTGCCCGAAGGGGTCTGGGTGCTGAACGAGGCGAAGTCGGTGCAGTTGATGCCGGGCCGGCAGACGCTGTGGATCGTGCGCGACGACGGCACGAAACTGGTCTGGGTCGCGGTGCGGGAAGACCCGGCCGGCGAGGTCCAGGTCAATTCCTGGTCCGGCACCTATGGCGGCCCCCGGGCGCCGGTAACCGGCACGCCGATGATGTCGCGGGTGAGATCGGCCGCGGCCGGCCATTTCGCCAACGAAGGCGAGATCGCCGGCATCGGCCCCTATTCGGAGGAATGCGCGGTCGATCCGGGCGGCAGGCGCCTCGTCTGCCACGGCCGGGTGACCGGCGCGAACGGGGTGCGGCGCTGGACCGACGATTTCGACTGGGTATCCCCAAGTCCGATATCGCCCAAGCCGCGGGCCGGACGATGAGCGGGCCGGCGGCCGCCGTGGAGCCGGTCGGCGCGATCGACGGCCGTGCCGCTCCGAACACCTCCGCCCTGATCGCGGTCGGCATGTTCTGGTTCTGCCTGGTCGTGGCCACCCTCGACCGGCAGGTGATCGCGATCACCGCCCATGCGATCCAGCTCGACCTGAAGCTCAGCGATACCCAGATCGGCTTCATCCAGGGGCCGGCCTTCGCCTTCTGCGCGGCGGCGGCCGGATTGCCGGTGGGGTGGCTGCTGGACCGGCGTAACCGGGTCTCGATCGCCGCCGTCTGCTTCGGCATCTGGTCCCTCACCACCTCGCTGATGGCGTTCGCGGGCAGCTTCGTCACGCTGGCGGTGGCGCGCGGGGGCGGTTCGGTGGGGGAAGCGGGGCTGGCGCCGGCGGCGCTCTCGATCTTCGCCGATCGGTTTTCGGTGAAGGCCATACCGCGCGCCAGCGCCTTTTTCCTCACCGCCCCCTTCATCGGCGCGGGGCTGGGGCTGTTCGTCGGGGGATTGCTGCTCGACGGCTTCACCCGCGCGATGCCGGGCCTTCCCGCCGCGCTGGCGGGGTTCCATCCCTGGCAGCTCGTCTTTCTCGCGGTGGGGCCGCCGGGCATCCTGCTCGCGCTGCTCCTGAAGCTCGTCGTGCGCGATCCGCCGCGGACCGAGCATGCCCCCGTGCCGCTGGCGGAGACCGGCGGGGCGAGCGCCACCGGCCGCGTCATCGCGCTGTTCATCGTCGGCATGACGATGCTGGTGCTGATCCTGTTCGTCCAGCTCGCCTGGATGCCGATGCGGCTCCAGCGCTCGTTCGGCATGGGCGCGGCCGACGCGGGGCTGCTGATCGGCCCCTCCTACATCGTCGCCGGGCTGCTCGGCGCGGGGCTGTCCGGCTGGCTGGCGAGCAGCGTGCCGGCGGAGCGCGTGCTGGCGCGCGTGATCGACGTCATCCTCGTCGGCACGGTGCTGCTGATCGCCCCCTTCCTCGGCGCCATGCTGGGCGGCCGGCAGGTGGCGGGATGGGGCTTCTTCCTGGGAGCGCTGCCGCTCACCGCCGCGATGACGCTGGCCGCGACGCCGGTGCAGCTGCTCGTGTCCGGCCGCCATCGGGCACGCACGCTGGCGCTGGCGTCGGTCAGCTTCAACGTCGTCGCCGCCGGCGTCGGGCCGCTGCTGCCCGGCGTGATCTCCGATGCGCTGACGGGCCGGGTGGCCAATCCGATCGGCTGCGGCATGGCGGCGGTGACCGGGGCGGCGGCGCTCGTCGCGCTGGCCGCCTTCCTGGGGGTGCGCGCCTCCATCCGTGCCAGGCCGGCGTGACGATCGCCGCCGGCTGGGACGAGGCGACGCCGCCCGCGCCGGGAATCGGCGCGGACGAGGAACTGTCGCCGCGCCAGATCGGGCATCTGCGCCACATCGAGCAGCTGTCGCTCCAGCCGCCGGGCGACTGGTCGCATATGGGCACCAAGATGCACGGTCAGGAGGATTTCGGCTCCTACCGCTTCCAGCTCGCCTTCATGGCCTATGCGCTGGGCCTCGCGCACCGCCACCGGCTGCCCAACGCGCCGGGCGCGTTCCGGGCGACGTTCGACCGGCTGATCGGCAAGCTGCTCCATCCCGACGTCTGGCTCTACTGGCGCAACGTCAGCCAGGGCGGCCATGCGCTCAACGCCCACCTGCGCCCGCGGCTCGGCGAGCAGTGGAACCCGGTCGAGCGCGACAACATCATGTACAGCGCCTACCTCCAGTCGCTGACGCTGATGTATGCCGCGCTGTTCGGCGACGGCAAATATGCCCGGCCGGAGGCGATCGTGCTGGAACACGCGTCCTTCTTCTGGGGTGACGGGCCGAAGCGCTTCGCCTACGACCAGGACACGCTCAACGAGCATCTCTACTGGAAGATGGTCGAGAGCGGCTATCTGGGCATCGCCTGCGAACCCAACTGCGTGTTCCAGATCTGCAACCAGCCGGCGATCCTGGGCTTCCGCCTCCACGACATGCTGACCGGCGGCACCCGCGCCGCCGAGGTGATCGAGGGATATCAGCGCACCTGGGAGGAGTTCGGCCGGGTCGGCGCCAATGGGCATTTCAACATGCTGGTGACGGAGGACAGCCGGATGGTCATCCCCAACGGGTCGGCCGGCGCGTGGGCCGACGG
>CAXTHU010000072.1:0-12238 GCA_964244125.1 uncultured Sphingomonadaceae bacterium
TGCCCGTTGTCGGGTTGATCAGCCGCCCGCCCTCGCCGCGCACCGCCTCGGTGATGAGGAAGTTCTTGACCTCCAGGTTGAACAGGCAGGTCGGGTGGAACTGCATGAACTCCATGTTGGACACGCGGCACCCCGCCCGCCAGGCCATGCCGATGCCGTCGCCGGTCGATCCGCGCGGCGAGGTGGAGAAGAGATAGGCGCGGCTCGCCCCGCCGGTCGCCAGGATGGTGGCGCGGCCGGAAAAGAGCGTGACGGCGCCCGTCTCCCGCCCGACGGCGTAGACGCCCCAGACATGGCCGTCGCCCGAATAGCGCACCCCGTGGCGGCCGGTGACGAGGTCGATGGCGGCATGGTCGGGCACGAGCGTGATGTTGGGATGGGCGGCGGCGGCGCGTTCCAGCGCCTGCTGCACCGCCCAGCCGGTGGCGTCGTCGACATGGACGATGCGGCGGTGGCTGTGGCCGCCCTCGCGCGTCAGGTGCCAGCGATCGGCCCCCTCCGCGCCGGCGGCCACGCCGTCGCCGAGGCTGAACGGCACGCCCAGCGCCGCCAGCCGCTCGATCGCCGCCGGCGCCCCGCCGACGACGAACTCGACGGTCGGCCGGTCGTTCAGCCCGGCGCCGGCGATCATCGTGTCCTCGACATGGGCGGCGAAGGTGTCGCCGGCCTCCAGCACCGCGGCGATCCCGCCCTGCGCCCAGCGGGTCGATCCGTCCGAGATGTCGCCCTTGGCCAGCACGACGACGCTGGCATGATCGGCGAGGTTCAGCGCGGCGGTAAGCCCGGCCGCGCCGGAACCGACGATGACGACGTCGTAGGGGCGGTGGGCTTCCGCCACCTATCCACCCCGTCCATGCCGAGCGCGATCGAGACACGTTCCCAAGCCAGCGCAAGCGGAACGTCCCTCGGCCCCGGCCTGTCCCGAGCGCCTGCCTTGGCAGGTCGAGGGGCTCGGGATGGACGGGAAACCTGGGTCAGGCATCCGCATTCGTCAGGCTCAGGAACACATCCTCCAGATCCGCCTCCTTGGTCGAGACGTCGACGATGCCCAGACCCGCCGCGCCCAGCGCCGCCAGCACCTCGCCGGCGTTCACCTGTCCCTTGTTGTAGGTGATCTCGATCACGCGCGGACCCTTCAGCACGATCTTCTCGAAACACGGCGCCTGCGGCGCGGCGTCGAGATCACGATCCACCGTCACCTCGACCGCCTTTTCCTGCGCCTTGTTCACCAGCGTTCGGGTCGGCTCGTTGGCGATGAGGCGGCCGTGGTCGATGATCGCGATGCGATCGCACAGCTCCTCGGCCTCCTCCAGATAATGCGTCGTCAGCACCACCGTCACGCCCTGGCGGTTGAGGTCGCGGACATAGGCCCAGAGCTGCTGGCGCAGCTGGATGTCGACGCCGGCGGTCGGCTCGTCCAGCACCAGGATCGGCGGCGAATGGACCATGGCCTTGGCCACCAGCAGCCGCCGCTTCATGCCGCCCGACAGGGTGCGGGCATAGGCGTTGGCCTTGTCCGCCAGGTGGACGGCGCGCAGCAGCTCCATCGTCCGCCGCCGGGCCGGCGCCACGCCGTAGAGCCCGGCCTGGTTCTCCAGCGTCTCGGCCGGCGTGAAGAAGGGGTCGAACAATATTTCCTGCGGCACGATGCCGATCGAGACCTTGGCGTTGCGCGGATGCCGGTCGATGTCGAAGCCCCACACAGTCGCGTGGCCGCCCGTCTTCCTCACCATGCCGGACAGGATGTTGATGAGGGTCGATTTGCCGGCGCCGTTCGGCCCCAGCAGGCCGAATATCTGCCCGCGCGGCACGTCGAAGCTCACCCCGTCCAGCGCGACCTTGCCGCCGGCATAGACCTTGCGCAGGTCGTCGATCACGATTGCCGCTTCCGTCATGGCGCCGTCGCATAGGGCCAAGCGGTGCCGCTTGGCGAGCGGCATTTGACCGCGCCGGCCGTTAACCCGCGCACCGGCCGTTAACCCTGCGTGTCAACGCCAGCGTAACCGCCGCGCGCGCAGTATCCTCGACATGAACAGCTTCCAGCACCCCCGCTCGGCCGTGCGCCGCTCCCGCCGCGCGCTTGCCGCCGCCGCCATCGCCGCCGCGCTGCTGGCGGCGATGGCGCCGATCGCCCATTTGCCGGTGGGCGCGGCGCCGACCCTGCCGGCCTCCCTCACCGCCTGATTGCGGGCACCCGCCGGCTTCGCTAAGGGCGCGGGCGTGAGCCAGCCGCCCGACACCATCCGCGTGACCGCGCGCCGCGTCGCCTGCGACGGCGCCACCGACATCCCCGGCGGCACCGCGCTGGGCCACCCCCGCGTCTATCTGGAGATCGACGATTCGGGCCAGGCGATCTGCGGCTATTGCGGCCGGACCTTCGTCCTGGAAGGCGGGCCGGCGGATCGGTAGACCGGAACGGCTTGACGCATTTGCGCCTGGAAGCCTAGCTTATCGGATGTTAGGTGAGAAGATCGGGCAGATGGCGGCCGTCCTTGGATCGCGCAGCCAAGTTCCATCAGTCAAGCCCGATCAAGCTGGACATCAATGTAACCGCTCCTCCATCCATTCCCGGAACGAGTTCGAAGGGTTTCCTGCTCCTGAGCCTTGGTTTCGCGGCAACGGTGACCGGCCTGTTCGGCGTAGGGACGGAATACGTCCGCGAACAGTATGAAGCTCAAAGCCAGCGGTGCCTGCTTGCGGCTCAGGCAGTGCTCGACGAGACCCCCAATCCCGATCTATCGGTGGTTTCCCGCCGTCAGACATCATCGGTGGCCAGCGCACGCTTGAATTCGTGTCTGAAGGACTAAATTATGGAAATGCTTTGGCTGTTTCTGATTTTCGCGGGCGTGGCGACCATGGCATACGGCTTTATGGTGCGCCAGGCCGAGCGCCGCGCCGAAGAACAAGCACGATGGGAAGCGGAGCGGAGATTTCGCGCGGAAATGGAGCGTGAAGAGGTCGAAGCCGGTTGGCAGAAGCGAGCATATTAAATGATGCGACACGACCCCCGCGGCTTCCTCTACCGCGACACGCTCGACCCAGACGCGGCGCTACGGCTGACCGCCGACGCGCTCCGCTCCTGCGACGATGGCGAACTCTACCTCCAGTATATGACGTCGGAGGCGTTCGGCTTCGACGACGGGCGGCTGAAGACGGCGGATTACAACACCCAGGCCGGCTTCGGCCTGCGCGGGGTGTCGGGCGAGACGACCGGCTTCGCCCATGCCAACGAACTGTCCGAAGCCGCCATCCGCCGCGCCGCCGGGACGCTGACGCTGCTCGATCCCGCCAAAGCGGCCAAGGCCCCGCCGCCGCGCCGCACCAACGCGCGGCTCTATACCGACAGCGATCCGCTCGGCCTCATCCCATTCGCCCGCAAGGTGGAACTGTGCCAGCGGATCGACGCGGCGGCGCGGGCGCGCGACCCGCGCGTCGCCCAGGTCTCGGTCGGCCTGTCGGGATCGTGGAGCGTGGTCGAGATCGTCCGACCCGACGGCTTCGTCGCCACCGACGTGCGGCCCCTCGTCCGCCTCAACGTTTCGCTCGTCGTCGAGCAGAACGGCCGGCGCGAGAGCGGGATGCACGGCCAGGGCGGCCGCTATCTCTACGATCGCCTGTTCGAGGAGGCCACCTGGCAGTCCGCGATCGACGGCGCGCTGGCGCAGGCGCTGGTCAACCTGGAGGCGGTGGCGGCCCCGGCCGGCGAGATGACGGTCGTCTGCGGCCCCGGCTGGCCCGGCGTGCTGCTGCATGAAGCAATAGGGCATGGCCTGGAGGGCGATTTCAACCGCAAGGGCACCTCCGCCTTCGCCGGCCGCATCGGCGAGCGGGTGGCGGCGCCCGGCGTCACCGTGATCGACAACGGTTCGATCGAACACCGGCGCGGCTCGCTCACCATCGACGACGAGGGCACGCCGACCCGGCGCAACGTCCTGATCGAGGACGGCATCCTCAAAGGCTATATCCAGGACCGGCTGAACGCCCGGCTGATGGGCGTTTCGCCGACCGGCAACGGCCGGCGCGAAAGCTTCGCCCACGCCCCCATGCCGCGCATGACCAACACCTTCATGCTGGGCGGCGGCGACGATCCGGCGGAGATCCTCGGCCGGGTGAAGCAGGGCGTCTACGCCAAGTCCTTCGGCGGCGGCCAGGTGGACATCACCTCGGGCAAGTTCGTCTTCTCCTGCACCGAGGCCTATCGCATCGAGAACGGCAGGCTCGGCGCGCCGCTGAAGGGCGCGACGCTGATCGGCGACGGGCCGACGGTGCTGACGCGGGTGAAGGCGATCGGCAACGACATGGCGCTGGACGAGGGCGTCGGCATCTGCGGCAAGGGCGGCCAGTCGGTCCCCGCCGGCGTCGGCCAGCCGACCCTGCTGATCGACGGCCTGACGGTGGGCGGCACCGCCGCCTGAAGCCACTCGTCACCTCGGCGCGGGCCGGGGCCTCGGCTTGCGGGCGCAACGCTGTGTGATCGCCGAGGAGGCCGTGGTCGTCTTCGGGACGTATCGATGCTGCCTAAAATGGCGGCAGTTCGAGGCCTATGCCTAAAGCGTAACCTGTCGCGGCGCGCGATCCGTCGCCGGCGGCCCGTCTCCACCACACTGCCTCGTCTGGCACGGCGTTTGCACCGTGCTTCCCGGTGCCCATGGGGGAGGTGGAATGAAACTCGTCGTCGCGATCATCAAGCCGTTCAAACTGGACGAGGTCCGCGAGGCGCTGTCGGCCATCGGCGTCCAGGGCATGACCGTCACCGAGGTCAAGGGCTTCGGCCGGCAGAAGGGCCAGACCGAGATTTACCGCGGCGCCGAATATTCGACCAACATGGTGCCCAAGATCAAGATCGAGGTCGCCGCCACTGCCGACCTGGCGTCGCGCGTCGTCGAGGCGATCCAGCAATCGGCCAACACCGGCGCCATCGGCGACGTCAAGATTTTCGTGCTCGATCTCGGCCAGGCGGTGCGCATCCGCACCGGCGAGACCGACGACACCGCGCTCTAGAGCGACAGGGGGACAGGGATGAAGCTTTCGACGAAACCGGCGGTGCCGAAACTGGCGATGGCGGCGGGCCTGATCGGCCTGGCCGCCTTCGCCGCCGCGCCCGCCTGGGCGCAGGAGGCGGCCGCCGCCGCCGGCCCGATCAAGGCGCCGACCGCCGCCCAGATGGCGACGATGGTCAACAAGGGCGACACCACCTGGATGCTGACATCCTCGGCGCTGGTGCTGATGATGTCGGTGCCGGGGCTGGCGCTGTTCTACGGCGGCCTCGTCCGCACCAAGAACATGCTGTCGGTGCTGATGCAGGTGCTGATGATCGTCTGCGTCGCCAGCCTGGTGTGGGTCTGCTGGGGCTATTCCGAGGCCTTCACCAGCAACAACCAGTTCGTCGGCGGCCTGTCCAAGGCGTTCCTGAAGGGCGTGGACGGCACCACCATGGCGGCGACCTTCTCGAACAACGTCTACATCCCGGAGTTCGCCTTCGTCTGCTTCCAGATGACCTTCGCCTGCATCACGCCGGCGCTGATCGTCGGGGCGTTCGCCGAACGGGTGAAGTTCACGCCGCTCATCATCTTCGTCGTGGCGTGGCTGACGCTTGTCTATTTCCCGATCGCGCACATGGTCTGGTATTGGGCCGGCCCGGACTTCCTGCCGGACGCGCCGGGCGATCACGGCTATCTCTGGGGCCTGGGCGCGCTCGACTTCGCCGGCGGCACCGTCGTCCACATCAACGCCGGCATCGCCGGCCTGGTCGGCTGCCTGATGATCGGCAAGCGCCTCGGCCACGGCAAGGAAGCGACGCCGCCGCACTCGCTGACGATGACGATGATCGGCGCCAGCCTGCTGTGGGTCGGCTGGTTCGGCTTCAACGCCGGCTCCAACCTCGAATCGAACGGCGTCACCGGCGTCGCCTTCATCAACACCTATGTCGCGACCGCGGCGGCGGCGATCGCCTGGGCGGTGATCGAGCAGATCGTCCACAAGAAGCCGTCGCTGCTCGGGGCGGCGACCGGGGCCGTCGCCGGTCTCGTGGCGATCACCCCGGCGTCGGGCTATGCCGCGCCGCTCACCTCGATCATCCTCGGCTTCATCGTGTCGATCGTCTGCTTCTTCTTCGTCACCACGGTGAAGAACCGACTCGGCTACGACGACTCGCTGGACGTGTTCGGGGTCCATTGCGTCGGCGGGATCGTCGGCGCGCTGGGAACCGCCATCGTCGCCTCCCCGGCGCTCGGCGGCCAGGGCTATTTCGACTACACCGTCTTTCCGGCCGGCTTCCACCCCGAGGCATACGACATCGGCGCGCAGCTGATCGTGCAGCTGAAGGCGGTGGCGCTGACGCTGATCTGGTCGGGCGGCGTTTCGGCGATCCTGTTCTTCCTCCTGTCCAAGACGATCGGCCTGCGCCCGACCGCCGAGGTGGAGAGCGAGGGCCTCGACATCTCCGAACATGGCGAGCGCGCCTATAATTACTGAAGCTTCCTCCTGCGAAGGCCTGGGCCGGCGGAGCGATCCGTCGGCCCTTTTTTGCTGCGATGCGGCAAATGGCAAACCCTCCCTCGGAAGGAGCTAAACAGGCTGAAAAATAAAATCACGGCTTAGTATTTTCGCACTTGCACAACGGGATTTTCCAGCGGATAAGGATCGTGCCTTTCAGGCATCCTCTCCTAAAACTTCAGGGTCGGTCCTCCGGGACCGGCCCTTTTTTTGTCTTGCTCGTATTCGGCGCGCCGTCGCGATCCGCATCGTGCATCATCGGCCACCAGGACGGCGGCTCCGGCCACCCGCGTTGCCGGCGCTCATTCCAGCCTCAGCACCAGGACGAGCGCGACGAACGCGACGTAGAAGAGGGGCACGACGGCCAGGAACCAGCGCGACACCCACCCCCGGGAGAATGCCACGAACATCGTCAGGACGGTGAGCGTGGTGACGCCGCCGGCCAGCAGCAGCGCCGGCTGCAACAGCCAGGGCGTGTAGAACAGGCCGAAGGCGGTCGGCAGCGTCGCCTGGATCATCATGGCGCCGCTGATGTTGGCGAGCGCCAGCTTCGTCTTGCCCTGGCGGACCCAGATGATCGCGTTGAGCGTCTCGGGAAGCTCCGTCGCGATCGGCGCCAGCAGCAGCGCCAGCACCTGCGGCTTCAGCCCCAGATGCGGGCCGAGCGCGTCCAGCTGCGCGACGAAGATACGGGATGCGGCGAAGATCACGATCAACGCGGCGATCGTCTGGACGAGCACCATCGCGGTCGTCGGCACGGCCAGCCGGGGCGCGATCTTCAGCCGCTCCAGCTCGCCCTCGTCCTCCCCGTCGGCGCCGACGCCAAACTGCTGCCGGCAATAGGCGGCGTAGGCGGCGAGGAAGAGGACGCCCAGCCACGGCTTGCAGGCGAAGGCGATCAGGCCGAGCGCGAGCTTGGCGACGAAGATTACCAGGAACCAGCCCTGATCCCGGCTGAGATTGCGGAACTGGTTCCGGTCGGCGCCGGCCTGGGAGAAGGTCTGACGCCGCAGCAGGAGCATCACGCCGACCACCGCATAGGCGAGCGTGGCGAGCGCGAGCGGTCCGCCGAGCGCGGCGCCGATGCCGATGTCCCGCTCGGCCCCGCTCGTCCCGAACGCCACGGCGACGAAGGTGACGACGGTCTCGGGCAGGGCGGTGCCGAAGGCTGCCAGGATGGTCCCCGTCGCATGCTGGCCGAAGCTGAACTTGCGGCCGGCCCATTCGACGCCGTTCACGAAATACTCGCAGGCGAAATATATCGTCGCGGCCGATCCCAGCAGCAGCGCCACCGTGACGAGAAGAGCGGACATGATGCGTTACTCGGGGGGACGACGCATGGATCCGCGCCTCCGCCCGCCCCGGGGTGGAGGTTCGGAACCATGGTCTCGCCAAGTCGATCGACCGAACGTGCCACGGCGCCAGGCCGATCATGTTGACACGCTCCTCACGCATGCGCGTGAGCGGCTACTCCCCAGGGATCATCCGCCGATAGCCAATCGAACCGGCCGCGTCACTCTCCGCGTCGGCCGGCGCTATGCCCCGAGATGCTCGCGCAACGGCGACAGGTCGTATCCCGCCGCCCGCGCCTTGGCCGCCAGCGTCGCGCCGTCGGCGCCGCGCGAATTTTCGGCCAGCGCCCACAGGAAGGTCGACCGCGTGCCGGATCGGCAAAAGGCCAGCAACGGCCCGCCCGCCCGCGCCAGCGCGTCGGCCATCGCCGCCACCTGTTCCGGGCCGAAGCCGCCCTGGGCGATCGGGATGTGGCGATAGTCGATGCCGGCCGCCGCCGCCGCCGCGCCGATCGCCGCCGCGTCGGGCTGGCCGGGTTCCTCGCCGTCGGGACGGTTGTTGACGATCGTCGTAAAGCCGAGCCGAGCCGCCTCGGCGACGTCGGCGACCCCGATCTGGCCGGCGACGCTCACCTTCTCGTCCAGTGCGCGAAACATGCGGTCACTCCTTCCAGTCGCGGATGACGCCGAGGAACGCCTCGCCATAGGCGTCCCGCTTGGCCTGGCCGACGCCGGTGATGCGGGCCAGCGCCGCCATGCTGCCGGGCCGGGCCGCCGCCATCTCGCGCAGGGTCGAATCGTGGAAGACGACATAGGGCGGCACGGCGCGCGCCTTGGCGATCTCGCGCCGCTTCAGCCGCAGCGCCTCGAACAGCGGATCATGCGGCGGCGGGGCCGCGTCGCCCCCGCCGCCGGCGCGCTCCCGCCGGCGGCGGGGCGGCGGGACGACCAGCGACACCGCCTCCTCGCCTTTCAGGATCGACCGCGCGGCCGGGCCGAAGGACAGCCCGCCATGATCGTCGGCGCGCAGCGCGTCGCGCGCGATCAGCGCGCGGGCGACGGGCTTCACCAGCTTCAGTTCCTCGGCGTCGGCGATGCCGAAGACGGAGAGCCGGTGGTGGCCGAGACCGCGCAGCTTCTCGTTGTCGTTGCCGGCCAGCACCTCGGTCAGATGGCCGATGCCGAAGCGCATCTCGGTACGGAAGGCCGCCGACAGCAGCTTGCGCGCCACCTCGGTCGCGTCCAGCGTCGCCGGCGGGTTGAGGCAGTTGTCGCAATTGCCGCAAGCCGGCGCCGGACGCTCGCCGAAATGCCGCAGCAGGATCGCCCGCCGGCAGGCCGGCGCCTCGACCAATGTGGCGAGCGCGTTCAGCCGCGTGCGCTCGCCCGGCCGGCGGGCCTCCTCCACCTCGGTCTCGACCCGCCGGCGCGCACGCGAGAAATCCTCGGCGCCCCAGAACAGATGCGCCTCGGCCGGCTCGCCGTCGCGCCCGGCGCGGCCGGTCTCCTGATAATAGCCCTCGATCGATTTCGGCAGGCCGGCATGCGCGACGAAACGCACGTCGGGCTTGTCGATGCCCATGCCGAAGGCGATGGTGGCGACCATCACCATGTCCTCGGAGGCGACGAAGGCGGCCTGGTTGCGCCGGCGGACCTGCGGGTCGAGGCCGGCATGATAGCAGCGCGTCGCCCGCCCGCCCTGGCCCAGCTGCGCCGCCAGCTTCTCGGTCGCGTCGCGGCTGGTGGCGTAGACGATGCCGGGACCGGGGACGGCGTCGATCAGCGCCTTCAGCTGCGTGCCGACGCCGTCGCGCGGGGTGATGGTGTAGCGGATGTTCGGCCGGTCGAAGCCGGCGACGATCAGCCCGTCGTCGGGAATGCCGAGCTGCGCCAGTATGTCGGCCCGCGTATGGGCGTCCGCCGTCGCGGTGAGCGCCAGGCGGGGCACGTCGCCGATGCCGTCCAGCAGCGGGCGGAGCAGGCGATAGTCGGGGCGGAAGTCGTGGCCCCATTCCGACACGCAATGCGCCTCGTCGATGGCGATGAGCGAGAGCGGCACGGCGGACAGCATCTCGCGGAACGACGCCTGGCTCGCGCGCTCCGGCGCGGCATAGAGCAGGTCCAGCTCGCCCGCCCGGAACCGCGCGATCGTCTCGGCGCGGTTGTCGTCGGCCGAGGTCAGCGTGGCGGCGCGGATGCCGAGCGCGTCGGCGGCGCGCACCTGGTCGTGCATCAGCGCGATCAGCGGCGAGATGACCAGCCCGGTCCCCGCCCGCGCCAGCGCCGGCAGCTGGTAGCAGAGCGACTTGCCGGCGCCGGTCGGCATGATCGCGGCGGTATGCCGGCCCGCCATCACGCGATCGACCACGACGGCCTGGACGCCGCGGAAGCCGGGGAAACCGAAGGTGTCGTGGAGGATGTCGAGGGGGGTGGTCATGTAACCGAACTGATCCCCAGAAAGACCATCAGCGATATCTCCACGCGCCGCATGTCTCCATTCGATAGCTGACCGATATGAACGCCGAACTTTTCGGCTCGCACCGTCATCATGGTGTCGACCATTATCTCAGAGGGCACGCGCAGATTGTTCGTCGCATCCGGCGCCACCGGCACGCGAACCGAGGCGGCACCCTCTACCGGGCTGCCGATCAGGGCGACAAGCTTCTTTGAGGCGGTGGGGAACACGTCGGCCTGAACGATCAGGACCGGACGCGGCTTCGAACCATATCCGACGCCCGTCACCGCCGTGTAGATGTCGCCCCGCTTCAGACCAGCCCATCTGGCGGGGGAAGATCGGCCAGCGCGGCATCGATCATCGCATCCATCCAGGCGTTCAACTCCTCGTCTTCGGATGCCTTGTCGATCGCCGCGCAAGCGCGCGCCGCCTCCGCCTTGAACGCTTCCGTCGTCGTATCCGGCAACCAGAAGGTGCGCGGCTTCAGACCTTGCGCGCGCAAGGCCGCCCGCCGCCTGGCGACACGTTACGCGCGCCGGTGAGAGGCTTCTCATATCCCATCCGCGAACGTTGCCCGTAACGGCGGCGCATGACAAGTTCACTCCGCCGCCACCCGCTCGCCCTCCTCCTGCTCGGCCGCCTGGCGCGCCCACATCTCGGCGTAGAGACCGCCCTTCGCCAGCAGCGCGGCATGCGTCCCGCGCTCGACCACACGGCCCCCGTCCAGCACGACGATCTCGTCGGCGTCGACGATGGTGGAGAGGCGGTGGGCGATGACGATGGTGGTGCGCCTACGGGCGACGCGGTCGAGCGTCTCCTGGATCTCGCCCTCGGTGCGGCTGTCGAGCGCGCTCGTCGCCTCGTCGAGGATCAGGATGGGCGGGTCCTTCAGCAGCGTGCGGGCGATCGCCACCCGCTGCTTCTCCCCGCCCGACAACTTCAGCCCCCGCTCCCCGACGCGGGATTGGTAGCCCTGCGGCAGGCTCTCGATGAAGGGATGGATGGCGGCGCCGCGCGCGGCGGCGATCACCTCCGCCTCCCCCGCGCCGTCGCGGCCATAGGCGATGTTGTAGCCGACGGTATCGTTGAACAGCACCGTGTCCTGCGGCACGATGCCGATCGCGCGGCGCAGGCTCTCCTGGCGGACCTTGGCGATATCCTGCCCGTCGATGGTGATGCGGCCGGCGGTGACGTCGTAGAAGCGGAACAGCAGCCGCGCCAGGGTGGACTTGCCCGCGCCCGAGGGGCCGACGACGGCGAGCTTCGCGCCGGCGGGGATGTCGAGCGTCACGCCGTGCAGGATCGGGCGATCGGCGTCATAGGCGAAATCGACCGCCTCGAACCGGACATGGCCGGCGCCGACCGCCAGCGCCGGGGCGCCGGGCACATCCTCGATCTCGGCCGGCGCATCGAGCAGCGCGAACATCGCGCCCATGTCGATCAGCCCCTGGCGGATGGTGCGATAGACCATGCCGAGCAGGTCGAGCGGGCGAAACAGCTGGGCCAGCAGCGTGCTGACCAGCACGACGTTGCCCGGCGTGAACTCCCCCCGCGCCCAGCCCCACACCACCAGCGCCATGCCGCCCGCCATCATCAGGTTGGTGATGAGCGACTGGCCGACGTTGAGCCAGGCGAGCGAGGTCTCGTTCCTCACCGCCGCCCTGGCATACAGGCTGACGGCGCGGTCGTAGCGCGCGCCCTCCCGCTCCTCGGCGTTGAAATACTTCACCGTCTCGAAATTGAGCAGCGAATCGACCGCATGCGCCACCGCGCCGGTGTCCAGGTCGTTCATCCGCGCGCGCAGCGCCGCGCGCCAGTCCGTCACCATGCGGGTGAAGAGGATGTAGACCACGACCATCGCCAGCGTGCCGGCGACCAGCCAGCCGCCGAAGCGCGAGCCGAATATCTGCACCACCAGACCCAGTTCCAGCACCGTCGGCGCGATGTTGAACAGGATGAAGTAGAGCATCGTGTCGATGCTCTTGGTGCCGCGCTC
>CAXTHU010000073.1:0-12066 GCA_964244125.1 uncultured Sphingomonadaceae bacterium
CCTTGCACAGCAGGAAATCATCCTCGCCATGATCCGGCGCCATGTGGACGAGGCCGGTGCCGGCATCGGTGGTGACGAAGTCGCCGGGGAGGAAGGGGCGGGGACGGAGGAAGAACTCGGCGAGGGGTGATGCGGTATCAAGCCCCTCCCCTTCAGGAGCGTCCGCTCCGATCCGGGTCGGGATTGCCCCCGGCAATCCCTCAACCATGCCGGGGGCATGGTTGACCCGCATCGGATCGGACGCTGGGTTGGGGTGGGGACCCTCCACGAGCGCAGCGTCCGGCTGAGAGGCCCCACCCCCGACCCCTCCCCTGAAGGGGAGGGGAGCAAAGCGCTTCGCCATGGGGTGGCGGGCGGTGGCGCCGGCGAGTTGCGCGCCCTTGCCGCGCCAGAGGACCGCGCCTCGATCCACCGATTCTCCTCCGTCACCCCGGCGAAGGCCGGGGTCCGGCTCTCCGCCAGCAACGTTGTCCGGGCGGCTGGGTGGATCCCGGCCTTCGCCGGGATGACGAGAAGAAGCGCGATGGTGGAAACTCTCGGCAAGCGTTTCCGCAACCAGGAAGCGGCGTTCGCCTGCCGAAAGCAGAACATACTCGACCTCCAGCCCATAAGCCAAAGCCTGGTTCACCGGGATCGTCCACGGCGTCGTCGTCCAGATCACCGCATGCGCGCCGACCAGCTCGGGCGCGTTCGGCGCCTCGACAATCTCGAACGTCACGTCGATCTGGGTCGAGACGATGTCCTCATACTCGACCTCGGCTTCGGCCAGCGCGGTCTTCTCGACCGGGCACCACATCACCGGCTTGGCGCCGCGATAGAGCTGGCCGCTCTCGGCGAACTTCAGCAGCTCCGCCACGATCGACGCCTCGGCGGCGAACTTCATGGTGAGATAGGGATCGTCCCAGTCCCCCATCACCCCCAGCCGCTCGAACTGGGGGCGCTGCACCGCGACCCATTTCTCGGCATAGGCGCGGCATTCGGCGCGGAATTGCCCGACCGGCACCTCGTCCTTGCTCAGCTTCTTCTGGCGGTAGGCCTCCTCGACCTTCCACTCGATCGGCAGCCCGTGGCAGTCCCAGCCGGGGACGTAGGGCGCGTCGTAACCCATCAGCGAGCGGGTGCGGACGACCAGATCCTTCAGGATCTTGTTCATCGCATGGCCCATGTGGATGTCGCCGTTGGCATAGGGCGGGCCGTCATGGAGGATGAAGCGTTCCCGCCCGGCGCGGGCGCGGCGGAGCCGGCCGTAGAGGTCGTCCGCCGCCCATTTCGCCAGGATCGCCGGTTCCTTGGCGGCAAGCCCCGCCTTCATCGGGAAGTCGGTCTTCGGCAGGAAGACGGTGTCGCGCCAGTCGCGCTTGGGCGGGATTGCGGGCGTATCGGTCATGGTCGCGTGGCGCTTAGCCGATCGCACGGCCGGGCTGAACCTGTTTCGACAAGCCTTGCGCTCCGCAGCCCTCCGCCCCCACATCGCCGGCATGAGCCAGACGCCCGAGCCGCCGCTGCGCGCCACCATCATCCCGGTGACCGCCTTCCAGCAGAACTGCACCCTGCTGTGGTGCACGAAGACGATGCGCGGCGCGTTCGTCGATCCCGGCGGCGATCTGCCGAAGCTGACGGCGGCGGCGGCGCGGCATGGCGTCGCGGTCGAGAAAATCCTCCTGACCCACGGCCATCTCGACCATTGCGGCTCGGCCGGCGTGCTGGCCAGGGAACTGGGCGTGCCGATCGAGGGGCCGCACGAGGCGGACCGTTTCTGGATCGACCGGCTCGGCAACGATTCGCGCGGCTTCGGCATCTTCGGCGAGGTGTTCGAACCCGACCGCTGGCTGGTCGACGGGGACCGGGTGACGGTGGGCGAACTGGTGTTCGACGTGCGCCACTGTCCCGGCCACACGCCGGGCCACGTCGTGTTCCACCATGCGCCGTCGAAGCTGGCGCTGGTCGGCGACGTGCTGTTCGAGGGATCGATCGGGCGGACCGACTTCCCGATGGGCGACCATCAGGCGCTGCTCGACGCCATCGTCGGCCGGCTCTGGCCGATGGGCGGCGACACCCGCTTCATCCCCGGCCACGGCGCCATGTCCAGCTTCGCCCGGGAGCGGGCGGGCAACCCCTTCGTGGCGGACCGGGTGCTGGCGGGGGGTTGAGCAAACCTCTCCGTGCGGATTACCGCACCGGCGCCACCGTCACCACCACCCCGTTCGCGCCGCGCGCCGCCAGATAGGGCAGCGTCAGGCCGTAGAGGGCAAGGCCCAGCAGGCAGAGGAAGGTCACGATCATCCCGCCCATGCGGAACGGGTTCGGCACCGGCCGGTCCATGCCGAAGGCGTGGGCCAGCCGCGCCAGGACGAAGGCGATGCCCGCCAGCCACAGCCACGGGCGCGGCCCCTCGGCCAGCTCGACTAGCGCCAGCAGGATCAGGAAGAAGGGGGTGTATTCGACGAAGTTGGCGTGCGCGCGCATCCGCGCCTCCACCGCCTTGTCGCCGCCGTCGCCGATCGAGACGTTGCGGGCCAGGCGGAGCCGGCTGACCCGCGCCGCCAGCCACAGGTTCACCAGCGCGGCGGCGCCGGCGATCGTCAGCGTGATCGGCAGCATCGCCGGCATGGTCTTCTCCCTGGCGCGCGCGACGAGGCGGCGGCGTGGCCGGTCGTCTCGCATGCGCGGGAGATGCTTGCAACTTGGGGCTGGCTCGCTATTGGCCCGTCCGCTCGCGACGAGCCCGCCGCCCGAGTTCAGCGGCCACCCGGCCCGCGGCGCCATCGGCGTTCCGGCATTGCCGCGTGACCGACCGAATCAAACCGATCGTATCAGAGATAAGGTGCCGACATGGCCGTCCCCAAGAGAAAGACCTCGCCCTCCAAGCGCAACATGCGCCGCAGCCACGACGCGCTGTCGGTCGAGGCGTTCCAGGAGTGCCCGAATTGCGGCGAGCTGAAGCGGCCGCACCATATGTGCACCGCCTGCGGCCACTATAACGGCCGCGAGGTCTTCGCCGTGGAAGCGTGAGGTCCGGCCCGGGGTCGGGCCTGACATATTCGCGGCGAATGGCTATGGACAGGGCGGGCCGCGCAGACGGCCCGGCAGGGGAGATCGGATCGTTGGGCCAGGCGCCGCGAATCGCAATCGACGCGATGGGCGGCGACGGGGGGCCGGCGATCATGGTGGCCGGCGCCGCCGCCGCCGCGAAGCGCTGGCCCGACCTGCGCTTCACCTTCTTCGGCGACGAGGCGCTGATCGCCGCCGAACTCGCCCGCATCCCCGCCCTCGCCCGCGATGCCGCCGTCGTCCACACCCCCGACGTGATCGGCGGCAACGATAGGCCGAGCCAGGCGATCCGCCGCGCCAAGACCAGTTCGATGGGCCGCGCCATCGCCGCGGTGAAGGCGGGCGAGGCCGGCGCGGCGCTGTCGGCGGGCAATACCGGCGCGATGATGGCGATGGCCAAGCTAGCGCTCCGCACCATGCCGGGCATCCACCGGCCGGCGCTCGCCGCCCTCCTCCCCACGCTCGGGCGGAACGACGTGGTGATGCTGGATCTCGGCGCCAACACCGAATGCGACCGCGACAACCTGGTCCAGTTCGCCGTCATGGGCGCCGCTTACGCGCGGATCGCGATGGACATGGCGCGGCCGCGCACGGCGCTGATGAACATCGGCACCGAGGAGCTGAAGGGCACCGACCAGCTGCGCGACGCCGCCGCGATGCTGCGCGCCGCCGGCCACCTGCCGCTGGAGTTCGTCGGCTTCATCGAGGGCGACCGCACCTCGCGCGGCGACGTCGACGTCGTCGTCTCGGACGGCTTCACCGGCAACATCGCGCTGAAGACGGCCGAGGGCACCGCCCGCTTCGTCACCGACCTGCTGCGCCGGTCCTTCACCTCCTCCTTCCGCTCCAAGGCGGGCTTCCTGCTGTCGCGCCCGGCGCTGCACATGCTGAAGGTCCATCTCGACCCCAACAACCACAACGGCGCGGTCTTCCTGGGCCTGCGCGGGGTGGTGGTGAAGAGCCACGGGTCGGCCGACGTCACCGGCATCTGCAACGCGGTCGGCGTCGCGGCCAAGCTGGTCCGCGCCGACATCATCCGGCGGATCGCCGAGGATCTCGACGATTTCAAGGCGCACGCCCCCGGCATGCCGCCGCCGGCGTCCGAGGCGGCGGCATGAGCGCGGGTCCGAGCGTGCGGCGCGCGGGCGTCGTCGGCACCGGCTCGGCGCTGCCGCCGCGCCGGGTCACCAATGCCGAGCTGTCCGAGACGGTGGACACCACCGACGCATGGATCGTCGAGCGGACCGGCATCCGCGCCCGCCACATCGCCGCGCCGGGCGAGACCACCGCCACCCTCGGCGCCGACGCGGCCGCCAAGGCGCTGGCGGCGGCCGGCGTCGCGGCGGCGGAGGTGGGCCTGATCGTGCTGGCCACCGCCACCCCGGACCAGACCTTTCCGGCGTCGGCCACCAGGATCCAGACGCTGCTCGGCATCGACGACTGCATCGCCTTCGACGTCGCGGCGGTCTGCTCGGGCTTCCTCTACGCCTTGTCGGTCGCCGACAGCATGATCCGCACGGGTGCGGCCGACACCGCGCTGGTGATCGGTTCCGAGACGTTCAGCCGCATCCTCGACTGGGAGGATCGCGCCACCTGCGTCCTGTTCGGCGACGGCGCCGGCGCGGTGGTGCTGCGCGCCGTCGACGGCCCGGCGGACAACGGCCATGAAGACGCGCGCGGCATACTCGCGACCAGGCTCCATGCCGACGGCCGTCACAACGGCCTGCTCTATGTCGACGGCGGGCCGTCGACCACCGGCACGGTCGGCAAGCTGCGCATGCGGGGCAAGGAGGTGTTCCGCCACGCGGTGACGAACCTCGCCGCGGTGATGACCGAATCGCTCGCCGCCGCCGGCCTACCCGCCGACGCGGTCGACTGGGTGGTGCCGCACCAGGCCAACCGGCGCATCCTCGACGCGACCGCCAGGAAGCTCGGCCTGGCGCCCGAGCGGGTGGTGGTGACGGTGGACGAGCATGCCAACACGTCGGCCGCCTCGGTGCCGCTGGCGCTCGATCTGGCGGTGCGCGACGGCCGGGTGAGGGCGGGCCATGTCGTGGTGCTGGAGGCGATGGGCGGCGGCTTCACCTGGGGTGCCGCCGTCATGAGATGGTAGGAATTGCGCGCGCGCGGCCGCCGGGTTAGGCTTCCGCATCGGCTTGTGGGATCGGACGGGGGTAGGAATGGCGACTGCGGCGGGGGCTGAGGCCGGGGACAAGACGTCCGGCACGCTGACCAGGGCGGATCTGTGCGAGGCGATCCACGCCTCGATCGGCGTCTCGCGCGCGGATTCGTCGAAGATGGTCGAGCAGGTGCTGGACCATATGTGCGCGGCGCTGGAGCGTGGCGAGAACGTCAAGATCTCGGGCTTCGGCAGCTTCGTCCTGCGCGACAAGGGCGAGCGGATCGGCCGCAACCCCAAGACCGGCGTCGAGGTGCCGATCGCGCCGCGCCGCGTGCTCACCTTCCGCGCCAGCCACATGATGCGCGACCGCATCGTCAAGTCGAGCTGACGCCCGCCATGGCGGACCGGCTGCCGAAATCCGACGCGGCCTTCCGCACCATCGGCGAGCTGGCCGACGACATCGGCCAGCCCCAGCATATCCTGCGCTACTGGGAAACCCGCTTCCCGCAGCTCCGCCCCCTCCAGCGCGCCGGCCAGCGCCGCTATTACCGGCCGGAGGACGTGGCGCTGGTGAGACGGATCGACCGGCTGCTGAACGTCGACGGCTATACGGTGAAGGGCGTGCAGCAGCTGCTGGCGGCGGGCGCCGAGCCGCCGGCCGACGTCGCGCCGCCACCCACGGCGGACGTGGCGGCGCTGCGGCGGATCAGGGACGCGCTGACGGCGGCGCTGGCGGTGGATTGAGGCCTAGGGCGGTTCGCGACCAGATTGCGCTTCACGAGCGTCCCCCGACTGGCCCCGGCCTTCGCCGGGGAACAGGAAGGTGTGTCGCTTCAAGCCACCCTCCCCTTCGCCATCCACGGTGACGGATGGATTTCGCAACGATCCCCTGAAGGGGTGAGTTCAGGATAACGGACTACCCAACCCGGTTCGCCACCAGTTCCTCCACCACCGCCGGATCGGCCAGCGTCGAGGTGTCGCCCAGGGCGGACACGTCGCCCTCGGCGATCTTGCGGAGGATGCGGCGCATGATCTTGCCGGAGCGGGTCTTGGGCAGGCCGGGGGCGAACTGGATGGCGTCGGGGGCGGCGATCGGCCCGATCTCGCGCCGGACCCAGTCGCGCAACGCCCGCCGCAGCGGCTCGTCGGCGGCGACGCCGGCGTTCAGCGTGACGTAGGCATAGATGCCCTGGCCCTTCACCTCATGCGGAAAGCCGACCACCGCCGCCTCGGCGACGTCGCGATGGAGGACGAGCGCGCTTTCCACCTCGGCGGTGCCCATGCGGTGGCCCGAGACGTTGATGACGTCGTCGACCCGGCCGGTGATCCACCAATAGCCGTCGGCATCCCGCCGCGCCCCGTCGCCGGTGGTGTAGACTCCGGGGAAGGTGGAGAAATAGGTCCGGAAGAAGCGATCCGCATCGCCCCACACGCCGCGCATCTGCCCCGGCCAGGAGCGGCGGATGACGAGATTGCCCTCGGCCGCTCCGTCCAGCAGCCGGCCGTCGCCGTCGAGCAGCGCCGGCTCGACGCCGAACAGCGGCCGCGTCGCCGATCCCGGCTTCAGCGCGGTGGCGCCGGGCAGCGGGGCGATCATCCCGCCGCCGGTCTCGGTCTGCCACCACATGTCGACGATCGGGCAGCGGCCGTCGCCGACCACCTGGTGATACCAGCGCCACGCCTCCGGATTGATCGGCTCGCCGACCGAGCCGAGCAGCCGCAGGCTCGCGCGGGACGACCGCTTCACCGGCGCGTCCCCCTCGCGCATCAGCGCGCGCAAGGCGGTGGGGGCGGTGAAGAGCGTCGCGACCCGGTGGCGATCGACCACCTGCCACAGCCGCCCGGCGTCGGGCCAGGTCGGCACCCCCTCGAACATCAGCGTCGTGCCGCCCACCGCCAGCGGGGCATAGACGACATAGCTGTGGCCGGTGACCCAGCCGACGTCCGCCGCGCACCAGAACACCTCGCCCGGCCGATAGTCGAAACAGGCCTCGAACGTCGTCGCGACCCACAGCAGGTAGCCGCCCGAACTGTGCACCACGCCCTTGGGGCTGCCGGTCGAGCCGGAGGTGTAGAGGATGAACAGCGGGTCCTCGGCATTCATCGGCTCGGGCGGGCAGTCGGCCCCCACCTCGGCCGCCGCCTCGTCATACCAACGGTCGCGGCCCGCCGTCATCGCCACCTCGGCGCCGGTCGCGCGGACGACGATCACCGTGTCGATCGCCGCGATGGCGGCGGCGGCATCGACATTGGCCTTCAGCGGCACGCGCCTGCCGCCGCGCCGGCCCTCGTCGGCGGTGACGACCACCCGGCTGCCGCAGTCGGTCAGCCGTCCGGCGAGCGCATCGGGCGAGAAGCCGCCGAACACCACCGAATGGATCGCGCCGATCCGCGCGCAGGCCAGCATCGCCACCGCCGCCTCCGGGATCATCGGCAGGTAGAGCGTGACGCGGTCGCCCTTGGCCACGCCGGCCGCCTTCAGCACGTTGGCGAAGCGGCAGACATCGCCATGGAGCTGCGCGTAGCTGATGGTCCGCGCCGCCTCGGCGGGATCGTCCGGCTCCCAGACGATCGCCGTCGCGTCACCCCGTTCCGCCAGATGGCGGTCGAGGCAGTTGGCGGCGACGTTCAGCACCCCGTCGGCGAACCAGCGGACGCCGAAATCGTCTTTCGCGAAGCTGCTCTCGTCCATCCGCGTCGGCGGCGTGATCCAGTCCAGCCGGCCGACCCGGTCGCGCCAATAGCCGCCGGGATCGGCCAGCGACCGGGCATAATCCGCCGCATAGGTCGCGGCGTCGATCCTGGCGCGCGCGGCCCATTCCGCGGGCACCGGCACCACGATGTCGTCAGCCATCCGTCCCTCCGTCGTTCTTGTCACCCGCCAGCAACGGCGAGCCCAGCAACGGCGAGACGCCCGCGCCCGCCGCCACCGCCTCGGCCCAGACCGCCACCTTGTCGATCTCCTCGGCATGGACGGCGGCGGCGTCGCGCTGCTCGGCGGCACGCGCCGCGCCGCCGAAATCGGTGCCCCATTTGGAATGGCGGGTGAAGGCCGGGCCGGCGACGATCTCCGCCACCGCCGCGGCATCCAGGTCGATGCGGAACAGGCGGGCGAGCGCGGCCATCGTCTCGGCCGGCCGCGCGGTCAGCGTCTCGCTGTCCAGCGTCCGGACGCGGCCCGGTCCGAACCGCTCGGCCAGCGCGGCGAAACCGGCATGCTGCGCCAGCCAGCCGACGGCGGCGACCTGGAGGTCGGTCTGGCCGACGTAGTCCCCGGCCGCGAAGCCGAGCTGCACCCCGCCGTCGGCCAGCAGGCCGACCAGCAGTTCGCGCACCCACAGCCGCCCCCACATGCCCTTCCTCGCGATCGAGCCGAGATACGTCCGGAGCGGCGCGTGCAGCAGCAGCGCGCCCGCCTGCGGCCGCATCCCCAGCATCGCGGCGGCGAGACCGTTGACGATGTTGGACGGCTTCACCACCACCGCCTCGCCCGGCGCGAACGGCCGGGCGAGCAGCGCCATCGCGCCGTCGAGCACCCTGGCCACCTCCGCCGGCCGCGCCCCGCGCCGGCGCCAGCCGACCAGGTCGTTCAGGATCATCGGCTCCTTCAGCCCCATCGCCCTGCCCGGCCGATCGAACGCGCGCGCCAGCAGCGTCGAGCAGCAATAGGCCGAGTGGAAGATGAAGTGGATCGGCGCCGCCGCGCGTGCCTCGCCAAGCGCATGGTCCCGCCCGATGACGACGGGCTCGGCATGACGGGCGAGATATTCGTCGGTCAGGAACATCGCCGCGCCATGTTCGGCGCGCGGCACGTCGACGAAATGGACCGCGTCGTGCTGCGGATCGTAGCGATGCGCGAGCCATCGGGCGTTGCGCGCCACCGTCCGGGGATCGACCGTCGCCATGCCGAGCGTCTGCCCGCGCGAGACGGTGTTTGTCCAGCGCCGCCGGCCGCGCTAATCGGCGCCATGGGATGCCGGGCATGAACGACATGGAGGTTCGCCGCCGGCTGGATGCGGCGCGGGCGGCGCAGCGTGGCGGGCGGGCGGGCGAGGCGGCCGTGCATTATCGCGCCGTGCTGGCGCTGGCGCCGGATCATGCGGCGGCGCTGAACGCGCTCGGCGTCGATGCGCTGGGGCGGGGGGACGCCGCCGCCGCCGCCGACCTGTTCGCCCGCGCCACCCGCGCCGATCCGGCCGCGCCGGACCTCTGGATGAACCTCGCCAAGGCCAGCCGGCAGGCGGGCGACGATCCGGGCGAGCGCGACGCGCTGCTCGCCGCGCTGGCCTGCGACCAGCGGCATTTCATGGCGCTGGTCCGCCTCGCCGAATGGCACGAGCGGCGCGGGGAGGATGTCCAGGCGATGGAGCGCTGGGCAGGCGTGGTCGCCATGTCGCCGCTGATCGAGCCGCGCACCCCGGCGCTCGACCGGCTCTTCGCCCACGCCGCCGACTATGTCGCGCGATCCCGCGCGGCGCTGGCCGGGGCGATCGAGGACAGGATGGCGCCGGCGCTGGCGGCGGTGCCGGCGGCCGAGCGGCGGCGCATCGACGCCTGCCTCGGCCATGCCTTCGGCCGGCGCCAGATATACCGCAACGAATGCGCCGGCGCGCATTTCCCCTTCCTGCCGGCCGACGAGTTCTTCGATCGCGCCCACTTCCCCTGGCTGCCCGGGATCGAGGCGCGGACGCCCGCGATCCGCGCCGAACTGGAAGCGGCGATGGCAGAGGGGATGCCGGGTCTCGCCCCCTATGTGGCGATGGAGCCTGGCACGCCGGCGAACAAGTGGACCCCGCTCGATCGGTCGCTCGACTGGGGCGCCGTCCACCTCTGGCGCCACGGCGCGCGGATCGAGGCGGCCTGCGCGCGCTTTCCCGCGACCGCGGCGGCGGTGGCGGCGCTGCCGCTGGCCGATATGCCCGGCCGCACGCCGACGGTGTTCTTCTCGCTGCTGCGCCCGCGCACCCACCTGCCGGCGCATACCGGCGTCAGCAACATGCGGGCCATCATCCACCTGCCGCTGATCGTCCCGCCCGGCTGCCGCTTCCGCGTCGGCGGCGAGACGCGCGAGTGGCGCGAAGGCGAGGCCTTCGCCTTCGACGACACGATCGAACACGAGGCATGGAACGATTCGGACGAGTTGCGCGCCGTCCTGATCTTCGACGTGTGGAACCCGCACATCACCGAGACCGAGCGCGCCCTGCTGCGCGACTTCTTCCGCGCCTCGGACGCGGGCGGCTTCGGGGAGGGGACGCGGGTGGGGGATTGAGCGGCGGGGTTGCCCGGCATGACGAGGGAAAGTCATAACGCCAGCCGCAGCGCCCCGTCCCCCTCGTCCACCCGCACCGCCGCGCCGTCCTTCACCTCGCCGCGCAGGATCATGTCGGCGAGCGGGTCCTGCAGGTATCTCTGCACCGCGCGCTTCAGCGGCCGGGCGCCGTAGACCGGGTCGTAGCCGACGCGGCCGAGCCACGCGCGGGCCGCGTCGGTCAGCTCCAGCGTCACCTTGCGGTCGGCCAGCAGCCTGCCGACGCGGCCGACCTGGATGTCGACGATCGGGCCCATATGGTCGGCGGCCAGGCGGTGGAACAGGATGATCTCGTCCAGCCGGTTGAGGAACTCGGGGCGGAAATGACCGCGCACCACCTCCATCACCTGCGGCTCGACCGACGCCACCTCGTCGCCCTCGGCCATGTTGGCGAGATATTGCGAGCCGAGATTCGAGGTCAGGATGATGAGCGTGTTGGAGAAATCGACCGTCCGCCCCTGGCCGTCGGTCAGCCGCCCGTCGTCCAGCACCTGGAGCAGGATGTTGAAGACGTCGCCATGCGCCTTTTCCACCTCGTCGAACAGGACGACCTGGTAGGGCCGCCGCCGCACCGCCTCGGTCAGCACGCCCCCCTCCTCATAGCCGACATAGCCCGGCGGCGCGCCGATCAGCCGGGCGACGGCGTGTTTCTCCATGAACTCGGACATGTCGATGCGGACCATCGCCGCGTCGTCGTCGAACAGGAAGCCGGCGAGCGCCTTGGTCAGCTCGGTCTTGCCGACGCCGGTCGGCCCCAGGAACAGGAAGGAGCCGAGCGGGCGGTTCGGGTCCTGCAACCCGGCCCGCGCCCGGCGCACCGCGCGCGAGATGGCGGCGACGGCTTGCGATTGGCCGATCACCCGGCGCCCCAGCGTCGCCTCCATCTGGAGCAGCTTCTCGCGCTCGCCCTCCAGCATCCGGTCGACCGGGATGCCCGTCCAGCGGGAGACGACGCCGGCGATGTCCTCGCCCGTCACCTCCTCGCGCAGCATCGCGCCGGCCGTCGCGCCCTGCGCCTCGGCGACCTGCTTCTCCAGCGCGGGGATGGTCCCGTATGACAGCTCGCCGGCCTTCGCCAGATCGCCCGAACGCTGCGCCTGTTCCAGTTGCAACCGGGCCGCGTCGAGCTGTTCCTTCAGCTTCGCCTCGCCGGCGATCTTGTCCTTTTCCGCCCGCCAGCGCGCGGTGAGGCCAGCCGAATCCTCCTCCAGCCCGACCAGCTCGCGCTCCAGATGGGCAAGGCGGTCGCGCGAGGCGGCATCGGTCTCCTTCTTCAGCGCCTCCCGCTCGATCTTCAGCTGGATGATGCGGCGGTCGAGGGTCTCGATCTCCTCGGGCTTGGACTCCACCTCCATCCGCAGGCGCGACGCCGCCTCGTCCATCAGGTCGATCGCCTTGTCCGGCAGGAAGCGGTCGGTGATGTAGCGGGCGGACAGCGTCGCCGCCGACACCAGCGCCCCGTCGGTGATGCGGACGCCGTGGTGCAGCTCGTATTTCTCCTTCAGCCCACGCAGGATGGAGATGGTGTCGGCGACGGTCGGCTCGCCGACGAACACCGGCTGGAACCGCCGCTGGAGCGCGGGAT
>CAXTHU010000074.1:0-11823 GCA_964244125.1 uncultured Sphingomonadaceae bacterium
CGGTGTAGAACGTCGCCGAGGCCACCTTGCCGGCCTGCCCCCGCGCCGCCAGCAGCGCCAGCGTCGCGGCCAGCGTCGTGCCGGCGACGCAATAGCCGATGACGCTGACCGCGGGCACGTCAAGCCCGGCGCGCACCGTGTCGATCGCATCGACGATCCCGCCCAGCGCATAATCGTCCAGCGTCGTGTCCGCCATGCCGGCATCGGCCGACTTCCACGACACGACGAACACCGTCAGCCCCTGCGCCACCGCCCAGCGGATGAAGCTCTTCTCCGGATTGAGGTCGAGGATATAGAAGCGGTTGATCCACGGCGGAAAGATGACGAGCGGCACGGCGCGCACCTGCGGCGTCGCGGGATCATACTGGATCAGCTGGTAGAGCGGCGTCTCGCGGACCACCTTGCCGGGCGTGACGGCGATGTTGCGGCCGACCTCGAAGGCGGTCGGATCGACATGGGTGAGCTGGCCGCGCCCCATGTCGCCCAGCATGTTGGCCAGACCCGTCAGCAGGTTCTCGCCCTTCGTTTCCAGCGTGCGGGCGATCACCTTCGGGTTGGTCAGCGCGAAATTGGCCGGGCTCATCGCGTCGATGAAGCCGCGCGTGGCGAAGCGGATTCGCTCCATCTGCCCGGCGTCCGCCCCCTCCAGCGTCTCGACGCTCTTCAGCAGATGGTCGGAAAGCAGCTGGTAGCTCTGCCGCAGCATGTCGAACAGCGGGTGCCGGCGCCATTCCGGTGCCGCGAAACGCCGGTCCTTTTCCGCGCCCGCGTCTTCGGCCGGCCCGCTGCCGGGATCGAGCAGCCGCTGCCACAAGGCCAGCCCGTCGGCCCAGAACTGCCCTTGCGCCTTCAGCAACGCCGCCGGATCGGGCAGCGGCAGGCCGGTCATGGCGGGTATCTTCGGTATCGCGGCCGCGGCCGGCATGGCGGTCATCGCCCTGGCGGCATGCTCCATCATCATCTGCTGCATCCGCCCGACCACCCAGGTCCAATGCTGCAGCTCGGCGAGATCGGGCACGGACCAGCCGGTCGCCGTCGCGCTCTCGGTCGAATCGGCCATCATGCTCTCCCGTGCCGCCTGACAGGGCGGCCGCGAACCTCTATAGCGGCCTCCTCGCCAACGCTCCAACCGCCCGCACGGGGAAGATCATGTCCGACGATTTCTACCGCATCCGCCGCCTGCCGCCCTATGTCATCGCCGAGGTGAACGCGATGCGGGCGGAGGCGCGTGCGCGGGGCGAGGACATCATCGATCTCGGCATGGGCAATCCCGACCTGCCGCCCCCGCCCCACGTCATCGCCAAGCTGGCCGAGGTGGCGGCCAAGCCCGACGCCCACGGCTATTCCGCGTCCAGGGGGATACCCGGCCTGAGGAAGGCCCAGGCGAATTATTACGGCCGCCGCTTCGGCGTCCAGCTCGATCCCGATGCCGAGGTCGTCGTCACCATGGGATCGAAGGAGGGGCTGGCCAGCCTGGCCACCGCGATCACCGCGCCGGGCGACGTCGTGCTGGCGCCCAATCCCAGCTATCCGATTCACACCTTCGGCTTCATCATCGCCGGCGCCACCATCCGCGCGGTGCCGACGACCCCAAACGAGGGCTATTTCCGCGCGCTGGATCGCGCGCTCGCCTTCACCGTGCCGCGTCCCAGCATCCTCGTCGTCAACTATCCGTCGAACCCCACCGCCGAGACCGTCGACCTCGCCTTTTACGAGCGGCTGGTCGGCTGGGCGCGGGAGAACAAGGTGTGGGTGATCTCCGACCTGGCGTATTCCGAACTCTATTACGACGGCAATCCGACCCCCTCGATCCTCCAGGTGCCGGGGGCGAAGGAGGTCGCGGTCGAGTTCACCTCGCTCAGCAAGACCTATTCGATGGCCGGCTGGCGGATCGGCTTCGCGGTCGGCAACGCGCGGCTGATCGCGGCGATGACGCGGGTGAAGTCCTATCTCGACTATGGCGCCTTCACGCCGATCCAGGCCGCCGCCTGCGCCGCCTTGAACGGCCCGCAGGACATCGTCGCGCAGAACCGCCGGCTCTATCATCGCCGCCGCGACGTGCTGGTCGAAAGCTTCGCGCGGAGCGGGTGGGACGTGCCCCCGCCGCGCGCGTCGATGTTCGCCTGGGCGCCGCTGCCCCCCGCGCTCGCCCATCTCGGCAGCCTGGAGTTCACCAAGCAGCTCCTCACCCATGCCGGCGTCGCGGTGGCGCCCGGCGTCGGCTATGGCGAGGAGGGCGAGGGGTTCGTCCGCATCGCGCTGGTCGAGAACGAGCAGCGCATCCGCCAGGCGGCGCGCAACGTGAAGCGCTACCTCCAGTCGATGGGGGTCAACATGCCCGCGCAAGGCGCGAGCCTGTGACCGGCGGCCCGATCCGCGTCGCCCTGCCGCACGAGCTGGGCAAGGCGGCCGCGCGCGCCCGGCTGGAGGCCAACGCCGGGCGCCTGGCCGGCCACATCCCCGGCGGCGCCGCCGAGGTGAAGACCAGCTGGGCGGGGGACCGCATGACCATCGTCGTCGCCGCGATGGGGCAGACGGTCACCGCCCATGCCGATGTCGAGGAGAAGCTGGTGCGCGTCGAGATCGAGCTGCCGTTCCTGCTCGGCCTCTTCCGCGATCAGGTCGAACGGGTGGTTGAACAGCAGGGGCCGAAGCTGCTGGCTTGAAGCGAGATTTACTTCCTGAACAAAGCCTGTCGATTGCACCGATACTTTCTTTCGTTTTCCTGTATACATTGTTCATTCTCTTTTCACTGTCGACGCCTCATATCCTTTCCAAGCAACCTTTGCCGCACCCAAGCATTGGGCGGCAGATCGGATGCTCTGGAGGAGACGAGACATGAAGACATTCATCCTGGCCGCGCTGGCCACCGTGACGGCCGCGAGCCCGCTGCTGACCGCCCCCGTCCTCGCCCAGCCTTACCAGGGCCGCGACGCCCGCCAGGATCGGCGCGATCAGCGCCGTGACGTCCGGCAGAACGTCCGCCAGAACCAGGCGCGCGACTGGCGGACCTATCGCAATTACGACTACAATCGCCCCGGCCCCGGCGCGCAAGGCTATTACGCCGATCAATATTACCGCGACGGCCGCTATTATCAGGAGCGTCGCCTGACCCGCAACGACCGCGTCTATCGCGGCGGCAACGGGCAGTATTACTGCCGCCGCACCGACGGCACGACTGGCCTCATCATCGGCGCGGTCGGCGGCGGGCTGCTCGGCAACGCGCTGGACAACGGCCGTTCGTCGCTGCTCGGCACCGTGCTGGGCGCCGCCGGCGGCGGCCTGCTCGGCCGCGAGGTCGATCGCGGCGGAGTTCGCTGCCGCTGACCGGGCGGTCGGCGTAGCGCCAGGTCCGCCGCCCGGCAGCGCGTCGGGCTTGAGAATCCCCTCCCGCCATGCCAGCGCGAAAGCGCGGCGGACGCGGGAGGGGATTTTTCATGGCCGAACCATTGCGCGTCGGGCTCGCCGGGCTGGGGACGGTCGGCGCGGGCGTCGTGGCGCTGCTCGACGCGAACCGCGCCCTGATCGAGCGTCGCGCCGGCCGCGCCATACGTGTGACATCCGTCACGGCGAGGGACCGGGGCCGGGATCGCGGCATCGATCTGTCCGGCATCGCCTGGGTCGACGATCCGGCCGGCCTGGCCGCCCGGCCCGACGTGGACGTGGTGGCCGAGATGATCGGCGGGTCCGATGGCGCGGCGCTGTCTCTCGCCCACGCCGCCTTCGCCGCCGGCAAAGGCTTCATCACCGCCAACAAGGCGATGGTCGCGCATCACGGGCTGGCGCTCGCCGCCGCCGCCGAGGAGGCGGGGGTGGCGTTCAAGTTCGAGGCGGCGGTCGCCGGCGGCGTGCCGGTCGTCAAGGGCCTGCGCGAGGGGGCGGCGGCCAACGAGGTGGCGCGCGTCTACGGCATCCTCAACGGCACCTGCAACTATATCCTGACGACGATGGAGGCCCCGGACGCCTTCGGCCGCGCTCGCGACTTCGCCGAGGTGCTCGGCGAGGCGCAGGCGCTGGGCTATGCCGAGGCGGACCCGTCCTTCGACATCGACGGGGTGGATGCCGCGCACAAGCTCGCCATCCTCGCCAGCCTGGCCTTCGGCACGCGGATCGACTTCGCCGCGGTGGCGGCCGACGGCATCCGCCGGGTGCTGGCCGCCGACATCGCCGAGGCCGCGGCACTCGGCTTCCGCGTCCGCCTCGTCGGCCTGGCCGAAAGCGGCGAGGGCGGGCTGTTCCAGCGCGTCCACGCCTGCCTCGTCCCCGCCGGCCATCCGCTCGCCCACGTCACCGGCTCGTTGAATGCGGTGGTGGTCGAGGGCGATTTCGTCGGCCGGCTGTTCTTCGAGGGGCGCGGCGCCGGCGCCGGCCCGACCGCCAGCGCCGTCGTCGCCGACCTGATCGACATCGCCCGCGGCGAGGCCGGCCCCGCCTTCGCCATGCCCGTCGCCCGCCTCGCCGCCGCCGCCGCCGCGCCGGCCGGCGATCGGCGCGGCCGCGCCTACCTCCGCTTCACCGTCGCCGACCGGCCGGGCGTGCTGGCCGAGATCACCGCCGCCATGCGCGACGCCGGCGTCTCGATCGAAAGCATGATCCAGCGCGGCGTGCCGACCGACGGCGCCGTCCTGCTGGTGATGGTGACGCATGAAGGGCCGGAACGCTGCGTCGCCGACGCCCTGGCGCGGCTGCGCGGGTCCCACAGCATGACGGACGCGCCGATGCTGATGCATATCCTGGATTTGTAGCACGGACGTCCCCCTCCCTCCGCCACCCCGAGCGAAGTCGAGGCATGCCCCTCGACTTCGCTCGGGGTGGACGGTTGAGGAGGTCGCCTACGTTCCGAGCGGCTTCGCCACCTCCGGCTGCATGGCGGGATCGCCGGGCGTATCGTCTATCCCCCGCCCGACATGGGAGCGCGAGCGGCTGTAGCCGAAATAGACCAGCAGCCCGATCCCGCCCCAGCCGAACAGCACCAGCTTGGCGACGAGGCCGAGATACCAGTAGAGCGCGACGCAGCCGACGATGGCCAGCGGCGCGACCAACCAGACCGCCGGGGTGCGGAACGGGCGGCGCCGGCCCGGATCGGTCCGCCGCAGCACCAGCACCGACACCGCGACCATGGCGAAGGCGAACAGCGTGCCGGCGTTGGAATAATCGGCGAGCTTGCCGACCGGCAGGAAGGCGGCCGCGATCGTCACGACGATGCCGGTGAAGGCGGTGACGATATGCGGCGTCCTGTATTTCGGATGGACGCTGGCGAGCCTGGCCGGCAGCAGCCCGTCGCGCGCCATGACGAAGAACACGCGCGTCTGGCCGAACATCATCATCAGCACCACCGAAGGCAGCGCGATGAAGGCGGCCAGCCCCATCAGGTTGCCGATCTTCACCCAGCCGACGCTGCGCAGCACATGGGCCAGCGCCTCGTGGCTGCACGTCAGCGGTTCCAGCGCGCCGGTGGCGACGATCGCGGCGCAGCGGGCGGCGAGCTCGGGCGAGCCCGGCGACAGCACCTCGCCGGCGGCGCCCGCGACGGGCTGCGCGCCGATCGCGCCGATCGCGCCGGCCGACACCAGCAGGTAGAACAGGGTGCAGATCAGCAGCGATCCGATCAGCCCGATCGGCACGTTGCGCTGCGGATCCTTGGTCTCCTCCGCCGCGGTCGACACCGCGTCGAAGCCGACATAGGCGAAGAAGATCGACGAGGCCGCGCCGACCACGCCGATCGTCCCCCAGCCGTTGGGGATGAACGGATGGAACTCCTCCATCCTCATCACCGGCAGGGTAAGGGCGATGAAGAGGGTCAGCGCCGCCACCTTGATCGACACCAGCACCGCGTTCACCCGCGCGCTCTCGGTCGTGCCGACGATTAGCAGCCAGGTGACGAGCAGGGCGATGACGATGGCCGGCACGTTGATGAGCCCGCCCTCCAGCGGGCCGACCGACAGCGTCGGCGGGATGACGACGCCGAAGCTGCTCTTCATCAGCCCGACGAAATAGCCCGACCAGCCGACCGCGACCGCCGATGCGCCGACGGCATATTCGAGGATCAGCGCCCAGCCGACCATCCACGCCAGCAGTTCGCCCATCACCGCATAGGTATAGGTGTAGGCCGAGCCCGCCACCGGCACCATCGAGGCGAGTTCCGAATAGCAGAGCGCGGCCACCGCGCAGACGAAGCCGGCGATGCAGAAGCTTATCATCATGCCCGGCCCCGCCTTCTGCGCGGCCTCCGCCGTCAGCACGAAGATGCCGGTGCCGATCACCGCGCCGACGCCCAGCATGGTCAGCTGGAACGCACCGAGCGAGCGATGCAGCCCCTTCTTCTCGGCCGTGGCGAGGATGGCGTCGAGCGACTTGACGCGCCAAGCATTCATGTAATCGACCCCCAGCGAACGGCGTGGCGGGTGCGGGCACCCGATCCAGGTCGAACCTACCCGGTTGGGCGGCCTTGGCAAGTGGCGGCCGTGCTTGCCAATCCCGGGGGATGGAGATAGGCCGCCGGAACGGGCGGAACGTCCGCGCCGATGGGGGTCAGCGAGTGTATCGAGATTCCACGGCGACTTTGCGTATGTCGACCTGAAGGATGCGGTCGTGGTCGCCCCGGCTCCCGGGCGCGCAGCGCAGCGCCGGGCTCCTGCTCCATCTCGGCTGCGTTCTCGCGCTGATGTGGCCGGCGCTGGTGAACCGGCAGCCGTTCTACTTCCCCGACACCACCTCCTACGTCCGCGCGGCCGACATCAGCGTGTATCTCGCGTCGGGCATCTCGACCGCCTGGACGGCGCGCTACCGGGGGGGGCTGGCGGAACGGCCGGTCGAGGTGCCCGGGGCGAGGGCCGCGCCGGCGGCGCCGAACGGCGATCCGCCGGCGGTGAACGGCAACGACGTCGCCAGCGGCAGCATCATGTCGGGCCGGTCGCCCGCATTCGGCGTGCTGCTCTACGTCAGCTACGTGCTGACCGATTTCTGGGGGTTCGTCGCGGTCCAGGCGGTCGTCGCCTACGCGCTGCTCCGCATCGCGTTTCGGCTGAACGGCTTCGTCCGGGCGCGGCAGGTCTTGGTCGCGGTGCTGGCGCTGGCCTTTCTCACCACCGCCGCGGTGGTCGATTCGTTCCTGCTGGCCGACGCGCTCGCCGGATTCGGCCTGCTGGCGGTCCTGCTCCTGGCCATCGACGGAGGGCGGCTGTCGCGGCGGGAACGATGGCTGCTATGGTCGATCATGCTGGTCTCGGCCGTGTCTCACCTGACGCACGTCCTCATCTTCGCGGCGCTCGCGGTGGTGCTGGCCCTCGTCGGCCTGGTCCGTCGCGAACGGCGGCGCGATGCCTTCCGGGCCGCCTCGGCCGCCTTCATCGTCGCGGCCGCCGGGCTGGCCGCGGTCGCCGTCACCAACGTCGTGGTGGAACGGCATTTCGGCAAGCCGCCGGTCCTGGTCCCGCTCGTCACCGCCCGCTTCATCGGCGACGGGCCGGGGGCCGCCTTCATCGTCGCGCGCTGCCCGGCGGCGGGCTTCGCCATATGCGCCTTCAAGGACCGGATGCCGGCGACCAGCACGGAGATCCTCTGGTCGCGCGATCGGGCCAGGGGCGTGTTCCTGGTCGCCGGTCCCGCCGCGCGCCTGGCCATGTCGCGCGAGGACATCCGCTTCGGGCTGGCGGTGCTCGGCGCCTATCCGTGGCGCCAGGGGCTGAGCGTGATCCGCAACAGCTGGAGCCAACTGACCGACTTCTCCGTCAGCATCATGAATCATGGTTGCGCCGCGGCCCGGAGCGATTGCTGGGCGTCGCTGCCGCCGGGGGAGCGCGCCCGGGTGCTGGCCAGCGTCGGTGGCCGGAACGGCTGGCCGGTGGGGTTGCTGGACCTGCTCTACGATGCCGTCTGCATGGCCGCGATGGCCGTCATCGCCGGGCATGTGATATGGCGCCTCGCGATGCGCCGGGGCGGCGCGATGTCCGATCTGGAATTCTGGGGCTTGCTGATCGTCGCCGCCATGCTGGTGAACGCCGTCCTGGGCGGCGCGATCTCGGAGCCGCAGGGCCGCTATCAGAGCCGGCTGATCTGGCTGCTGCCGATGGTCGCCGGGCTGCTGGCGGCGCGGGCCTGGCGGGGGACGTCGCGCGCGGCGCGGCCCGCGACGGGCATGGTCCGGCCGTGACGCCCGCGCCGACCCTATCGGTGATCGTGCCGGTGAAGGACGAGGAGACGGCGATCGCGCCCTTCGTCGCCCGCGTCGCGCCGATCCTGGAGCGGGTGGCGGCCGGCGCCTGGGAGATCCTGTTCGTCGACGACGGCAGCGAGGATGCGACGCTGCCCGCCATCGTCCTCGCCGCGCGGGCCGAGCCGCGCATCCGCGCCGTGTCCTTCTCGCGCAATTTCGGCAAGGAGGCGGCGCTGTCGGCGGGGCTGGACCATGCCCGCGGCGCCGCCGTGATCCCGATCGACGTCGATCTCCAGGATCCGCCCGAGGTGATCGGCGAGATGGTCGCGCGCTGGCGCGAGGGGCATGAGGTGGTCTACGGCGTCCGCCGCAACCGCCTGACCGACAGCCTGCCCAAGCGGCTGACCGCCGACCTCTATTACCGCGCGCACAACTGGCTGTCGGCCGACAAGATTCCCGAACATGCCGGCGACTTCCGCCTGCTCGACAGGAAGGTGGTCGACGTCATCCGGCGGATGCCGGAGCGCAACCGCTTCATGAAGGGCCTGTTCGCCTGGTCCGGCTTCCGCCAGGCGGCGGTGGAATACGACCGGGTCGAGCGCGTCGTCGGGCGGACCAAGTTCAACTACTGGCGGCTGTGGACGCTGGCGATCGACGGCATCACCTCGGGATCGACGGTGCCGCTGCGGATATGGAGCTATCTCGGCGCGATCGTCGCGCTGTTCGCCATCTTCTATGCCGTCTACGTCACCATCCGCACGCTGATGTTCGGGGTGGACGTGCCGGGCTATCCGTCGCTGATGGTCGCGATCCTGTTCCTGGGCGGGGTGCAGCTCATCTCGCTCGGCGTGCTGGGCGAATATGTCGGGCGGCTGCTGGTCGAGGCGAAGGGCCGGCCGATCTACATCGTGCGCGAGGAGATCGGCATCGACGCGGAAGGGGACACCGGCTGATGGAACGCGCCGCCTACGACCGCATGGCCGAGATCGACGGCGCCCACTGGTGGTTCGTCGCCCGCCGCCGCATCGTCCTGGCGCTGGTCGCGGCGCAGGCGCCGGTGCCGCCCGGCGGGCGCATCCTGGAGGTCGGCTGCGGCACCGGCTCCAACCTGGCCATGTTGCAGGCGCTTGGCCGGGTCGACGCGATCGAGCCCGACGACGGCGCGCGCGCGCTGTCCGCCGCGCGCTCCGGCCTCGCCATCAAGGGCGGGCTGCTGCCGGACGGGGTGGCGCTGGAGGCGGGCGCCTACGACCTCGTCGTGCTGCTCGACGTGCTGGAGCATATCCCCGACGACGCCGGCGCGCTCGGCGCGCTCCGGCCGACGCTGGCGCCTGGCGGGCGGATGCTGCTGACCGTCCCGGCGATGCCCTGGCTGTGGAGCGCGCATGACGCCGCCCACCACCACCGGCGCCGCTATACCGCGGCGACCCTGCGGCGGGTGCTGGAGGGCAGCGGCTACCGCATCCGTCACCTGACCCACTTCAACAGCCTGCTGATGCCGCTGATCGTCGCCGCCCGCGCGGTCGGCCGGCTGACGGGGCGCGAGGGCGGCGACGACGCCATGCCGGGGCGGCTGGCGAACCGCGTGCTGGAGCGCGTCTTCGCCAGCGAGGCCGGCTGGGTGGCGCGCCGCTCGCTGCCGGCGGGCGTCTCGCTGGCGGTGGTGGCGGAGCGAGCCTGAGCAGCGCGGCTGAAGGCGCGGATCAGATCGGCGCCATGCCCAGGTTGTAATCATGCCAGGCGAAAATGGCGGCCGCCCCGCGATGCGGCCGCCATGGCTCGGCCAGCGCGCGCACCGCCTGCTCGCTCGGGCGCTCGGCCAGGCCCAGCAGCCGGCCGACGGCGATCCGGACGGCCAGGTCGCCGGCGGGCCAGATATCCGGCCGCCCTTCGGCGAAGAGCAGGTAGATTTCCGCCGACCAGCGGCCGATGCCCTTCACCGCGACCAGCTGCGCGATCGCCGCCTCGTCGTCCGCCGCGAGGTTCGCGAGATCGAGCGTGCCGTCGAGGACCAGCCCGGCGAGGCTCCTGGCATAGCCCGCCTTCTGCCGGGACAGGCCGGCGCCGCGCAGCGCCCCGTCGGAGGCCGCCGCCAGCGCCGCCGGATCGCCGGCGTCGCCCAGCGCCGCGTCCAGCCTGCGCCACACCGCCGCCGCCGAGGCGACCGACACCTGCTGGCCGACGATCGTGCGCAGCAGCGTCGGGTAGCCGCGTTCGTAGATGCGCGGCGCCGGATGGCCGACGCGGGCGATGCCGGCGGCGAAGGCCGGCTCGATCGCCGCCAGCGCGGCGAGCGCGCCGCCGAGCGCGTCGGACGAAAGACCCATGTGACGATACCTTGATATTTGCCGCGTCGCCGGACATAGCCGCCGCGACGGCGCCTTGTCCAAGCGCGCGCCCTTTCCCCAGGAGACAAGAACCATGCCGCAGCTGATCGTCGTCACCCGCGACGGCACCGAGACCGCCGTGGACGGCGAGGCCGGCCTGTCGGTGATGGAGGTGATCCGCGACGCCGGCTTCGACGAGCTGCTGGCGCTGTGCGGCGGCTGCTGCTCGTGCGCCACCTGCCATGTGCTGGTCGATCTGGACTTCGCCGACCGCCTGCCGGCGATCACCCCAGACGAGGACGACCTGCTCGACAGTTCGGACCATCGCGGTCCCGGCTCCCGCCTGTCCTGCCAGCTGCCCTTCGGCCCGGAGCTGGACGGGCTGAAGGTGACCATCGCGCCGGAGGATTGAGCGGCGAGGTCGTTCCGCGGCGCAGGCCGGGGAACGAAGAAGGCAGGATCAGAGCGCCCGCATAGCCGCCGCATAGAGCGCCACCGCCGCCGCGTTCGACACGTTCAGGCTTTCCGCCCGCGCGCCGATCGGCAGGCGAGCCAGCGTGTCGCAATGCGTCGCGGTGCCGGCGCGCATCCCCTCGTCGGCGCCCAGCACCAGCGCCACCGGCGGCGCGCCCATCGCCTCGGCGAGCGGTGCCGGCGCGGCGCCCGTCAGCCCCACCCGCCAGAAGCCCGCCTCGGCGATGTCGTCCAGCGCGCGGGCGAGATTCGTCACCCGCGCCCACGGCATCCCCTCCAGCGCGCCGGCGGCGGCGCGGGCGAGCATGCCCGATTCGGGCGGCGAGTGGCGGTCCCGCGTCACCAGCGCCACCGCGCCGAAGGCGGCGGCCGAGCGCAGGATCGCGCCGACGTCGTGCGGATCGGTCACCTGGTCCAGCACCACCAGCGCGCGGCGCGGATCGCGATCCCGGCCCAGCACGTCGCCCAGCGACAGGTCGGGCAGCGGATCGACCTCCGCCACCAGCCCCTGGTGCGGCGCGTCGCCCGGCACCAGCCGGCCGAGATCGGCGACGTCGGCCAGCGTCACCGGCAGCACCGGCGGCAGCGCGAGCGCCGCCAGCGCCTCGCGCGTGCCCCAGATGCGGCGGACGGTGCGGGCCGGATTGGCGAGCGCCGCGGTGACCGCCCGGCGGCCCCAGAAACGGGGCCGGCCCGGGGTGCCGGTGGAGGGTCGATGGCCTTTTCGCATGATCCACGGCCTTCCCACCGCCCAAGTTGGCACGCAAGGGCGCTTTCGCCAATGAGCCGCCTCGCTTCGGCGAGCCCGGGAGGGGTGGCCGAGTGGTTAAAGGCAGCAGACTGTAAATCTGCCCGTGCAAGCGTACG
>CAXTHU010000075.1:0-11780 GCA_964244125.1 uncultured Sphingomonadaceae bacterium
GTCGGCATCGATCTCGTCGCCATGTGCGTCAACGACCTGATCGTCCAGGGCGCCGAGCCGCTGTTCTTCCTCGATTATTTCGCCTGCGGCCAGCTCGATACCGGCATCGCCGAACGCGTGGTGGCGGGCATCGCCGAAGGCTGCCGCATCGCCGGCTGCGCGCTGGTCGGCGGCGAGACGGCGGAGATGCCCGGCATGTATGCGGCCGGCGACTACGATCTCGCCGGCTTCTCCGTCGGCGCCGTGGAGCGCGACCGGGTGCTGCGCGCGGACGCGGCGGCGGCGGGGGATGTCATCCTCGGCCTCGCCTCGTCGGGAGTTCATTCCAACGGCTACTCGCTGGTCCGGCGGCTGGCGGCGGACAAGGGCTGGAAGCTCGGCCGCCCCGCCCTGTTCGACCAGGAGGTGATCCTCGCCGACGCGCTGCTCGCGCCGACGCGCATCTACGTGAAACCGCTCCTGCCGCTGCTCCGCGCGGGGCGGATCGCGGCGCTGGCGCATATCACCGGCGGCGGGCTGCTGGAGAACATCCCCCGCGTGCTGCCCGCCGATCTCCACGCCAGTATCGATGCCGACGCCTGGCCGCAGCCGCGGCTGATGGCGTTCCTGCAAGCGCAAGGGCGGATCGAGCCGGAGGAGATGGCGCGCACCTTCAACTGCGGCATCGGCATGGCGGCGGTGGTGAAGCCGGACGCGGCCGACGGCGTGGCGGCGGCACTGGAACAGGCCGGCGAGACGGTGTTCCGCATCGGCCGGATCGAGGCGGGGGAGCGGGGCTGCACCGTCTCCGGCTCGGACGAAGTGTGGAGCGGGCGCGGGGCGTGGGCGGCGCGGCATGACGCCTGATCGGGTTCGCGTCGGCGTGCTCGTCTCAGGGCGTGGGTCCAACATGCTCGCGCTGGCCAATGCAGCGCTGGCGCCGGATTGTCCCTATGAGATCGCGCTGGTCGTCTCCAACGATCCCGACGCGCCCGGCCTCTCGGAGGCTACCACACGCGGCATCCCGACTTGGGCGCACAGCCACAAGGACATACCTCGCGCCGAGTTCGACGGCCTGATCGACAAGGCCCTTCGCGAAGCCGGCGTCGAATGGGTCGCGCTCGCCGGCTACATGCGCCTGCTCTCCTCGCGGTTCGTCGCAGGATGGTCCGGCAGGATGCTGAACATCCACCCTTCCCTCCTCCCCCGTCACAAGGGCCTCGACACCCACGCCCGCGCACTGGCGGCGGGGGACCGGGTGCATGGCTGCTCGGTTCACCTCGTCACCGAGGGGCTGGACGAAGGGCCGGTGCTGGCACAAGCGGAAGTGGCGATCCTCCCCGGCGATACGGGGGAGACGCTTGCCGCGCGCGTGCTGGTGGAGGAACATCGCCTCTATCCCCGCATCCTGGCCGAACTGGTGACCCGATGAGCCCCGATCCGCAAGCCGACCTCGCCCGTATCCGGAAACTGTGCCTGGCCCTGCCGGCGGCGGCCGAGCGGACCTCGCACGGATCGCCCGGCTTCTTCATCGAGAAGGGGCGCTTCTTCGCCTATTTCTGGCACGATCACCATGGCGATGACCGGACCGCGGTGCTGGTGAAGACCGGCGACATGGCAGAGCAGGCAATGCTGATCGAGGCCGATCCCGACCTCTATTACCGTCCGCCATACATGGGGCCGTCCGGCTGGATCGGCGTGCGGGTGGACGGAGCGGATGTCGACTGGGATCACGTCGGCGACCGGATCGCCCGGAGCTGGGAGCTGGTCGCGCCCCGCCGCCTGCTGGAGGCGGGCGGGCGGTGATCGAGGGGATCGGACGATCGGACCTGACCGCCGTCAGCCGACGATGTCTTCCGGCTTGAAGAAATAGGCGATCTCGGTCGCGGCGTTCTCGGCCGAGTCCGAGCCGTGGACGCTGTTCGCCTCGATCGATTCGGCGTGGACCTTGCGGATCGTGCCCTCCTCGGCATTGGCCGGGTTGGTGGCGCCCATCACCTGGCGGTTCCTGGCCACCGCATCCTCGCCTTCCAGCACCTGCACCACCACCGGGCCTGAGATCATGAAGGAGACGAGGTCGCCGAAGAACGGCCGTTCGCTGTGGACGGCGTAGAAGCCCTCGGCCTGTTCCCGCGTCATGTGGATGCGGCGCGAGGCGACGACGCGCAGCCCCGCCTGTTCCAGCATCGCGGTGACCGCGCCGGTCAGGTTGCGGCGGGTCGCGTCCGGCTTGATGATCGAAAAGGTGCGTTCGGTCGCCATGGCCGAGCGTGCTCCGTCTGTTGGGGGGGATGTGGAAGTGGGCGCGCTCTAGGCGGCGGGGCGCCGGCAGGCAAGCCCGGCGCCTAGAACGGCCCGTTCAGCGCCAGGAAGCGGGCGACGGCGTGGGCGCGGTTCGTGGCGTCGAGCTTGCGCCGGGCATTGTCGACGTGGAAGCGGGCGGTCGCCTCGGCCACGCCCAGGATGGCGGCGATCTCCCAGTCGGTCTTGCCCTCCGCCACGAAGGCGATGGCGTCATGCTCGCGCCGGGTCAGCACGGGCGGCGGGGGTGCCGCGGACGGCGGCTCCAGCGCCAGCATCCGCTCGGCCAGCGCCATGCCGGCCAGCTGCACCGCCGCCGCCATGTCGCCATCGACGTCGCCGTCGAAGCCCAGATGCAGCGAGGCGATGCGCCGGTCCGGACCGTAGGCCGTGGCGCAGAGCGCGTCGTGGATCCCGGCCTCGCCGAACGCATCCCAATAAGGTGCGAAGCGTCGCTCGCCATGCGGCGCGAAGTCGCTGAAGCGATAGCGCGTGCGGCCCTGGCGAATGGCGTCGAGCAGCGGGTTCTGGACGAAGCAGATATGGTCGAACCCGGCGCTGCCGATCCATCCGGGCCTGGCATAGCGGGCGATGAAGCCGCCGGCATCCCAGTGGCTCTCGCTGGTCAGCAAGCCGGCCGGCCGCCGGTAAAGCCGCGTCTGGAGATATGTCGCGCCCAGCCGCTCCATCGCGCCATGGAACAGCGCGCTCGCCTGCCCCGCGGTCGGCGCGGCGAGCGCGGGTTCGACGAGGGCAAGTGTCGCCTGATACATATCCGTCCGCCGATCGACCCCGGCGACTCGCCGCCGAACCCCACGATTCCGTGAGCTAGCCACGATCGCGCCGTCCGTGAATAGCGGAATTGGATAACGGAAGCGTTCGTTTCGATCGTCGCCTTCCGCAAAGCGATCGCCGTCCTCGAATGACCCGCGGGGCTGGTGAGCCGCCGCCGCCCTTCGGGGCGGCGGCGGCGTCCACCGACGTCAGGCGGCCTGCGTCCACCTGCCGCCCTCGTCCTGCTTCCAGAAGCGGCGTTCGACGCCCTCGCGGCCGGCCAGCGCCTTCCAGGCGTCGCGCGCGTCGGCCAGCGCGTCGTCGTCGAACAGGTGGAAGCAGCGATCGAACCCCAGCGCCTCCTCGCGCCAGCGGCCGTCCACCAGCGCGATGTTGCGCGCGGCGTTGGCGGGCTCGGGCCGGTCGCTCAGCAGCACCGGCTGATCCGCCTCGCCGTCGCGGCCGGCGCGGCCGTGGGGAAGGAAGCTGTCGGCGGCATGGCTCCACAGCCGCTCGTCCAGCCGACCGAGCAGCCGCGCATCCTCCGCGACCACCAGCAGCCGTCCGCCGTCGGCCACCACCCGCTCGGCCAGGCGCGGCAGCACGCGATCCAGCGGGGATGCGGCGAGGTGGTAGAAATCGACCTGCACAATCAACCTATCGCCTCAAACCCGTCCGTGGGCTTGTGAGCTTACCGCCCTCTCGGTCCTACCCCTCGAAATTATCCGCCACGAAACGATCTAGCAACCGCACGCCGTATCCCGTCGCGCCCTTCTCGAACAGCGGCCCGGCCTTGGCCGCCCAGACCATGCCGGCGATGTCGAGATGGGCCCAGCGCACGCCCTCGCCGATGTAGCGCTTCAGGAACTGCGCCGCCGAGATGGAGCCGGCCTCGCGCGGGCCGACATTCTTCATGTCGGCGATCGGGCTGTCGATCAGCTTGTCATATTCCTCGCCCAGCGGCATCCGCCACAGCTTCTCGCCGACCGCCGCGCCGGCGTCGCCCAGCTGCTGCGCCAGCGCGTCGTCGTTGGCGAACAGCCCGCCGCGCTCGTGGCCGAGCGAGACGATCATCGCACCCGTCAGCGTCGCGAGATCGACGATGGTCTTGACCGCGTGGGTCCGCTGCACCCAGGTGAGCGCGTCGCACAGCACCAGGCGGCCTTCGGCATCGGTGTTGATGACCTCGATCGTCTGGCCGGACATCGAGGTGACGACGTCGCCCGGCCGCTGGGCGAGGCCGTCTGGCATGTTCTCGACCAGCGCGCAGACGGCGACGACGTTCGCCCCGGACTTGCGCCCGGCGATGGCCATCATCGCGCCGGTGACGGCGCCGGCGCCGCCCATGTCCCACTTCATGTCCTCCATGCCGGCGGGCGGCTTCAGCGAGATGCCGCCGGTGTCGAAGGTGACGCCCTTGCCGACCAGCGCGACCGGCTCGCGCGTGCCGCCGCTGCCGTCGTAGCGCATGACGAGGAGGCGCGCCTCCCGCGCGGAACCCAGCGACACGCCGAGGAGAGCGCCCATGCCGAGTTCGCGCATCTCCGCCTCGTCCAGCGCCTCGACCGTGACGCCCAGCGCGGCGAGCGCCCGGGCGCGCTCGACGAAGCTTTCCGGATAGAGGACGTTCGCCGGCTCGGCGACGAGGGTGCGGGTGAAGGCGACGCCGTCGGCGATCTTCTCCAGCGGCGTCCATGCCCCCTCCCCGCCCTCGCCCGCGCCGACGACGACGATCTCGGCCAGGGTCGGCTTCTGCGCCGGCTTCATCGTCGTGCGGTAGACGTCGTGCCGCCAGGCGCGCAGCACCGCGCCGAAGGCGAGGCGCGCCGCCGCCTGGGCGCGGTCGCCGGGCAGGTGGCCGACGTCGACGACCAGCATCGTCTCGCCCGATGTCAGCAGCCGCGCGGCGAGCGCGCCGCCGACCCGGTCGAAATTGCCGCGCTCGGGATCGGTCACCGCGCCGAGGCCGGCGAGCAGCACGCGCCGCGCCCCTTCCCCGTCGGGCAGCCACGCCTCGACGATGCTGGCCGATTCGGCGGTGAAGCGCGCGCCGGTCGCCGCGCGGCGCAGCATCTCGCCGTCGGTCAGGCCGGCCAGCGCATCGTCCAGCGGCGCGGCGGCGGCCACCGGCAGGGCGAGCGCATGGGCACCGGCGGGGCGGCGATCGGCGAAACTGACTTTCATGGGATTCGGGCACTCCGTCGCGGCTTGGCGTGGGGCGCCTCTATGGAAGCGGCCCCGGCCCGGCACAAGCGGTGCGATTGCCGCCGCGCGATCCTTGCGATAGGCGCGGGGCCGAACGGCGGGGCACTTGGGAGTCCGGTGAGGAAGAGCCTGATCTGGGTGGGTGCGCTGCCGCTCTTCTGTCCGCTTGCGGTGGCGCGCGCGCAGCCGGCGGCCGAACCGAACCTGCAGACGCCGGCCACGCCGCTGCCGGCGCCGCCCGACGTCGCCGGCGCGCCGCTGGGCGAGGAGGAGGTCGGCTTCAGCGCCGCCGCCCTCGACTATGACGACAACGGCGACATCGTCACCGCCACCGGCGACGTCCGGATGCAGCGCGCCGGATACCGCCTGCGCGCCGACAAGGTGGTGTGGAACCGCGCCACCGGCCGGGTGACCGCCGACGGCAACGTCGCCTCGACCAGCCCGCAGGGCGACACCGCCTATGGCGACCATGTCGAGCTGACCGACACGCTGAAGGACGGCGTGATCGACAACCTGCTGCTGGTGCTGGAGGATGGCGGCCGGCTGGCGGCGGTGAAGGGCACGCGGCGGGACGGCGTCACCACGCTCGACCATGCCGCCTACACCCCCTGTCCGGTCATCGACGACGACGGCTGCCCCAGGGTGCCGATCTGGAAGATCACCGCCGTGCGCGTGGTCCACGATCCGAGGAAGCGGCGCATCCATTATCGCGGCGCGCGGCTCCACCTGCTGGGGATGCCGATCCCGCTGCCGCCGGTCTTCTCGCATCCCGACGGATCGGGCGACGGCGGGCCGGGGCTGCTGGTGCCCGATTTCCAGTACAGCCGGGTCAACGGCCTGGAGATCGGCCTGCCCTATTATTTCAAGCTGGCGCCGAACCGCGACCTCACCATCACCCCGCACGTCTACAGCGAGGTGCCGCCGTCGATCGCGGCGCAATATCGCGCGTTGACCGGCGCCGGCGCCTATCAGGCCGAGGGGATGCTGACCTATTCCAGCCGCCGCCCGGCGCTGGTCTCGACGCTGGGCGACAAGGACCAGCGCGTCCGCGGCTATGTCGACGCCAACGGCCGCTTCCAGCTCGATCCCTGGTGGACCGTCACCGGCTCGCTGCGGCTGGCGAGCGACCGCACCTTCCTGCGCCGCTACGACATCTCGCGCGACGACCGGCTGCGCTCGGTGCTGATGGCCGAGCGGATCGACGACGACGGCTATCTGTCGATCGCCGGCTGGGCGTTCCAAGGGCTGCGCAGCACCGACAGGCGCGGCCAGATGCCGATCGCGCTGCCCGCCGTCGATTATCGCCGGCGGCTGGACGATCCGCTGCTGGGCGGCAAGATCGAGTTGCAGCTGAACAGCCTGTCGATCCTGCGCACCGGGGGACAGGACACGCAGCGCGCCTTCGCCGCCGCCCGCTGGGACCTGCGCCGGATCACGACGCTGGGCCAGGAGGTGACGCTGACCGGCTATGCGCGGGGCGACGTCTATCACACCGCCGACATCGCCGCGACCGCCACCCCCAGCTATCGCGGCGACCCGGGCTGGAGCGGGCGCGGGATCGCGGCGGCGGCGGTCGACGTGCGCTGGCCGCTGGTCGGCGCGGCGTTCGGCGGCACCCAGCGGATCACCCCGCGCGTCCAGGTCGTCGCCTCGCCGCCGACCCGGAACCTGGCCATCCCCAACGAGGACGCCCGCGCCATCGACCTGGAGGATTCCAACCTCTTCGCGCTGAACCGCTTCTCCGGCTACGATCGCTGGGAGGACGGGACGCGGATCACCTATGGCGGCGAATATGCGCTGGACCTGCCGCGCTTCTCCGCCCGCGCGGTGGTGGGCCAGAGCTACCGGCTGACCGACAAGCCGTCGATCTTCCCGCCCGGCACCGGGCTGTCGGGCCGCTATTCCGACGTCGTCGGACGGGCGACGCTGAAATACGGCAGCTTCCTCAGCTACACGCAGCGTTTCCGGCTGGACAAGGACAGCCTGCGCATCCGCCGCAACGAGGCCGACGTGACGGTGGGCAGCGACGCGACCTACCTGACCGCCGGCTATCTCCGCCTCAACCGCGACATCCTGGCGCTGGGCGAGGATCTGCGCGACCGCGAGGAGGTGCGGCTGGGCGCGCGCGTCGCCTTCCTGGAACATTGGTCGCTGTTCGGCTCGACCGTGATCGACCTGACCGGCCGCGCCGAGGATCCGCTGTCGGTCGCCGACGGCTACGAGCCGGTGCGCCACCGGATCGGCTTCGCCTATGACGACAGCTGCTTCTCCTTCGGCCTGACCTGGCGGCGCGATTACGACCAGACCGGCGACGCGCGGCGCGGCAACACCTTCGTCTTGCGGCTGGCGCTGAAGAACCTGGGCCGCTAAGCACCCGTTCATCGGTCCGCTGCCACCGGCACGGGCAGCGCCGCCGGGGCGGCCATCACGGAGCGGGACGAGGACATTTGAGCAGGAAATCGACATGTCCGGCCGGCCGGCGCCTGCCTGCGGCCGCGATGCTGGCCATGGGCTACGCGCTGGCGGCCGGCGGCGTCGCGGCTCTGCCGGCGCAAGGCAGGCAGGGCGACGGGGAACCGGCGCTGGCCGGCGACAATCTGAACCTGCCGACCAACGTCACCCTGTTCGGCAAGGCCGATCCATACATCCGCAAGGCGACCGCGATCGTCAACGGCACGATCATCACCGATACCGACATCGACCAGCGGCTGAACCTGTTCCTGGTCGCCAACGGCGGCAAGATCGAGGGCGAGGAGCGCGAACGGCTCCGCCTCCAGGTGCTGCGCAACCTGATCGACGAGGCGCTTCAGATCCAGGAGGCCAAGGCCAACGACATCACCGTCACCGCCGGCGAGATCGGCCAGGCGTTCGATCGCGTCGCCGGCAATTTCAAGCGCAAGCCGGCCGATTTCGCCGCCTATCTGAAAAGCGTCGGTTCGTCCCAGGCATCGATGCGGCGGCAGATCGAGGGCGAGCTGGCCTGGCAGCGGCTGCTGCGCCGCCGGGTCGAGCCGTTCGTCAACGTCGGCGAGGAGGAGGTGAAGTCGGTGATCGACCGGCTGAACGCGGCCAAGGGCGCGCGCGAGTTCCGCATCGGCGAGATCTTCCTGTCGGCGACGCCGGAGAACGGCAGCGAGGTGCTGGCCAACGCCAACCGCATCGTCGGCCAGATCCGCGGCGGCGGCTCGTTCACCGCCTATGCCCGGCAATATTCCGAGGCATCGACCGCGGCGGTCGGCGGCGATCTCGGCTGGGTCCGCGCCGAACAGCTGCCCGAACAGCTCGCCGCCGTCGCCGCGGTGCTGCCGGTCGGCCAGTCGAGCGATCCGATCGCCGTGCCGGGCGGCTTCTCGATCGTCGCGATGGTCGACCAGCGCCAGGTGCTGACCGCCGATCCGCGCGACGCGATCCTGAGCCTGAAGCAGATATCGCTGAAGTTCCAGCCCGGCATGACCCGCGAGAACGCCGGTCCCGAGGTCGAGAAGCTCGCCGTCGCCGGCCGCCGGATCCAGGGCTGCGGCAACGTCGAGACGATCGCCGCCACCATCCCCGGCGCCGAGACGGTGGAAAACGACGCGGTGCGGCTGGGCGACCTGCCGCCGGCCTTGCAGGAGATGATCGCCAAGCTGTCGATCGGCCAGGCGACGCCGCCGTTCGGCTCGCTGGAAGACGGGGTGCGCGTGCTGGTGATCTGCGGGCGGGACGATCCGGCGGTGGCGTCCGGCCCGTCCTTCGAGCAGATCTATTCGCAGATGGAGGAAGAGCGGGTGAACCGCCGCGCGCGCCGCTACCTGCGCGATCTGCGCCGCGACGCGGTGGTGGAATATCGCTGAGGCCGTGACCGCCGCGCCCGCGACACTGGCGCCGCTCGCGGTCTCGCTCGGCGATCCGAGCGGCATCGGCCCGGAGATCGTCGCCAAGGCCTGGGACGCGCGCCATGCCGCCGGCCTGCCGCCCTTCTTCGCCGTCGGCGACGCGCGCTCGCTCGAACTGGTGTGGCCGGGGCCGATCGTCCGCCTGTCCGATCCGGCCGCCGCCGCCGCCGCCTTCGCCGATGCGCTGCCGATCGTCGAGATCGAGGATGGCGGGCCGATCACGCCGGGCGAGCCGAACCTGGCCGGCGCGCGCTGCTCGCTCGACGCGCTGGAGATGGCCTTCGGATTGACTCGCTCGGGCGCCGCCGGCGCGCTCGTCACCGGGCCGGTGGCCAAGGCGCAGCTCTATGCCATCGGCTTCTCCCATCCGGGCCAGACGGAGTTCGTCGCGGAACGCTGCGGCGTGGCGCAGGACAATGTCGCGATGATGCTGGCGGGGCCGTCGCTGCGCACCGTGCCGGTCACCACCCATGTCCCGCTGGCGAGCGTGCGCGATCTCCTCACCGTCGATCTGATCGTCGCCCGCGCGCGCGTCGCCTGGCGCGGGCTGGTGCGCGATTTCGGCATCGCCCGGCCGCGCCTGGCGGTCGCCGGCTTCAACCCCCATGCCGGCGAGGGCGGCGCGCTGGGGCCGGAGGAGGCCGAGCTGGTCGAGCCCGCCATCGCCCGCCTGCGCGAGGAGGGGATCGACGCGACCGGACCGCTCGCCGCCGACACCATGTTCCACGAACGCGCCCGCGCGCGCTACGACGTCGCCATCTGCCTCTATCACGACCAGGCGCTGATCCCGCTGAAGACGCTGCATTTCGACGACGGCGTCAACCTGACGCTGGGTCTGCCGATCGTCCGCACCGCCCCGGATCACGGCACCGCCTTCGGCATCGCCGGGCATGACCTCGCCGATCCCGGGGCGATGATCGCCGCCATCCGCATGGCGGGCGAATGCGCCGCCCGGCGGGCGGCCGACTGAAGGCGCCGTTGACGCTCGACGACCTGCCGCCGCTGCGCGAGGTGATCGCGCGCCACGGCCTCGCCGCCTCCAGGGCGCTGGGCCAGAACTTCCTGCTCGACGGGCAACTGCTCGACCGCATCGCCCGGGTGCCAGGCCCGCTGGCCGGCGAGCGGGTCTACGAAGTCGGCCCCGGCCCCGGCGGCCTGACCCGCGCGCTGCTGCGCGCCGGCGCGACGGTGGTGGCGGTCGAGCGCGACGCCCGCTGCCTGCCCGCCCTGGCGGAGTTGGGCGAGGCGGCGCCGGGGCGGCTGCGCGTCGTCGCGGGCGACGCGATGCGGGTGGACGAGGCGGCCGAGGCCGGCCGTGGCGCGCATGTCGTGTCGAACCTGCCCTACAATGTCGGCACCGCGCTCCTCGTCCGCTGGCTGACGCTTGACGACTGGCCGCCCTGGTGGGCATCGCTCACGCTGATGTTCCAGAAGGAGGTCGCCGCGCGCATCGTCGCATCACCCGGCGACGATGCCTATGGCCGGCTGTCGGTGCTGGCCCAGTGGCGGACCGCCGCCCGCCTCGCCCTGCCCGTCCATCGCTCCGCCTTCGTGCCCCCGCCCAAGGTGATGTCGGCGGTGGTCCACCTGCGGCCCGTCGCCGCGCCCGCCGGGGTCGCCGCCGCGGGCATCGGCGCGCTGACGGCGGCCGCCTTCGGCCAGCGGCGCAAGATGCTGCGCCAGAGCCTGAAGGGGCTGCCGGGCGCGCTGGCGGCGGCGGTGTCGCTGGGGATCGATCCGGAACGGCGGGCGGAGACGCTGGCGGTGGCGGACTATGTCGCGATGGCGCGGGCGATAGGCTGACCCGTGGCGATCCGGCTTCGCCGGGCCGGTGCCGCCCTGCCGGATCACGCCCCTAACGCCGCGTTAACCAAGCCCGCTCACGAAACGCCCTCACCCGCGCGTTAAGCACATGTCCTGCCGGTGGTCCGCCATCCGGCCGACCGCTTGTTCTTTCGAGGTGCCCCCGCATGTTCGCCGCCATCGGCATCGTCATCCTGGTCGTCATGGTCTTCGGCGGCTTCGCCTTCACCGGCGGGGCGCTCGGCCCGGTCATGCACGCCATCCCGCACGAGATGCTCATCATCGGCGGCGCCGCGATCGGCGCGGTGGTCGCCGGCAATTCGACGAAGGAGCTGAAGGCGCTGGGCGGCGGCTTCATGAAGATCTTCAAGGGTCCGAAATACAGGAAGAAGGATTTCCTCGACGCGATCTTCCTGGTCTCCGGCCTGATGAAGAAGCTGCGCACCGAGGGGCCGGTGGCGGTCGAGCCGCATATCGAGGATCCGAAGAACTCGTCCGTCTTCGCCGATTATCCCAAGCTCCTGAAGGACGCGACGCTGATCCACCTGATCTGCGACACCCTGCGCCTGGTCGTCGTCTCCTCCGGCACGCTCGATCCGCACGCGGTCGAGGAGGTGATGGACAACAGCCTGAAGACCCACCATCACGACGCCATCCGCCCGGCCGACATGCTGTCGAACCTGGGCGACGCGTTGCCGGCGCTCGGCATCGTCGCCGCCGTGCTGGGCGTGGTCAAGACGATGGGCTCGATCGACCAGCCGCCGGCGATCCTGGGCGAGATGATCGGCTCGGCGCTGCTCGGCACCTTCATCGGCGTGCTGCCCGGCTCCGGCCTCGTCGGCC
>CAXTHU010000076.1:0-11765 GCA_964244125.1 uncultured Sphingomonadaceae bacterium
CTGGCCGACGATCAGGTGGCCGAGGTGCTGGCGCTCGCCTGGGTCGGCCGCGGCACCTACGACGCCAGCGAGTGGGACGAGGCGCTGGAGGAAGCGGCGGACAAGGACGCCGAGGCGCCGGTCGACCAACTGCTCGATATGCCGATGCTGTCGGCCTATCTGGAGGCCGGCCTCGCCGCCTTCGAGCTGAGCTGCGACGGGATCGGCCAGATCGACTAGCACCCTCTCCCCATCGGGGAGAGGGCTATGGCGCGAACCGCCAGGCGCCGATCCGTTCCCACGGGCCGCCGCGATACCACCATGCGGCAAGGGCGGAGATGGCGAGCACGCGGCCGTCGAACCGGCCGGCCAGCGCCGCCTGCAACGCCCTGGCATCGGCCGGCGGGACCTTGTTCTGGATCGTCACATGCGGCCGCCAGCCGGCGCGGTCCTGCGGCGTCAGGCAATCGGCGAAGGCATCGGCCAGTTCCGTCCGGATCGCCGTCAATCCCCCGCTCGCCACGCGCAGCGCGGTGCCGCCGCCGAGATTCATGATGCCGGCCACGCGGGCGGAGGGTGGCGGGGCACCGTCCGTGGCCGCCTTCAGCCGCGCCGCGATCTCGCCAGCCAGCGACGGCGGCAGATGGTGGAACAGCGTCAGGTGGGCGGCGAGATGGTTGCGCTCCGGCGGGAAGTGATCGCGACGCAGGCGATCGAGCCACGCCGCATCCGCCGGCGCGAACAGCGCGGAGACGATGATCGGCGCGCTCAAGCCGGCGCGCGCGCCGGCCAGCGCTGGTCCTCGATCACCGGCAGGGCGGCCAGCGCGGCCGCGTCCAGCCCGGTGTCGAAGCCGCCGTCGCAGCGTCGCACCGTCTTCCAGCCGAGCGCATGCAGCCGTTCGCCGACGCCGGCGGCACCGCCTTCGCGCACCACCAGATAGCTGATCCGCCCGCTGTCGCATTCGGCCATCGCGTCCACGCCCCGGCCGATCACGCCGCCGTCCGCCCCCTTGACCTCGCCGTCGGCGATCGATCCGACCGAGAAGAGCGCCGGCGCCGGCGCCCGGCGGCTGGCCTGCTCCGCCGCCCGCGCGCCGTCACCGAAACGCGCCTGCCGCCCCAGCCAGCGCCAGATGCCGACGACGTTGACGATGGTGAGGAAGCCGTTGGCCCACAGCAGGTTGGCCTGCCCCGTCGCGATCCCCACCGTCGTCCAGGCGAGCGAGCCGACGAGGAACACGACGAAGCCCCAGCCGGTGACGCGGGGACCGAGGTTGCTGGCCGTCATCATGGCCGCGAGGATGGTGGCGAAGGGGGCGATCCAGCCGGCGATGTATTCCATGGCCGCCGAACGGGGCGCGCGCGCTTTCGTTGCCGACTAACGCATCAGCGCGGGAACGCGGCGCCGCAGGTCGGCGCGGCGGTCCAGGTCGAGGCGGCACCTGCGATCGGCGGGAACCGTCGCCATGACGATCCCCCGGCCCAGCCCGCCCGCCCGCAGCGCCGCCCCTTCGAGCAGCACGGGATGTCCCGGCCGGCCGCGATCGGTCGGCCGCGCGCTGCCGCCGCAGCGGGCCAGGCGCCGGGCGAGGTCGCGCGGCACGTCGGGCATGTCGCCCAGGAAGACGAACGCCGCCCGCTCCACCGGCCACAGCGCGGCGACGGCGGCGGCCAGACTCGCCTGCTGCCCGTCCCGCCACCGGCGCGCGCGGACCACGACGATGCGCCGGTCGGCCGCGCGCGCCGCCCGCGCGACACGCTCCGCCTGCCGTCCGACGACCAGTATGACCCGCCCCGCCGGCGCCGCCCGCGCGGCCGCGACGGCGTGGGCGATCAGCGGCCGGCCGCCCCTGGGGGCAAGCTGCTTGGGCGCGCGGCCGAAGCGGCGCCCCTCCCCCGCCGCCAGCAGGATCGCGGCGCGCAAATCAGCCGCGCCGGGGGGCTGGCGCTCCGCCCCTCGCGGCGCCAGATGGGGAAGAGTTGAGGAGACCGGACATGATCGACTTCTACACCGCCGCCACGCCCAACGGCCACAAGGTCGCGATCATGCTGGAGGAACTCACCCTCCCCTACACGCCGCATTTCCTGTCGCTGCCGGACAACGAGCAGAAGCGGCCGGACTTCCTCGCCGTCAACCCCAACGGCCGCATCCCCGCCATCGTCGATCGCGACGCCGGCGATTTCGCGGTGTTCGAATCGGGCGCGATCCTGCTCTACCTGGCGGAGAAGGCCGGCCGTTTCCTGCCGCTCGACCCGAAGGACCGCAGCGTCGCCGTCCAGTGGCTGATGTGGCAGATGAGCGCGCTGGGGCCGATGATGGGGCAGCTGAACGTCTTCAAGCGCTATTTCCCCGAGACCATCCCGGCCGCGATCGAGCGCTATGAGCGGGAGAGCTATCGCCTGTTCGGCGTCATGGACCGGCGGCTGGGGACGAGCGAGTATCTCGCCGGCCACGATTACGGCATCGCCGACATGGCGGCCTGGCCCTGGATCGACATCCACGGCTGGCCGGGCCTCAGCCTCGACGATTATCCGAACCTCGCCCGATGGCACGGCGCGATCGCCGAACGGCCGGCGGTGCGGCGCGGCCTCCAGGTGCCGCCGCGCGAGCCCCGGACCGAGGAGACCGACAGGACGCTGGCGGACCAGGCGCGGACGATGCTGGCGTGACCGTCAGATCTCGACCTGGCTGCCCAGCTCCACCACGCGGTTGGTCGGCAGGCGGAAGAACTCCATCGCGCTTTCGGCGTTGCGCATCATCCAGCCGAACAGCCGCTCGCGCCACAGCGCCATGCCCGGCCGCGACGAGGCGAGCAGCGTCTGGCGGGCGAGGAAGAAGCTGGTCTCCATCATCTTGAACTGCGCCCCGCAGGCCGTCACCTCGCGCAGCGCCGCCGGCACGTCCGGATCGTCCATGAAGCCGAAGCGCAGGACGAGGCGGTAGAAGCCCTCCTCCAGATCGTCGAACTCGAAGCGCCTGGCCATGCTGACATAGGGCACGTCCTCGATCCGCACCGTCAGCAGGATCACCCGCTCGTGCAGCACCTTGTTGTGCTTCAGATTGTGGAGGAGCGCGTGCGGCACGCCGTCCATCGCCGTCGTCATGAACACCGCCGTCCCCGGCACCCGCGTCGCCGAGTTCACCGCCGAGCGGACGAACACCTTGATCGGCATCGCCGCCTCGCGCAGCCGGTCCAGCATCAGCTGCCGCCCCCTGGCCCAGGTGGTGAGCAGGGTGAAGGCGACGACCCCGATCAGCAGGGGGAACCAGCCGCCGTCGAAGAACTTGGTCAGGTTGGAGGCGAAATAGGTCCCGTCGACGATCAGGAAGGCGACGATGAGCGGCGCCCCGGCCCAGACCTTCCAGTTCCACACCCGGAACACCAGCACGCCCAGCATCACGCTGGTGATGAACATCGTCCCCGTCACCGCGATGCCGTAGGCGGCGGCCAGGTTGGTCGAATTGCCGAAGCCGACGACGAGGCCCAGCACCACCACCATCAGCCCCCAGTTCAGCACGGGGATGTAGATCTGCCCGGCCGCGCTGGCGCTGGTATGGTTGATCCTGAGCCGCGGGATGAAGCCCAGCTGGATCGCCTGCTGCGTCACCGAGAAGGCGCCGGTGATGACCGCCTGGCTGGCGATGATGGTCGCCAGCATGGCCAGGATGACGAGCGGGAGCCGCAGGAACTCGGGCGCCATCAGGAAGAACGGGCTCTGCGCCGCCGCCGGATTGCCGGCGAGGAGCGCGCACTGGCCGAGATAGTTCAGCATCAGCGCCGGGAACACCAGCCACAGCCATGCCAGCGTGATCGGCCGGCGGCCGAAATGCCCCATGTCGGCGTAGAGCGCCTCCGCTCCCGTCACCGCCAGCACGACCGAGCCGAGGGCGAGAAAGGCGAGCAGCCCGTCATTGGCGAAGAAACGCGCCGCCCAGATCGGGTTCAGCGCCTGGAGAACCTCGGGCCGATCGACGATGTTGACGATGCCGAGCACGGCGAGGACGGCGAAATAGACCAGCATCACCGGCCCGAAGAGCTTGCCGACGGCATCGGTGCCCCGCGCCTGGATCATGAACAGGCCGATCAGGATCACGACCGACACCGGCAGCACCAGCGGCGCGAAGCCGGCCTGCACGGTGGTCAGCCCCTCCACCGCCGACAGCACCGAGATCGCCGGCGTTATCATGCTGTCGCCGTAGAACAGCGCGGTGGCGAACACGCCCAGCATCACCAGCCCCTGCGACCAGCGCTTGTTGCCGGTCGATCGCTGGATGAGGGCGAGGAGCGCCATCGAGCCGCCCTCCCCCTTGTTGTCGGCGCGCATGATGAGGCTGACATACTTGATCGTCACGATCAGCATCATCGTCCAGAAGACGAGGCTGAGGACGCCGTAGATGTGCAGCCGGTCGATCGTCAGCGGATGGTGGCCGACGAAGCTTTCCTTCAGCGCGTAGAGCGGGCTGGTGCCGATGTCGCCGAACACCACGCCGACGGCGCCGAGGGCGAGGACCGGGGTCGACTGCTTGCCGTGATGCGCGTGATCCGGACTGTCCACCTCGCCGGGAGCCGGAGGCGTCACGCTCATGCGCCGGGCACGGCGGTGGCGGCGATGGGCGCTGCCGGTGGCGATCGCATGTCGTGCCGAGTCCCGTCGTGCCGCCCGGATGGCGACAGGCGCGGGCCACTAGCACGCGTCCCGCCAGCCCGCAACGGGCCGGAAGGATCGGAACGAAGAATGAACGGCGACGTTGTGGCGAAACCGTATGAGGAGCGATCATGGCCAGCGAAAATCCGAAGACCCACCCCACGTCCAACGCGGAAAAGGATCCGGCCGACTGGACCACCGGCGAGGAGCCGATGACCGGCGCGCAGGCGAGCTATCTGAAGACGCTGAGCGAGGAAGCCGGCGAGGCGTTCGACGACAGCCTGACCAAGGCGGACGCCTCGATCAGGATCGACGCGCTCCAGGAGAAGACCGGCCGGGGAAAGTAGCGCCGGCGGACTTCAGGACGGGGGCGGCACGCCTCCGTTCGCCTCCAGCGCATCCAGCCGCGCGGCGATGTCCGCCCGCCACGGGGCATCAGCCGGCGCCCGCGCCAGCAGCGCCCGCCAGGTCGCCGCCGCCTGGTCCGGCTGTCCCGCCTGGGCGTAGGCGAGGCCGAGGAAATAGGGCGGCCCCGGATGATCGGGGGCGAGCTTCGCGGCGCGATCGAAGGCGAGCTTCGCCGCCGGCGTCACCAGCCCCTCGCCATGCAGCACCAGCGCGTTGCCCAGCCCGACCCACAGGTTGGCATCGTCCGGCCGCTCCTTGAGACCCGAACGGATGGCGGTGACGGCGAGCCGGTCGTTGCCCATGCGGTGGAGCGCGTCGGCATAGTCGAGCCACTGGGCGCCGGTGCCGAAGCCGGCGAGCAGCGCCTTGCGCTGGACGGCGAAGGCGCTGTCCTCCTGCATCGCCGCCGCGGCCGCGCGCTTCGGGTGCCCCGCCTCCCCCGGCGTTCCCTGCCAGGCATAGCCGGCCAGGCCGAACAGCAGCGCCGCGCCGGCGAACTCGGCCGCCGTCCGCGACAGCCGGCCGAAGCGCCACAGCGCGCCGCCGGTCGCCGCGACCAGCCCCAGGATGATGAGCCACCCCATCAGCCGCGCCGCCGCTTGAGACTCGAACGCGCGACGACGCCGCCGACCAGCAGCAGCGCCACCGGCGCCGCCCAGAGCGGCCAGGTGTCGCGGCCGAGCGGCGGATCGTAGCTGACCCAGTTGCCGTAGCGCGCCACCAGCCAGGCGCGGATATGCTCCGGCTTCTCGCCGGCCCGGATGCGGCGGCGGACCATGGCGCGCATGTCGCCGGCGAGATCCGCGTTGGAGTCCGCGATCGACTGGCCCTGGCAGACGAGGCAGCGCAGCGTCTCCATCAGCGCCTTGGCCTCGGCCTCCTGTGCGGGGTTGGCCAGCGCGGTATCGGCGAGCGCGGCGGGGGGGAGGAGAGAATCGGCGAGTGCGGGGGTGGCCGCCAGGATACTCAACAGCAAACAAACTCCGCCCATCCCGAGCGCAGTCGAGGGCCGCCCCGCTTGCGCCGAGTTGAGGGCGTGCCTCGACTGCGGTCGGCATGGACGGGGTTCGGGAAAGTTCATTGCGCCGCCTGCACGGCCGACAATATGCCCGGCACGTCCTCGGGCCGGATGTCGCCGATATGCTGGTGGCGGATGACGCCGCGCCCGTCGATCACGAAGGTCTCGGGCACGCCCGAGGAGCCGAGCGCCAGTTGCAGGCTGCTGTCCTTGTCCTCGGCGATGCGGCCGTAGGGGTCGCCATAGCGGGCGAGGAAGCGGGCGGTGTCGGCGGGGCGGTCGCGGATGGCGACGGCGTCGATCGGCACGCCGGCCCGGGCCAGCTGCATCAGCTGCGGCGCCTCCGCCGCGCAGGGCACGCACCAGCTGGCGAAGACGTTCAGCAGGCGGGGCCGGCCGCGGCGGAAATCCGCGCCGGTCAGCCCCGGCCGCCCGGGCTGCGCCGGCGGCAGGGCGAAGTCCGGCATGGCGTGGCCGATCAGGTGGGAGCGGATGTTGGTGTCGGACGGCCGCGCCAACCCGACGATCGCCACCGCCGCCAGCACGAAGAACAGCCCCAGCGGCACCCAGAGCAGCCGCCCGGTCAAGCGCCCCCCGCTCATGCGAACGCCTCGGCGTTGCGCGTCGTCCGCCCCGCCCGCCGCACGCGGCCGAGCAGCGCCAGCGTGCCGCCCAGCGCCACCATCACCCCACCCAGCCAGATGAAGGTGACGAACGGCTTCCACCAGAGGCGCAGCTGCCAGCGCCCGGCCTCGTCGGACTTGCCCAGCACGGTGTAGAGCTGGCCGTCGAGATGGGTGGCGATGGCGCTCTCGCTCGTCTCGGTCGGCGGGGTGGAGAACATGCGCGCCTGCGGGCGCAGGACCGCCGGCGCGCCGGCGCCGCGCCGCACCGTCAGCGTCGCCTCGATCGCGGTCCAGTTCGGCCCGGCGATCGGGTCCACCGCGTCCAGCCGCACGCTGTAGGGGCCGACGCGGTGCGTCTCGCCGACCCGCGAGGCGACCAGCGTCTCCCTGCTGAAGGCGCTGTCCGAGGCCATGCCGGCCAGCGCCACGGCGATGCCGAGATGGCTGACGACCATGCCCCAGACGAACAGCGGCGTGCGGCGGAGATTGCGCTTCCACAAGGGGGCGATGCTCGCCGCGCCGACCCCGACCGCCAGCACGAGGCCGAGGAAGGGCAGCAGGCCGATGCCGGGCGCCGCCAGCACGACGCCCAGCAGCATCAGCGCCGTCACCAGCACCGGCAGCGCCAGGCGCCGCACCACCGGCGCCAGGTCGTCCCGCCGCCAGCGCATCACCGGCCCCAGCGCCATGACGACGACGAGGATCAGCGCCAGCGGTCCGGCGGCGGCGTCGAAATAGGGCGGGCCGACCGACAGCTTCTCGCCGGTCACCGCCTCGACGCCCAGCGGATAGAGCGTGCCGACCAGCACGATGCCGAGGATGGCGGAGAGCAGCAGGTTGTTGCCGACCAGCGCCCCTTCCCGGCTGACCGGATCGAACCGCGCGCCGACCCGGACGGTGCCGACGCGCAGCGCGAACAGCGCCAGCGCGCCGCCGATATAGAGCAGCAGCAGCGCCAGGATGAAGGTGCCCCGCCGGGGATCGACGGCAAAGGCGTGGACCGAGGTGAGGATGCCGGATCGGACCAGGAAGGTGCCGACCATCGACATGGAAAAGGCGACCACCGCCAGCATCACCGTCCACGCGCGCAGCCCGTCGCGCGTCGCCAGTACCGTCACCGAATGGAGCAGCGCCGTCGCCGCCAGCCACGGCATCAGCGAGGCGTTCTCGACCGGGTCCCAGAACCACCAGCCGCCCCAGCCCAGCTCGTAATAGGCCCAGTAGGAGCCGGCGGTGATGCCGAGCGTCAGCAGGATCCACGCGCCCAGCACCCACGGCCGCATCGCGCGCGCGAAGCCCGCGCCGACATCGCGGGTGACGAGCGCGCCGACCGCGAAGGAGAAGGCGACGGACAGCCCGACATAGCCGAGATAGAGCGTCGGCGGGTGGAAGGCGAGGCCGGGATCCTGGAGCAGCGGGTTCAGGCTGTTGCCCTCCGCCGGCACCATGGCCAGCCGCGCGAAGGGGTTGGAGGCGAAGAGCAGGAAGGCGTAGAAGCCCAGCCCGATCGCCGCCTGCGCCGCCAGCGTCGCGATCAGCGTCGGTTCGGGCAGGCGCCGCTCGGCGATGGCGACCGAGGCGCCGGCCAGCCCCAGGATCGCCACCCACAGCAGCATCGATCCCTCGTGATTGCCCCACGTCCCGGCCAGCTTGTAGAGCCACGGCGTCGCCGAGTGGCTGTTGGTCGCGACCAGCGCCACCGACAGGTCGGTCCGCATGAAGCACAGGACGAGGAGGCCGAAGGCGAGCGCCACCAGCAGCCCCTGCACCACCGCCACGGGGCGGACCGCCGGCAGCAGCTCCGCCCCGCCGGGCCTGAGCGCCAGCACCCCCAGCACCAGTTGCAGCAGCGCGAGCGCCGCCGCGAGCCACAGGGCGGCCAGGCCCGCTTCGGCGATCATCGCGTCTCGAGACTCGCCGACTTGTGCATCTCGCCCGCCATCTGCGGCGGCATGTAGCGCTCGTCATGCTTGGCCAGGATGTTGTCGGCGACGAAGGTGCCGTCGCGGCCGAACCGCCCCTCGGCGACCATGCCGCTGTTTTCCTTGAACAGGTCCGGCAGGATGCCGCGGAAGCGCACCGGCACCGCCGTCGCGCCGTCGGTGGCGCGGAAGGAGACGGTGACGCCGTCGGCGGCGCGCCTGACCGACCCCTGCTCGACCATGCCGCCGAGACGGATCGCGCGGCCGGCGGGGATGCCGTCCTTCGCGACATCGCCCGGCGTGTAGAAATAGGCCGCCTGGTCGCGCAGCGCCGAGGCCGCCAGCGCGCCCGCGCCGAGGATCGCGACGAGCGCGAGCGAAGCCAGCACCAGCCGCTGATGCTTGGCCTTCATCGCGCCGCGGCCCGGCCGGCCACCGCGTCCGCCGCCCGCTCGGCCCGGCGCATCGCGATAAAGCTCCACCACGTCAGCCCGACGGTGCCGACGCCGGTCAGGCCGTAGGCGGCGAGGATGAACGGCCAATGGTTCATCAGGCGCGCGCCATCCGGCGCATCCGCGCCTCCACCCTGGCGGTCGCCAGCATCGCCCGCATCCGCATCAGCACGATCGCCCCGAACAGCAGCGTGAAGCCCAGCGCCGACAGCGGCAGCGGCCACAGGATCGATCCGTCGATGGTCGATCCCCTGACGCCGATGCTCTGCCCCTGGTGGAGCGTGCGCCACCACAGCACCGAATAGTGGATCACCGGCAGGATCGCCGCGCCGACGAGGCCGAAGATCGGCACCGCCCGGTTCTCCCGCCCCTGCTCGTCGCTGGCCGAGGCGAGCGCGATATAGGCGAGGTAGAGGAAGAACAGGATCAGCATCGAGGTCAGCCGCCCGTCCCATTCCCACCACGTCCCCCAGGTCGGCCGGCCCCAGATCGACCCCGAGGCCAGGCAGATGGCGCTGAAGACCGCGCCGGGCACCGCGATGGCGCGCGCCGCGACGCCGGCCAGGGGGTGCCGCCAGACCAGCTGCATCAGGCTGGCGAGCGCGAGCCCCGCCCAGCCCGACATGCCGAGCCACGCGGCGGGCACATGGATATACATGATCCGGACGCTCTCGCCCTGGAGATAGTCGGGCGGGGTGACGAACAGCCCGGCGCCCAGCGCCACCGCGATCATCGCCGCGCCCGACCAGCCCAGCCAGGGCGTCAGCGGCCTGGCGATCGACAAGAAACGGGCGGGATTGGCGAGGATGTGCATCGGTGCGGCGCAGTCTTAATGCAGCTTGCCGGCTCGGGAAAGCCGTCCCGTGGCTGGCGCGCGCGCGGCCCGCCGCCTATGCGCCCGCCGATGACCGCCGTCTCCCCGCCGCCGGAACGCCGCCTCGCCGGCATCCTGCTGCGCCTGGGCTCGGCCACCGGCTTCGCGCTGATGAGCCTGCTGCTGAAGCTGGCCAGCGCGCGCGGCGTGTCGGCGCCCGAGATGATCTTCTACCGCAACGCCTTCGGCCTGCCGCTGATCGTCGCGTGGATCGCGCTCGGCCCCGGGATCGGCGCGGTCAGGACGGACGCGCCGATGAAGCATGTCGGGCGCGGACTGCTCGGCATGACGTCGATGCTGCTGATCTTCGAGGCGCTGGTGCTGCTGCCGCTGGGCGAGGCGACGACGATCAACTTCACCGCGCCGATCTTCGCCACCCTGCTGTCGGCGATGGTGCTGGGGGAGCGGGTCGGCCGGCATCGCTGGGCGGCGGTGCTGATCGGCTTCGCCGGCATCGTCGTCGTCATGCGGCCGGGAGCCGGCGGCGGCGCCGTGCCGCTGCTGGGCGCGGCCGTCGCGGTGGCGGGCGCGTTCGGCCAGTCGATGGTCACGATCACGCTCCGCCGGATCGGCCGGACGGAGGGGACGGCGGCGATCGTCTTCTGGTTCACGCTGGGCACGGCGGCGGTCTTCGGCGCCGCCCTGCCCTTCACCGGCCATTCGCACGACGCCGACACCTGGGCGTTGCTGGTGCCGGCCGGGCTGCTGGGCGGCGCGGCGCAGCTGATGATGACCGGATCGCTGCGGCTGGCGCCGGTCGCGACGGTGGCGCCGTTCGACTATGTCCAGATGATCTGGGCGATCCTGCTCGGCTGGCTCGCATGGAACGTCGTGCCGGGCCTGTCGACCCTGCTCGGCGCGGCGCTGATCGCGTGCGGCGGGCTCTACACGGTGTGGCGGGAGCATCGCCGGCGGCTGGACCGGGGCGTGCCCGCGACCCGGCCGGAGGAGTAGGAGATCACCCCCGCCCGATCAGCCTCATCGCCATGCGGTCGGCCACCGTCGCCGCGGGATCGCCGGTCGCGGCACTCTCGTCCCAGATGCTGGCCAGGCGGGCGGGGATGCGGGCGATGCGCGCCTCCACCTCGGCGCGGTCGCCGCGGCCGAGATATTCCAGCCCGACGTTGATGATCCCGCCGGCGTTGATGACGTAATCCGGCGCATAGAGGACACCCTTGGCATGGAGCCGCCGGCCGTCCCCCGGCGTCGCGAGCTGGTTGTTGGCGCCGCCCGCGACGATCGGCGCGGACAGCGCGGCGATCGAGCGCTCGGTCAGGATCGCGCCGAGCGCGCAGGGGCTGACCACGTCCGCCTCGACGCGCAGGATCTCGTCGGAGGCGACGGTGCGCGCGCCCAGTTCCCCGGCCAGCGCCGCCGCCCGCGCCCGGTCGACATCGGCCAGCGTCAGCCGCGCGCCCGCCGCCGCCGCCAGCCGGGCGAGGCCGCCGCCGACGCTGCCGACGCCCTGGATGGCGATGTGGACGCCGGCGACATCCTCGCGCCCCAGGCCGCGCTTCACCGCCGCCTTCAGCCCCAGGAAGACCCCCATCGCCGTCAGCGGCCCCGGATCGCCGCCGGCGCTGCCCGCCGCCACCGGCAGGCCGGAGACGAACGTCGTCTCGCGCGCCACCGCCTCCATGTCGGCGGTGGAGATGCCGACGTCCTCGGCGGTGACGTAGCGCCCGCCGAGCGAATCGACCGCGCGGCCGAAGGCGGCGATCATCGCCGGCGTCTTGCCCCGCGCCGGATCGGCCAGGATCACCGCCTTGCCGCCGCCCATCGGCAGTTCGGCCATCGCGTTCTTGAAGCTCATGCCGCGCGACAGCCGCAGCACGTC
>CAXTHU010000077.1:0-11682 GCA_964244125.1 uncultured Sphingomonadaceae bacterium
CCATGTTCCGTCGCGATGCTCTCGGGGTGGAACTGGACGCCGTGGATCGGCAGCGTCGCATGGCGGAACCCCATGACGACCCCGTCGTCGGTCCGCGCGTTGACCAGCAGGCAGCCGGGCAGGTCCGCCGCCGCGACGATCAGCGAGTGGTAGCGGGTGGCGGTGAAGGGGGAGGGCAGGCCGGCGAACACGCCGCTGCCGTCATGCCGGATCGCGCTGGTCTTGCCGTGCATCAGCGTCGGCGCGCGCACCACCCGCCCGCCGAAGGATTGCCCGATCGCCTGATGCCCCAGGCACACGCCGAGCAGCGGCCGCGCTTCGGCGGCGCAGGCGGCGACCATGCCCAGGCTGATCCCCGCCTGATCCGGCGCGCACGGGCCGGGCGACAGCAGGAACGCGTCCGCCCCCGACGCCATCGCCCGCCCCACGTCCAGCGCATCGTTGCGCGCGACCTCCACCTCGACGCCGAGCTGCTGGAGATACTGGACGAGGTTCCAGGTGAAGCTGTCGTAATTGTCGATGACGAGGATCATGGGTGGCGCTTAGTGCCGCGGTCGGCGACGGGCAATCGTCGGCGAGGGGGAACGCCGAACGGCGGAAGGGAGAGTCGGCGCCTAACCCAGCGGCCGTCCCGCCTTGATCGTGCGCAGCACCCGGCCCTGCACCGGCAGCGCGTCGAACGGCGTGTTGCCCGCCTTGGCCGTCATCCGCCCGGCGTCGATCCGCCACGCCACGTCGGGATCGACGATCAGCAGGTCGGCGGGCGCCCCCGCCGCGACCCGGCCGGCGTCGAGCCCGAGCAGCCGCGCCGGGTTCGTCGACAGCAGGCGGAACAGGCGGGGCAGGTCGATCACCCCGTCGCGCACCAGGATCAGCGACAGCGTCAGCAGCGTCTCGGCGCCCGCCATGCCGGGGGACGCCTCGGCGAAGGGCAGCCGCTTCTCCTCGGGGCCGCGCGGATCGTGGCCGGAACAGATCACGTCCACCGTCCCGTCCGCCACCGCCGCCAGCGCCGCCCTGCGGTCGTCCTCGGAACGGAGCGGCGGCGAGAGGCGGGCGAAGCTGCGGAAGCCGGTGACGGCGATGTCGGACAGCAGCAGATGCGCCGGCGTCACTCCGCAGGTCACCGCCAGCCCGCGTCCCTTCGCCGCGCGCACCAGGTCGAAGGCGGCGGCCGTCGTCAGCTGGCGGAAATGGATGCGCGCGCCGGTCTCCCCGGCCAGCATCAGGTCGCGCGCGACCGCCATCGCCTCGGCCACGGCGGGGGCGGCGGGCAGGCCCAGGCGGGTCGCGGTCTCGCCGGTGGTGGCGACGGCGCCGCGCGCGAGGCCCTCGTCCTCGGCATGGACGACGACCATCAGGTCGAGCGCCGCGGCATAGGCCAGCAGCCGGTGCATGATCCCGGCATCGGCGATGCGCCGCCGGCCGGTGGCGATCGCGCATGCGCCGGCCGCCTTCATCAGCCCGATCTCGGCCAGTTCGGTGCCGGCCAGTCCGGCGGTCGCGGCGGCGAGCGGATGGACGGTCAGTCCCGTGCCGCCGAAGCCCGCCGCCCGCTGGATCGTCGCCGCATCGTCCAGCGGCGGCGCCTGGTCGGGCATCAGCGCCGTGGCCGTTATGCCGCCGGCGGCGAAGGCGGGCGGATCGATGGCGAAGACGCCCAGGTCGACGATGCCCGGCGCCACCAGCGCCCCGCGTGCATCGGCGACGACGTCGGAGCCGCGCACCGTCGCATGATCCACCGCGCCCACCTCGGCGATCAGCCCGTCGCGCAGCAGCAGCCCGCCCTCGGTCACGGTGCCGGCGACCGGATCGACGATGCGGCCGTTGCGGATCGCGACGGTTCCCGTCATGCCCAGCTCTCGATCCGCCGGCGCCGGCGGGTCAGCACGTCCAGGCACGCCATCCGCACCGCGACGCCCATCTCGACCTGCTCGGTGATCGCCGAGCGGCCGGGATCGTCGGCCAGCGCGCTGTCGATCTCGACGCCCCGGTTCATCGGCCCCGGATGCATGACGAGCGCATCCGGCGCCGCCCGCGCGATCCGCTCCGGCGTCAGCCCCCACAGCGCGTGGTATTCCCGCGCCGAGGGCACGAAGCCGCCCTGCATCCGCTCGGTCTGGAGGCGGAGCGCCATCACCACGTCGGCCCCGGCGATCCCGGTCTCCAGATCGGTGAAGCGGGTGACGCCCATCCGCTCGATGTCGGCCGGGATCAGCGTCGGCGGGCCGACGACGCGCACCTCGGCGGCGAGCGCCGTCAGGCACAGGATGTTCGACCGCGCCACCCGGCTGTGCAGCACGTCGCCGCAGATCGCCACCACCTGCCCCTCGATCCGGCCCCGCCGGCGGCGGATGGTGAGCGCGTCGAGCAGCCCCTGCGTCGGATGCTCGTGCCGCCCGTCGCCGGCGTTCAGCACCGGGCAGTCGACCTTCTCGGCGATCAGCTGCGACGCGCCGCTATGTTCGTGGCGGATGACGATCACGTCGGGCCGCATCGCGTTCAGCGTCGCGGCGGTATCGAGCAGCGTCTCGCCCTTCTTCATGCTCGACTGGCCGGCGACCATGTTGACCACGTCCATGCCGAGCCGCTTGCCGGCGATCTCGAAGCTGAGCAGCGTGCGCGTCGAGTTCTCGAAGAAGGCGTTGATCTGGGTGAGGCCGAACAGCCGCTCGTCATGCTTGGCCGCCTGGCGGTTGAGCGTCACCCATTGTTCCGCCTCGTCCAGCAGGAAGGCGATCTCATGCGGCTGGAGCCCGTGGATGCCGGTCAGGTGGCGATGCGGGAAGGGGTGGATGCCGGCGGCCATGGACGGGCGGGATAGGCGCACTTTCCGGTCGATGCCAATCCCGAGATGGGCGGCGGCGTCCGGTCAGGACAATATCGACGAAGGTGCCGCGAAGCCGATCGACAGGCCGGCCTGTGCCATCGCCTTCACATGCAGCATCGTGCAGAACGGCTCCTTGCGCGTCTTGTGGCGAAAATATGCGCGGCCGGCGTAGGCTCCGGCCGTGCCGCCGATCAGAGTGGACACCAGCAGATCGTTCTCCGGTATTCGTCGCTCCCCCGCGCGAGCGCGCCGCTTGTCCTCGCCGAACAGCAGGAACGTGCATATGTTGATGAACAGGATCCAGCAGGCGATGGCGATCAGCATCGGACCACGATATCGCGGAGCGGTTGACGAGCGATTACCTCAGCACATCCCCAGCGCGTCGATCGCCCCTTGCAGGATATAGGCCGCCGCCATCTTGTCGACCAGTTCGGCGCGGCGGCGGCGGGTGGCGTCGGCGGCGATGAGGGCGCGGGTGACCGCGGCGGTGGACCAGCGCTCGTCCCACAGCAGGATCGGGCGCGACAGCGCGGCCAGGTTGCGGGCGAAGGCGCGGACCGACTGGGTACGCGGGCTGTCGCCGCCGTCCAGGCTAAGCGGCAGGCCGACGACGAGGCCGGCGATCCGCTCCTGGTCCGACAGGGCGGCCAGCCGCGTCAGGTCGGCGGCGAACTTGCCGCGCCGGATCGTCTCGGCGGCGGTCGCGATCGTCCAGCGCGCGTCGCAATAGGCGATGCCGATCGTCTTCGTGCCGACGTCCAGCCCCGCCAGCCGCCCGCCCATCGGCAGGGCGTCGCGCAACCCCTGGAGGTCCGCGACGATCATCTGCGGGCGAGGAAGGCGTCCGTCCGCCGCTCGGCATCGGCGCGGATGTTCGCCCAGAACAGCGCATAGTCGAACACATGATAGTTGCCGCCCGGCAGGACGAACCGGCCGAACCCCGCCGGCGGCGCGCCGATCAGCAGGAAGCCCGCCGGGTCGCAGCGCGCCGGCACCGCGCCGGGGCGGAGCGAGGCGTCGTCGAGGCCGGCGTCGGGCTGGAGCGCGCCGAGATTGGCCGAGGCGGGCGCCGCCTCGTTCGGCCGGCCGGTCAGCGGGTTGACGCACAGCATGCGGGTGCCGCGGCGCGGACGGCCGGTGAGGCCGGTGGAGGCGTCGTAGAGCGTCTGGACCTGTTTGGGATCGGCCGGCTCGCTGAAGCTCTGCCAGGAGATGAGGCAGCCGGTCTGATCGGGCCTGGCGCAGGCGGGCAGGCCGAGCGCGGGGATGTCCGCCTCGACCGAGACCGGCCAGCCGACCGCATAGGCCGCGACGATCCGCCGCGCCACCGGCAGTCCGGAGACGTGGTCGGCGATCAGGCGCAGCAGGTGGAGCGAGCCCTGGCTGTGCCCGGCGAGCAGGATCGGGACATGCGGCGGCACCTGGCGCAGGAACGACGCGAACGCCGCTTCGACGTCGTGATAGGCGAAGTCCAGCGCCCTGGCCGCGTCTCCTTCGGAGGTGAGGAAGGCGCCCATCGTCGCCTGGCGATATCGCGGCGCCCACACCTGGCCGACGGCGTTGAACGCGCTCGCCTGGCTGGCGGCGAACAGGCGCAGGCGCTCGTTCGCCTCGGCATCGTCCAGCGGCGCGTTCCACCGGGTGCGGCGCAGATAGGTGGTCGGGGCGACGTAGAAGACCGCGACCGTCGGCCGGTCGGTCGGCGAGATGCCGGCAGGCGTCCAGCGCGACGGATCGTTGGCCAGCCCCGGCCGCGACAGCCACGCCTCGGGTCGCGAATAGTCGATCGCATCGGCGTTGGCCGGCGGCGCGAAAGGCGCCGACGGCACCAGCGCCGCGCGCATGATCTGATCCTGGAACAGGTTCCAGCCGAGGGCGGCGGCGAGGGTCAGCATGATGAGTCCAGCAATGGCGTAAAGGAAACGACGCGCCGCCATGCATCCTCGCTCTTACCGGCTTTGGCGTATCATGCGCCTCTATGATGACGGCCGCAAGGCATGGGCGGCATCGGCCGGGGGGTTGAGGCGGAGGGGTGGGGGTGATAGCCGCCGCGCCATGTCCGTCGATGCCGCCACCGTCCGCAGGATCGCCCGCCTCGCCCGCATCGCCACCGGCGACGCCGAGGCCGAGGCGCTCGTTCCCGAGCTGAACAACATCCTGAACTGGATCGAGCAGCTGGCGGAGGTGGATACCGCCGGCGTCGCCCCGCTCGCCGCCGTCATCCCCAACCACCTGCGCTTGCGCGAGGATCGCGTCACCGACGGCGGCGTGCGCGACCGGGTGCTGGCGAACGCGCCGCAGGCCGAACACGGCTTCTTCACGGTTCCCAAGGTGATCGAATAGTGGCCGGCAACGCTTTGACGGAACTGGGGATCGCGGCGATCCGCGACGGCGTGCGCGACGGCGCGTTCACCGCGCGCGAGGTGGCCGAGGGGTTCGTCGCCGCGATCGGGGACGCGCGGCTGCTGAACGCCTGGCTGGTCGAGACGCCGGACCATGCGCTCGCCGCCGCCGATGCCGCCGACGCGGCGCGGGGCGCGGGCGCGCTGAAGCCGCTGTCGGGCGTGCCGCTCGGCATCAAGGATCTGTTCTGCACGCGGGGCGTGGCGACGACGGCGGGCAGCGCGATCCTCGCCGGCTTCGTGCCGGAATACGAATCCACCGTCACCGCCAGGCTGTTCGACGCCGGCGCGGGAATGCTCGGCAAGCTCAACATGGACCAGTTCGCCATGGGCTCATCCAACGAGACCAGCGCCTTCGGCGACGTCGTCTCGCCCTGGCGGCGGCGGGACGGGGGAAACGCGGCCCTGACGCCGGGCGGATCGTCCGGCGGCTCGGCCGCGGCGGTGGCGGCGCGGCTGTGCCCCGGCGCCACCGGCACCGACACCGGCGGATCGATCCGGCAACCGGCGGCCTTCACCGGCATTGCGGGCATCAAGCCGACCTACGGCCGCTGCTCGCGCTGGGGCGTGGTCGCCTTCGCCTCCTCGCTCGACCAGGCCGGGCCGATGGCGCGCGACGTCCGTGACTGCGCGATCCTGCTGGGCGCGATGGCGGGGTTCGACGCCAGGGACGCGACCTCGCTCGATCTGCCAGTGCCGGATTGGGAAGCGGGCTTGTCGGGCGATCTCAAGGGGAAGCGGATCGGCATTCCCACCGAATATCGCATCGACGGCATCCCGCCCGAGATCGCCGCGCTGTGGCGGCGGGGCGAGGACTGGCTGCGCGATGCCGGGGCGGAGATCGTGCCGGTGTCGCTGCCGCACACGCGCCATGCGCTGCCGGCCTATTACATCATCGCCCCGGCCGAGGCGTCGTCCAACCTCGCGCGCTACGACGGCGTCCGCTTCGGCCTGCGCGAACTGCCCGACGGCGCCAACCTCCAGGACATGTATGCCGCCACCCGCGCCGCGGGCTTCGGCGCGGAGGTGAAGCGGCGGATCATGATCGGCACCTACGTGCTGTCGGCCGGCTTCTACGACGCCTATTACACCCAGGCGCAGAAGGTCCGCGCGCTGATCGCCCGCGACTTCGAGCAGGCGTGGGCGGCGTGCGACCTGCTGCTGACGCCGACCGCGCCGTCCGCCGCCTTCGCGCTGGGCGATCGGCTGGCCGATCCCATCGCGATGTATCTGAACGACGTCTTCACCGTCCCCTCCTCGCTCGCCGGGCTGCCGGCGATGTCGGTGCCGGCGGGGCTGGACGGGCAGGGGCTGCCGCTGGGCCTCCAGATCATCGGCCGGCCGCTGGACGAGCAGGGCGTGCTGGACGCCGCGCTGGCGATCGAGCAGCGGGCGGGGTTCGTGGCGCGGGCGGAGGCGTGGTGGTAGGCTGCCCGATTTGCTAATCGGGTCAGGCGAGGAGACAGAGAGATGACCATCCATGGACCGATAGCCGAGTTGGCCACGACCGAAATGTCCGCGGAAGGTGCCATCCTTATTCCTGAGCAGATCAGGAAGGCCTCGGGGCTGGTGCCGGGAAGGGCACTGGTGGTCGGCCTGAACGACCTTGGCGAGGTGGTGCTGCTGACGCGTACGCAGGCCAAGCGTCTTGGCGAGACGGCGGAGCAGCGTGCCGCCCGCATCGATCATGCTTTCGCCGCGATGGGAGATCGCTTTTCGACCGGCCAATCCACGGCCGAAATCATGGAGGAACTGCGCGGGTATCGCGACGAATGATCCTCGTCGACCCCAACGTGGTCATAGATGCGATCGGCCTGGATCAAGCTTGGGTCGATTGGTCCCGCGCGACGTTGAAGCTGCTCGACGTGGCTGGTCTCGAACTGTTGATAAATCGGATTATTCTGGCCGAGGTTGCAGGAAATGCACCGGACCTGCCGGCGCTTCTCGTCGCGCTCGACGATCTCGATATCGAAATCGTGTCGCCGGATGCCGCCAGTGCCTTTGCGGGCGGACGTGCCTTTCGCAACTACCGGCGCGGGCGAAAGGGCGATCGGGAAGGCGGCCCGATCTTACCGGATTTCCTGATCGGCGCTCATGCCGAAACTTTGGGCGCTACCCTCCTGACACGGGACGTCTCGCTCTATCGCCGTCATTTCCCGTCCCTCCCCCTCATCACGCCCGAGACCCATCCCCATGGCTGACGCATCCCCCGCCTATCGCATCGAGGGCGCCACCGGCGCGTGGGAGGTCGTGATCGGGCTGGAGGTCCATGCCCAGGTGACGTCGCGGGCCAAGCTCTTCTCCGGCGCCTCGACCCGCTTCGGTGCCGAGCCGAACGCCAACGTCTCGCTGGTCGATGCCGCCATGCCGGGGATGCTGCCGGTGCCGAACCGCGAATGCATCCGCCAGGCGGTCCGCACCGGCATGGCGATCGGGGCGGAGATCAACCGCTGGTCGCGGTTCGATCGCAAGAACTACTTCTACGCCGATCTGCCGCAGGGCTATCAGATCAGCCAGCTCTATCATCCGCTGGTCGGGGAAGGGGCGATGGCGATCGAGCCGCTGGCGCGCGACGGCGCCGGCGAGGCCAAGACGATCGGGATCGAGCGCATCCATGTCGAGCAGGATGCCGGCAAGCTGATCCACGACCAGCATCCCACCCGCTCCTATGTCGATCTCAACCGATCCGGCGTCGCGCTGATGGAGATCGTGTCGCGTCCCGACATGCGTTCTCCCGCCGAGGCAGGGGCTTATCTCCGGAAGCTGAGAGCGTTGCTGCGCTATGTCGGCTCGTGCGACGGCAATATGGAAGAGGGGTCGATGCGCGCCGACGTCAACGTCTCGGTGCGCAGGGCCGGCGCCACGGAACTCGGCACGCGCACCGAGACGAAGAACGTCAATTCGGTCCGCTTCGTCATGGCGACGATCGAGCATGAGGCGCGGCGCCAAGTGGCGGTGCTGGAGGATGGCGGCGCGATCGTCCAGGAGACGCGGCTGTTCGATCCCGACAAGGGCGTCACCCGGTCGATGCGATCCAAGGAGGACGCGCACGACTATCGCTATTTCCCGGACCCGGACCTGCTGCCGCTGGAGCTGGACGAGGCGTTCCTGGCCGAATGCCGCGACAGCCTGCCCGAACTGCCCGACGCCAAGCGCGCGCGCTATGTCGCGGCGCTGGGTTTGAGCGACTATGCCGCCGACGTGCTGACGGCCGATGTCGAGACGGCGCGCTGGTTCGAGGCGCTGCTGGTCGATGCCGCCGCCGCGCAGGGCAGGAGCCAGGCGGAGGTCGCGAAGGCGGCGGCGAACTGGGTGACGTCCGACCTGTTCGGCGCGCTCAACCGGCTTGGGCGCGAGATCGGCGACGGTCCGGTGTCGCCGCGCCAGGGCGCCGCGCTGCTGGCGCTCGTCGCCGACGGGACGCTGTCGGGCGGTCTGGCCAAGCAGGTGTTCGAGGTGATGCTGGAGACCGGCGACGATCCCGCCGCCATCGTCGAGGCGCGCGGCCTGCGCCAGACCAGCGACACCGGCGCGATCGAGGCGGAAATCGCGAAGATCATGGCCGCGAACGCCGACAAGGTGGCCGACTATCGCGGCGGCAAGGACAAGCTGTTCGGCTTCTTCGTCGGCCAGGCGATGCGCGCGATGGGCGGCAGGGCCAATCCGGCGGTGGTGAACGAGGTGCTGAAGAAGATGCTGGGGTGACGGCGGGGCGGCGCTGCCGCTCCTCCCATGATGCCCCGCGACCGCGTCGCCATCCGGCGAGCTTGACACGACGAACCATATCGGTTACACGACCGCCATCTCCGGTCGTCCGATCAGCGGCCGGGATGGAGCAAGGCGGTCCGGTGCCCCCAAGGCCCGGCCCGCCCAGGCGACCGGCGCGAAGTCATCCGGACAGACGGAGCTTCGCGACTACCCGGCCGGAAAACGCCCTGGTCATCTTCGTGGGCGTCGGATGGTCGGTCCATTGGCCGCTTGAGGCGCGGTCTTCAGAAAAAGTCCTCCCGGGTGCCCGTGGCGGGACGCGCCGGTCGCCGCTTTCGCCCGAAACGACGCGAGAGTTCCGCCCGCATTTCCTACATCCCGCTCCGAACGACCGAAGTTCAGGAGGTGACGTCGCGATCGATTCTGTGGTTGGTCCCGCCGGTGCCCGACGTGCCGCCGTCGGTGCCGGGGGTGTCCTCGACGCCGGCGCGCCCGTGATCGTCGTCCGGGGACGGCCGCTCGACGTCGTCCGCCGGGCCGGAGGCGTCCGAGTCGGGATGGCTGTCGGGTGGGCTGCTGGCCATGTCGCTTCTCCTTCTTCTCACCCGTCGCAACGCGCCGGCACCGTCCCGGCTCCCGCCTTGCTCTGGCCCGCGCGCCTGCTATAGACCGCGCCCGAACGCGGCTTTCCGGCGGGCGTGGCGGAACTGGTAGACGCGCCAGGTTTAGGTCCTGGTATCGCAAGATGTGGGGGTTCGAGTCCCTTCGCCCGCACCAGCTTCGCCGCCGGCCGAGCGGCGCCATGCCCCGGAAATTTTTGAAGAAGGTCGATCCATGCAGACTGTCGAGACTTTGAACGAGGGGCTGCGGCGCGGCTATACGCTCACCATCCCGGCGGCGGAGATCGACCGGCGGGTGGAGGCGCAGATCAGGCGTGCGGCGCCGCGGATCAACATGCCCGGCTTCCGCCCCGGCAAGGTGCCGGCCAACCTGGTGCGCAAGATGCACGGGCCGGCGATGCAGCAGGAGGCGTTGCAGGAGGCGGTGAGCCAGGGGGTGCAGTCGCTCCTGACCGACAGGCAGCTGCGCCCGGCGATGCAGCCGGCGGTCGAGCTGGACGAGGCCTATGCGCCGGGCCGCGACGCCGAGGTGAAGGTCAGCCTGGAGGTGCTGCCCGTCGTCCCGGCGCCCTCGATCGAGGGACTGAAGCTGGAGCGGCTGACGGTCGCGCCGGAGGATGCCGCGATCGACGAGCAGGTCGCGCGGCTCGCCGGCCAGCAGAAGGCGCATGAGGCGGCGCCCGAGGGCCACGAGGCGGCGGTCGGCGACCTGGTGGTGATGGACTATGCCGGCTCCGTGAACGGCGTCGCCTTCGACGGCGGCACCGGCGAGGGCATGTCGATCGAGCTGGGCTCGGGCCGGCTCATCCCCGGTTTCGAGGAGCAGCTGGCGGGGGTGAAGGCGGGCGAGGCCCGGACGCTCGACGTCACCTTCCCCAAGGATTATCCCGAGAAGAAGCTGGCCGGCAAGGCGGCAACCTTCGCCGTGACCGTCACCGAGGTGAAGGTGGCGAAGGCCGACGCGGCGCCCGATGACGACTTCGCGAAAAGCCTCGGCCTCGAAAGCCTTGAGCAGCTGCGCGAGCTGCTCAAGGGCCAGGTCGAGCAGGAGCTGAACGGCCTCACCCGCACGCACATGAAGCGCAAGCTGCTCGACCAGCTGGCCGCGAGCCACGATTTCCCGGTGCCGCCGTCGATGGTGGAGGCCGAGTTCCAGCAGATCTGGAAGCAGTTGGAGCATGAGGCCAGCCACGAGGAGGATCAGGCGGCGGCGACGGCCGAGCTGGAAAAGGATCGCGGCGACTATCGCGACATCGCCGAGCGGCGGGTGCGGCTGGGCCTCCTGCTGTCGGAGATCGGCAGCGCCAACGGCGTGACCGTGACCGAGCAGGAGATGAACCGGCTGGTCGCCCAGGCGGCGCAGCAATACGCCCCGCAGGAGCGCGAGCGCTTCGCCGAATATGTCCGGCAGGATCCGATGGCCGCTGCCCAGCTGCGCGCGCCGCTCTACGAGGACAAGGTGGTCGACCATCTGTTCGGCACCGCCGAGATCACCGACCGCGCCGTGACCCGCGCCGAGCTGGAAGCCGCGATCGAGGCCGAGGGCGACGAGCCGGGCACCGGCGGCCACGTCCATGGCCCGGACTGCGACCATGACCATGATGCCCCTGCCACTGCGGTAGCCGCTTCCACTGACGCGGCCGAGGCCGAGCCGGCGAAGAAGCCGCGCGCAAAAAAGTCGAAGGAAGTGACGACCGGGACCGCGCCCGAGGCGCCGGCCCCGGAAGTTCCCGCCGACGTCGACGACGCCGCGAAGCCCAAGGCGAAGCGGGCGGCCAGGTCCAAGGCGTCGGCGGAGTAACGGCGGGCGGGGCGATCCGGGATGAACGCCCCGCGCGTCGCCGTGCTGCTGCCATGCTGGAACGAGGCGGCCGCCGTCGCGCGGACGGTGGCGGGGTTTCGCGCCGCGCTGCCCGGGGCGGTCGTCTACGTCTACGATAACGACAGCACCGATGCGACGGCGGCGGAGGCGCGCGCCGCCGGCGCCGTCGTCCGGCTGGAGCGGGTGCGGGGCAAGGGCAACGTCGTCCGCCGCATGTTCGCCGACGTCGACGCCGACATCTACGTGCTGGCCGACGGCGACCTGACCTATGACGCCGCCGCCGCCCCGGCGCTGATCGCG
>CAXTHU010000078.1:0-11648 GCA_964244125.1 uncultured Sphingomonadaceae bacterium
CGGTCTATCAGGGCGAGCGGCAGGGATCGATCCTCAACCGAAGCTCGTATGACCCCAACAACCTGGCTCTCGCGGGTTCGGGCACCGCTGTCCCGTCGACCTTCTCGGGCACCCGCCCGATCAATCCGGCGACCGGGCTGCCCAGCACCGTCGCCTCGGTGCTGAACGGCGGCAACCGCCAGCTGAACGTCGCGACCGGGCAGGCAGTCGCCCCCTACGCGCCGTTCAACTTCAATCCCTACAACATCTTCCAGACGCCGTTCGAGCGATTCAACATGTACGGCGCCGGCCATTACGAGGTCGCCGACGGCATCGAAATCTATACGCGCGGCCTGTTCTCGAAGAACACGGTCAACACGATCATCGCCCCGTCGGGCGCCTTCGCCACATCGGTCACCATCCCGCTCAGCAACCCCTATCTGCCCGCGGCGCTGCGCAACCAGTTCTGCGCCTTCAACGTCGCGCCGGTCGTGGCCGGCGTGCCGAGCGGCTATACTCCCCGCTTCACGACGGCGCAGTGCAACGCGGCGGCGCTGGCGACCAGCCCGACCGACCCCAACTTCCGCACCGTGACGGTCAACCTGTCGCGGCGCACCACGGAAGTCGGTCCGCGTCTCGGCAACTTCCAGACCACCACCTTCGATTACAAGCTTGGCACGCGCATCGGCATCACCAACTCGCTGAACCTCGACGTTTCGGGCGCCTATGGCGAATCGGAGAATGTGGCGACGCAGCGCGGCTACACGCTGAACACCCGTTTCCGTTCGGCGGTTTATGCGACCAACACCGCGACCTGCCTCGGCGGCGCGCCCAACGGATCGACCACCGCGGGCTGCGTCCCCGTCAACGTCTTCGGCCCGGACGGCTCGATCACGCCGGCGCAGGCCGCCTTCCTCACCGCCGACAGCAGCACGACCGTCCGCACCTCGCTGGCTCAGGCCCGCGCGCTGCTGAACGGCGACTTCGGCGTCTCCAGCCCGTTCGCCGAGGACGCCATCGGTTTCGCCGCCGGCACCGAGTATCGCAAATACCGCGCCCAGCAGCGCGCCGACTCGCTGGCCCAGGCCGGCGACCTGGGCGGTGCCGGTGCGGCCGCGCCGAACATCGACGGCGGCTACGAAGTCTACGAAGCCTACGGCGAGCTGATCGCCCCGCTGGTCCAGGACAAGCCGTTCTTCCAGAGCCTGACGCTGGAAGCGGGCATCCGCTACTCGCATTACAAGGTGTTCGCGACGAGTGCGCCGACCTACAACACCACCACCTACAAGGCGGGTGGCAGCTGGGAGCCGGTCGACGGCATCAAGGTGCGCGGCAACTATCAGCGCGCGGTCCGCGCGCCGAACATCTCGGAGCTGTTCTCGCCGGTGAACACCGGCCTGACCAGCCTGGCGTCCGATCCGTGCGCCGGTTCGGCCCCGGTCGCCAACGCGAACCTGCGCGCCATCTGCCTCGCGCAGGGTGCGCCGGCCGGCACGATCGGCAGCATCACCAACCCGACGGCGGCGCAAGCCAACGTGACCGCCGGCGGCAACATCAACCTGCGGCCGGAGAAGTCCGACAGCTACACGATCGGTGTCGTCCTTCAGCCGAAGGCCTATGTCCCGGGCCTGTCGATCACGGCCGACTATTACCGCATCAAGGTGAAGGGCGCGGTCTCCTCCTTCACGCCGGGTGACATCCTCGACCAGTGCTTCGGCAGCATCACCGCCGACAGCGCGACCAGCAGTGCCTGCCAGTCGATCCAGCGCAACCCGGTGACGGGCGGTCTGGACGGGGATCCGGCGACCACCAAGGGCCTGCTGTCGGCGATCTCGAACCTCGGCACGATCGAGACCGACGGCATCGACGCCGGCTTCAACTATCGTCGTGACCTGGGCTTCGCGAAGCTGAACCTCAGCGGCCAGGGCAACTATACCTTCAACTCCTACTTCCAGGGTGCCCCCGGCCTGGTGAACCGCGATTGCACCGGCTTCTATTCGGTGGCAAATTGCGGCAACCTCCAGCCGAAGTTCTACTGGAGCGTGCGTTCCACATTCACCCTCGGAAGCGTCGACCTCTCGCTGTTGTGGCGCCACATCAGCAAGTTCAAGCAGGAGCCGGCGGATGCCGATGTCGCCAACGGCGGCACCCCGTTCTTCGTCGGTCTGGTCAACGGCAAGCAGACGAATCTGGGCCGCATCAACGCCTATGACTATTTCGATCTTACCGCCCGCCTTGGCGTCAGCGAGAATTTCGACCTGACCGTCGCGGTGACCAACCTGCTCGACAAGGACCCGCCGCTGACGGGTGCCAATGCGGGCTCCACCGCCTACAACAGCGGCAACACCTTCCCCTCGACCTATGACGCCCTCGGCCGCCGCTACTCGGTCGGTGCGCGCCTGAAGTTCTAGGATTATCGCATCACGTAGCAGGGCGGGCCGTGAGGCCCGCCCTGTTTGCGTTTCGGCAGCCGGAGATCACCCGTCGACGAAAGGTCCGGTCGACGCGAGGATCGAAGCGCCGGGGAAGGTGACGATGGACGCCTCGCAGCTCGGCCTCGCCGGATGTTATCCCTTCGGCTATGACGTGGCTGCCGACGCCTTGTCCTTCATCCGCTTGGGTGAGACGGGCTACGCCAGGGCGAGCTTCCTCGACCAGCGCATCGGCCCCGCCGCTTCCGCCGCCGAATGGGTCGATTGGCCGAGCGTTCTCGCCGCGATTGATCCCGCCGCGCCCCGCGACTGCCGCTTCGTCTTTCACATCGGCCATGTCGGATCGACCCTGCTGTCGCGGCTGATCGGCGAGCATCCCGACATCCTCTCGCTGCGGGAACCGCTGCCGCTGCGGACGCTGGCGACCGTGGAACCGGATCTGGCCAGGCCGGAGAGCTTCATCGACCGGGCCGGTTACGAGCTGCGCCGCGACGCGCTTCTCGCGCTCTGGTCGCGCGGCTTCCGGCCGGGCCAGCGCGCGGTGGTCAAGGCGACGAGTTTCGCGAGCGAGATCGCCCCGGAACTGCTCGCGCGGGTCGACGATCCGTGCGCGCTGCTCATGCACGTCGCGCCCGAAGCCTATATCGCGGGCATCCTGGCCGGCCCGGCATCGCGCCAGGAAATCCGGGCGATGGCCCCGCTCCGCCTCCGCCGCCTCCATCGCCGGCTCGGCGCGGATGCCTGGCGCCTGATCGAACTCGACGAGGGAGCGCGGATCGCGATGAGCTGGGCCTGCGAGATGACCGCCCTGCTGGCGGCCGAGACGGTCCCCGCCGCGCGCCTCGCATGGCTGGATTTCGAGCAGTTCCTCGCCCGGCCCGCCGACAATCTGTCCCGCGCTTTCGCCCTGTTCGGGGCGGCGCTGCCTGAAGCCCAGGTCGATGCCCTGGCCACGGGTCCGCTCATGACCCGTTACTCCAAGGCGCCGGAACAAGCCTACAGCGCCACGCTGCGCGCCGGCCTGCTGCAACAGGCCCGCCGCGAGCATCGGGCCGAACTGGCGTCGGGGCTGGCGTGGCTCGACGCCGCGGCGCGCGCCCATCCGCTCGTCGCCCGGGCGATCGGGCGCGGATCGGCGGGGATGGCCTGATCGCCTCAGGCTCTCCAGCGGCTTGGGCGTTCGGTCGACGTGGACCGGCGTCAGGCCGACGGCGTCCGCGACCTGTTCCCGCGTCATCGGCAGCTCATGGCTGGGGCCGTCGCCCAGCGGCCGTAACATGAGTCCATTTGGGGAACGACGTCCCCGCGTGCCATGTTCATTCCGCCGGATCGCCGGCCGGTCGGCTAAAGGAGCTTGTCCAGCGTGAGCGGCAGGTCGCGGATGCGTTTGCCGGTCGCGTTGTAGATCGCGTTGGCGACCGCGGCGGCGACGCCGGTGATGCCGATCTCGCCGACGCCATGCGCGCCCATCGGCGTGTGGGGATCGGCGATGTCGGTCCAGATCACGTCGATCTCGGGCACGTCCAGCTGCACCGGGACGTGATATTCGGCGAGGCTGGGGTTCATGATGCGGCCGCTGCGCTCGTCGAACCGGGTCTCCTCCATCAGCGCCATGCCGAGACCCATGACGATGCCGCCGCGGAACTGGCTGGCGGCGGTCTTGGCGTTGATGATGCGGCCGCAATCGAACGAGCCGAGGAAACGGCCGACCCGCGTCTCGCCGGTGACCGCGTTCACCCGCATCTCGCAGAACATCGCGCCGTGCGAGTGCATCGACCAGTGCTGCGTCTCGAGCGGCGGGGAAGCCTCGGCCTCGACCGTCACCTCCTCGCGCCGGGCGCGGGTCAGGATCGAGGCGTAGCTCTCGCGCCGGGCGGGGTCGTCCAGCTTGCACAGGCCGCCGTCATGCCCGCCGACCTCCTCGGGCTTGAGGCCGGCCAGCGGCGAGTCGTTGCCGGCGAGCTTCAGCAGCGCGGTGACCAGCGCGCGCTGAGCGGCGATCACCGACGCGCCGATCGACGCGGTCTGCTGCGATCCGCCGGCCAGCACGATGCCGGGCAGCCGCGAATCGCCATAGGCGAAGTGCACCCGGTCCATCGGCAGGCCGAGGCGCTCGGCGGCGATCAGCGTCTGGGTGGTGGCGGTGCCCATGCCCATTTCGTGCGCGGCGATCTCGACGGTGGCGTGGCCGTCCTTCGTCAGCGTCAGGCGGGCGGCGCCGCCCGGCATGCGGTGATAGGGATAGGTCGCGGTCGCGCAGCCCATGCCGACCAGCCACTCGCCCTCGCGCCGCGTGCCGGGCGTCGCCGCGCGCGCGCCCCAGCCGAACCGCTCCGCCCCCGCGCGCCAGGCCTCGACGATGTGACGCGAGGAGAAGGGCGTGCCGGATGTCGGGTCGGTCTCCGGCTCGTTGCGGAGCCGGAGCGCGATGGGATCCATGCCGAGCGCCGCGGCGAGTTCGTCGACCGCGCTTTCCAGCGCGAAGGTGCCGACCGCCTCGCCCGGCGCGCGCATGAAGGTGTTGGCGAGCATGTCCAGCTCCACCACCTCGACGTCGAGCCTGAAGCTGCCGGCGGCATAGGCCGAGCGGGTCGGCAGGATGAACGGCTCGGGCATGTTGTTGTGCGGCGTCATCGCCACCACGCCGGTGTGGATCAGCGCATCGAAGCGGCCGTCCGCCTGCGCGCCGATCGCCACCCGCTGTTCGGTCAGCGTCCGCCCGCCGATCAGCCGGTAGACGCCCTCGCGCGAGAGCATGATCCTGACCGGCCGGCCGGCCAGCCGCGCGGCGGCCGCGGCGAGGATCTGGTGCTGCCACAGCGTCTTGCCGCCGAAACCGCCGCCGACATAGGGCGAGGTGACGTGGACCTGGTCCTCGGTCAGGCCGAACACCTGCGCCAGCGACCAGGCGACGTGGGCGACGCATTGCGAGGCGTCGTGGACGACGAGGTCGTCGCCATCCCACGCCAGCGTCGCGGCGTGCAGCTCGATCGCGTTGTGGTTGTGGCGCGGCGTCCGGTAGACGGCGTCGACCTTGTGGGGGGCGGCCGCCAGCGCCGCCGGGGCGTCGCCGATCTCGACCAGCAGCGGCTCGCCCTGGAACGTGCCGGGCCGGGTATGGGCCTTGGCATCCGCGAACACGGTCGCCGCCGGCTCGATGTCGTAGGTGACGCGGACGAGCGAGGCGGCATGGTCCGCCTGCTCCTGGCGGTCGGCGAGGACGAGGGCGACCGGCTGGCCGTTCCAATGGACGCGATCGTCCTGCATCGGCGCCAGATCGTCGCCGCCGGCCGCCTTCGGCGCGGTCATGAAGGCGGGCACCGGCTTCATCGGCGGGGCGTTGCGGTGGGTCATCACCAGCACCACGCCGGGCGCGGCCTCGGCCTCGGCCGTGTCCAGCGTCGCGATGCGGCCCCGGGCCACCGTGGCGTGGGCCAGCGCGGCGTAGACCATGCCGGGCAGCGGCACCTCGGCGGCGAAGCGGGCCGCGCCCATCACCTTGAGCGGCCCGTCGAGGCGCGACACCGGGGTGCCGATCAGCCCGTGCTTGTGGCGGATCAGCGGATCGGGCACGCCGCCGGGCACCCAGGCGTCCGGCGCCAGCTCGACCGCCTTCTTCATCACCGCCTGGGCCGCACCCTGCACCGTCTTGGCGGCGGTCTCGATCAGGCTCATGCGGGCTCTCCGGCGAGGTCGGCGAGCACGGCGACGACGGTGCGCCGGGCCAGCTCGATCTTGAACATGTTGTCGCGCAGGCCCGCCGCGTCGGCCAGCTCGGCGTAGGCGGCGGCGCGGAAGCTCGCCCCGGTCGCCGGCGCCCCGCGCAGGACCTCCTCCGCCTTCCACGCGCGCCACGGCTTGTGGGCGACGCCGCCGAGCGCGAGGCGGACGTCGCGGACCATCCCCTCGGCCACATCCAGCGCGGCGGCGACGGAGACGAGGGCGAAGGCGTAGCTCGCCCGGTCCCGCACCTTGCGATAGGCGGCCCGGGTCGCGAAGGGCAGCGGCGGCAATTCAACCGCGACGATCAGTTCGCCGCCGGCCAGCTCGGTCTCGATATCGGGACGGCCGCCGGGCAGGCGGTGGAGATCGACCAGCTTCACCGTCCGCGCGCCGCCCGGACCCTCCAGGTGGACCACCGCGTCGAGCGCGGCGAGCGCGACGCACATGTCGGACGGATGGGTCGCGACGCAGGCGGGCGAGGCGCCGAGGATGGCGTGGATGCGGTTGAACCCGTCGATCGCATCGCAGCCGGCGCCGGGCGCGCGCTTGTTGCAGCGCGCGGCGTCGTCGTAGAAATATTCGCAGCGGGTCCGCTGGAGCAGGTTGCCGCCGACCGTCGCCATGTTCCTGATCTGCGCGCTGGCCCCGGCCAGGATGGCGCGGGCGAGCAGGGGGAAACGCGCCCGGACCGCCGGGTGGGCGGCGACCGCGCTGTTCGTCGCCGCCGCGCCGATGCGCAGGCCGCCATCCGCCAGCGGCGCGATCGCGGCGGACAGCCCGGTGACGTCGACGAGCTTGTCGGGCCGCTCGATCGTCTCGCGCATCAGGTCGACGAGGTTCGTGCCGCCGCCGAGATACCTGGCCCGGAAATCCCCGGTGGTGGCCAGGCGGACGGCCTCGGCGGTGTCGCCGGGCCGGGCATAGTCGAAGGCGATCATGCCGCGATCTCACCGGCCGGCGCGGCGCCGGCGGCGTCCCCGGCGATGGTGGCGCGGATCGCGTCGACGATGCCGTTATAGGCACCGCAGCGGCAGAGATTGCCGCTCATCCGCTCGCGCAGCTCGTCATGATCGAGTTCGACGATGTCGGCGCACAGATCGCCCGTGACCGCGCTCGGCAGCCCGCGCGCCGCCTCGCCCAGCATGGCGACGGCCGAGCAGATCTGGCCGGGCGTACAATAGCCGCATTGGAACCCGTCATGCGCGATGAAGGCGCGCTGCATCGGATGCAGCCGGTCCGCCGTGCCGAGCCCCTCGATCGTGGTGATGGCGCGGCCCTGATACTGGACCGCGAGCGCCAGGCAGGCGTTTATCCGCTCGCCGTCGACCAGGACGGTGCAGGCGCCGCACGCGCCCTGGTTGCAGCCCTTCTTGCTGCCGGGCAGCCCGAGATGATCGCGCAGCAGGTCCAGCAGCGAGGTGCGGATATCGAACTCCGTCTCGATCTCGCGGCCGTTGATCGTGAAGTTCATGGCGTGCCTCGCATGCTGTGGCTCAAGTCCCTACCCCTATTTGCGCGACTTGCGGGCGGCGTAGCGGCGGTCGCGCTCGGCCTTGCGCTCGGCCTCGGTCTTCTCGACCGGGGGCGGCGGGGCCAGCGCGGCGGCCTCGGCCTGGACGCGAGCCGCCTCCTCGGCCCTGGCGAGGGCGGCGGCCTTCGCTTCCTCGGCGGCGGCCTTCTTCGCCTCGCGCGCGGCCAGCGCGGCGGCATCGCGCCTCGCCGCCGCCTCGCGCCGGGCCTGGACCACGGCCTCGTCGACCGGCGGCCGCGCCTTCAGCCTGGCCAGCGCCTTGTCCCGGGCCTCGGCCTGGGCGGCCTGGCGCTCGATCAACGTGGGTGGCTTGAATGGCGGCATCCGAGTGGTCTCTCCGTGAAGTTCGCGTCCCCCTTAGCATTGGTGACGGCGATGTCGCCAATCACCGTGGCCGCCGCGTCATCCCTCGATCAGCTGGCGGACCTTGGCGGCCAGCAGGTCCATGGCGAAGGGCTTGGTGAGCAGCGCCATGCCGGGTTCGAGATGGCCGTTGCCGACCGCCGCGTTCTCCGCATAGCCGGTGATGAAGAGGATCTTCAGCCCCGGCCGGAGCACGCGGGCGGCATCCGCCACCTGGCGGCCGTTCAGCCCGCCGGGCATGCCGACATCGGTGACGAGCAGGTCCACGCGGGCATCGCTTTCCAGTATGCGCAGGGCGGCCGCGCCGTCGGCCGCCTCGATGCTGGCATAGCCCGCCTCGGCCAGCACCTCGGCGACGAGCATGCGGATGGTCGCCTCGTCATCGACGATCAGCACCACCTCGCCGGTGCCGGTCGCCGCCGGCGCCGGCCGGGGCTCCGCCGCATCGGCCGGGGCGGCGGCGCCGAGATAGCGCGGCAGGTAGAGACACACGGTGCTGCCCTGGCCGACCTCGGAATAGATCCGCACCTGGCCGCCCGACTGGCGGGTGAAGCCGTAGATCATCGACAGGCCGAGGCCGGTGCCGGAGCCCAGCGGCTTGGTGGTGAAGAAGGGATCGAAGGCGCGGTCGATCACCTCCGGCGTCATGCCGCCGCCGCTGTCGCTGACGCAGACCGAGAGATACTGGCCGGGCGGCAGCTCGCGTTCGGCCGCCGCCCGGTCGTCCAGCCACTTGTTCGCCGTCTCGATGGTGATGCGGCCGCCGCCGGGCATCGCGTCGCGGGCGTTGAGACAGAGGTTCAGCAACGCGTTCTCCAGCTGCGGCGGGTCGATGAGCGCCGGCCAGAGACCGCCGGCGCCGACGACCTCCAGCGTCACCCCCGGCCCGACGGTGCGGCGGATCAGGTCCTCCAGCCCGACGATCAGCCGGTTCACGTCGGTCGGCCGGGGATCGAGCGTCTGGCGCCGGGCGAAGGCGAGCAGCCGCTGGGTCAGCGCCGCCGCGCGCGCCGCCGCCCCCTTCGCCGCGCCGACATAGCGGGGCACCGCGTCGTAGCGGCCCTGATCGATCCGGATCTGGATCAGCTCCAGGCCGCCGCTGATGCCGGTCAGGAGATTGTTGAAGTCGTGGGCGAGGCCGCCGGTCAGCTGGCCGACCGCTTCCATCTTCTGCGCCTGGCGCAAAGCCGCCTCGGTCGCGAGCAGGATCTCGGCCTGGGCCTTTTCCTCGGTGACGTCGCGGCCGTAGGCGTAGAGCAGGCCGTCCTCGAAGCTGGTGTTCCAGGATATCCAGCGTATCTCGCCCGTCCGGGTCAGATAGCGGTTCTCGATCGTGTGGAGATCGGCGCTCGTCACCGCCGTCTCCAGCTCGTCGGTGCTGCGCGGCGCGTCATCCGGGTGGATGAAGTCCAGATAGGCGTGGCCGACGACCTCGTCGGCGGGATGGCCCAGCAGCCTGGCCCAGGCGGGATTGACCGAACGGATGACGCCGGCGGTATCGAGCACGAGGAGGAGATCGCGCGAGTTGGTCCAGATGCGCTCGGCCCGCCGACGCTCGCTGGTGAGCGCGGCGGCATTGGCGAGGGCGGAGGCGATCTGGCCGGCGACCAGCTTGGCGAAGGCGTCCGCGTCGTCGTCCTGCGGGCGGTGCGGATTCAGCCCCAGCACCAGCGCGGCGCGGCCGCCCTCCTCTTCCGAGCGGGCGACCGGCACGAGCAGGGCGTGGCGGGCGGGCACCGCCCAGTCGCCGGGGGGCACGCCGGGACGTCCGGCGATGTCGAGCCGGATCGGCCCGTCGGCCTCCGCGGCCGAGGCGAGCGGCCACTCGCCGTCGAGCAGCGGTTCGGCATCGCCGGTCGCGGCCCGCCCGACCCAGCCGCCGTCGGCGTCGCAGGTGTAGAGGAGCGCGAAGGGAAAGTCGCGGCGGCTGGCGGCCAGCACGGCAAGGGCGGCGGCGGCCACCGCGTCCCGATCCAGATCCCCCAGCAGCCGGTCGGCCAGCAGGCCCAAGGTGGTCAGCCGCCGCTCGCTCAGGACGCGCTCGGTCTCCTCCGAGACGACGCACATCAGCCCCTCGACCGCGCCGCCGTCGCCGCGCAGCGGACTGTAGGAAAAGGTGTGGTAGGTCTCCTCGGCGTAGCCGCGACGCTCCAGCAGGAGCAGCAGCGCTTCGTCCCAGGTGGCGACGCCGTCGTCCAGGACGGAGCGGATGCGATCCGCCACCGTATCGTAGACCTCGTGCCACACCGCCTTCATCGGCCGGCCGAGCGCGGCGGGATGCTTGTCGCCCAGCGTCGGGGCGTAGGCGTCGTTGTAGAAGAAGTTCAGCTCCGGCCCCCAGCCGAGCCACATGTCGAAGCGCGACGACAGCATCATCCCGAGCGGGACCATGAGTCTGTCCGGCCAGCCCGCCGGATCGCCCAGGGCGGTTGCGGCCCAGTCATGCGCGCGCATCAATCCGGTGAGCCGTCCTTCCCCCGGAAACAGGGCGAGCCGATCGTGCTGGACATCTGGCATGGGTTCGGCTGCATCCGGATATGAGGTCGAACTGGTCGGCCGGGCGCCTGCCAGACCGCTTCTAACGCAGACGGGGACCGACGGTTCAGGCCGATGCGCCGAAGCCCCGCCCCCGATGCGCTACCCCCCGTTGCGGAGCCGTTCGTGGTGGCGGATGACCTCGTCGATGATGAAGCGGAGGAACTTTTCCGAGAATTCCGGATCGAGATTGGCCGAGCGGGCGAGCGCGCGCAGGCGGTCGATCTGGGCGGCCTCGCGTCCGGGATCGGCGGGCGGCAGGCCGGCGGCGGCCTTGTGGCGGCCGACCGCCTGCGTCACCTTGAACCGTTCGGCGAGGAGGAACACCAGCGCGGCGTCGATATTGTCGATGCTCTCGCGATAGCCGTTCAACGTCTCGTTGGTCATTCGCGTGCCGCTCCTCGGCGGCGATGCTTGCCGGCTGGAGCCGCGGCTGTCGAGTGCGGCCGGCTTGCCATCGCGGCGGCGCCTCGCCACATGCACCGCATGACCGCGACCGTTCACCAGCTGCGTGGCCCAGGCGCGCCGCACCCCGCGCCGACGCTCGATCCGATGATGGCGCTGGTCGCGGCCGACATGCACCGGGTGAACGAGGTGATCCTGGCGCGGATGCAGTCCGACGTGCCGCTGATCCCGGAGCTGGCCGGCCACCTGATCGCCGGGGGTGGCAAGCGGATGCGGCCGATGCTGACGCTCGCCTGCGCGCGGCTGCTGGATTATCCGGGACAGCGCCACCACCGGCTGGCCGCCGCGGTCGAGTTCATCCACACCGCCACGCTGCTCCACGACGACGTCGTCGACATGTCCGGCCTCAGGCGCGGCAAGCGCACGGCCAACATGATCTGGGGCAATTCGGCCAGCGTCCTGGTCGGCGACTTCCTGTTCAGTCGATCCTTCGAGCTGATGGTCGAGGACGGATCGCTGCGCGTGCTGAAGATCCTGTCGGGCGCCAGCGCGGTGATCGCCGAGGGCGAGGTGAACCAGCTGACCGCGCAGCGGCGGATCGACACCAGCGAGGCGCGCTATCTCGACATCATCGGCGCCAAGACCGCCGCGCTGTTCGCCGCCGCCTGCCGCATCGCCGC
>CAXTHU010000079.1:0-11506 GCA_964244125.1 uncultured Sphingomonadaceae bacterium
GCGGTCCATCTTCAGGATCTGGAACGGCTGCGGCAGGTCCATCAGCGGGGTGACGTCGCGCACCGGGCGGATGTCGACCTGGCTGCCGGGCAGGAATGCGACGGCGCCGTTCAGGTCGACGGTGAAGCCGCCCTTGACCCGGCCGAAGATCACCCCCTCGACGCGGGCGGTCTGCGAGAACTCGGTCTCCAGCTTGTCCCAGGCGGCCTCGCGGCGGGCGCGGTCGCGCGACAGCATCGCCTCGCCGGAGGCGTTCTCGACCCGGTCGACATAGACCTCGACCTCGTCGCCGACCGACAGATCGGCCTTCTGGCCGGGGGCGGCGAACTCGCGCAGCGCGACGCGTCCTTCGGACTTAAGCCCGACGTCGATCACTGCCATGTCGTTCTCGATGGCGGTGACGGTGCCCTTGACGACGCGGCCCTCGAAGCCGTCGGCGGTGCCGAGTGTCTGTTCCAGGAGCGCCGCGAAATCGTCGCGCGTGGGGTTCGCCGCAGTCGCCATATGGTATTCGATCCTTGACCTGTTTCGCGGGCCGCCCGTGATTCTTGCGAGAGGTTCAGCCGGCGGTCTCGATGTCCGTGGAATGCAAAAAGGGCGCGATGGAAATCCACCGCGCCGTGCCGGGGTCAGGCGCCGGTCGTCCCGGTCGGCTGGACCCGATCTCTGCCTCCGCGCGCGGGATTGCGTGCTGGACGGCCGGGGTCTTAGCGGAAAGGCCGCGAAACGGCAAGTGGGGAGCGTCAACCGTGCGGGCCGGCGGAAGGTGAGGAAGTTCACGTCACGTCGGGGGTTGCTGTCCCCCGGTCCGACATGATCGGGCGGGATCGATCCGATCGCAAACAGCTCCGACCGCCGCCAACGCAGCCCCGATCGCCGCGTCGCGATCCAGCCCGCTGGTATCCAGCAGCACCGCGTCCGCGGCCATCACCAGCGGCGCGGCCGCCCGTCCCGCATCTCTTTCGTCGCGAGCGAGGATGTCGGTCAGGACATGCTCCAGCGTCACTCGCAGCCCCAATCCGATCAGCTCGGCATGGCGGCGGCGGGCGCGCACGTCGGGCGCGGCCGTCACGAACAGCTTGGCGGGGGCGTCCGGCGCGATGACCGTGCCGATGTCGCGGCCGTCGAGCACCGCGCCGCCGGGCCGGGCGGCAAAGGCGCGCTGGCGCTGGAGGAGCGCGGCGCGCACCGCGGGGTGGGCGGAGACGATCGAGGCGGCGCGACCGGCGGCCTCGCTCTTCAAGCCCGGATCGGCCATCGCGGCGGCGGAGAAGTCGCAGGCGGCGAGCGCGTCGGCGGCGTTCTCCGGATCGCCGCCATGGCGCAGCACGCCGATGCCGACCGCGCGATAGAGCAGCCCGGTGTCGAGATGCGCCAAGCCGTAACGCTCCGCCAGCGCGCGCGCGATCGTTCCCTTGCCCGACGCGGCGGGGCCGTCGACGGCGATGACGAGCGGCGTGCTCACCCGCGATCCCAGCGCCACATCCAGCGGCGGAGCGCGACGCGGCTCTCCTCCGGCCGATCGCTGAAGATGCCGTGGGCGGCGCCGGCGATCCCGGCGAACTGGCTGCCCGGCACGCGCGCGGCGAAGCCCAGCACGGTCGCCGGCCGTGCCTCGTCATACTGCCCCGCCATGAAGAGCGTGCGGCGGCCGTCGAGGCGCGCCAGCAGCGGCTCGCCGTCATAGGCCGCCAGCGTGCCGGTCGAGACGAACTCGCTCTTCCCCCACATCGTCTCGTAGAGCCGCCGGTTGAAGCTGTCGAAGCCGGCGCGATAGGCGATCAGGCCGTCGGCCGGCGCCTCGCGGCGGTTGTAGGCCTTGTAGAACAGGTCGGTGGCCGCGTCGCAGGCGCCGGCGGGGGGCGCGGCCGGGGTCTCGCACCGCGCCAGCGTGGCGCGGGTCGCGGCGGGCAGGGCGCCGCGCAGGATGGCGGCATCGGCCAGCCAGGAGCGGGTCGAGACGAGCGGGCTGGCCAGAATCAGGCTGGCGAGGCCGCGCGGCCGGCGCGCGCCGTATTCCAGCGCGATCGTGCCGCCCCAGCTATGCCCCAGCACATGCCAGCGGCGGATGCCGAGCGCCGCGCGGACCGCCGCCACTTCGTCGACGAAGCGCGGCACCGTCCAGTTGGCCGGATCGCCGGGATGGTCCGATCGGCCGCTGTCGAGCTGGTCGTAGAGGATCACCGCCCGCTCGTCCGAGAGCGCCAGCGCATCCAGGAAGGCGGCGTGGCTGCCGCCGGGGCCGCCATGGATCATGACCAGCGGCGGCCGGTGCCCACGCAGGTTCCCGTTGACGCGGACGTAGAGCCGGCCGGCGGGCGTCGCGACCATCTGCTCGCGATCGGGCGGCGGGTAGGAAGCGGGGCCGCGCGCGCGGAGCGGGGCGGCGAGGGCCGCCAGGCCCATGCCGAGGGCGGCGCGGCGGGTGAGGAGGGTCATGCGTGGAGTTCCCCTTCTCTACCACCTTCCCTTCCCCGGCGGAGGCCGGGGCCCAGTTGGGAGACGTTCGTGGAGAGCGAAACGCAAGGCTCCACGGCTTTCCCAACTGGGTTCCGGCCTGCGCCGGGGAAGGGAAGGATAGGAAAATTCAGCATGACGACCCGCTTGTCGTGGCGCCCAGCGCGACCATCATCGCCTCGAACCCAGGGAAGCTCGTCGCCACCGGCGCCATGTCGTCGATCGTCACGGGTTCGCGGCAGGCCAGGCCGACGACGGCGAAGCTCATGGCGATGCGGTGGTCGAGACGGGCGGCGACGGTGGCGCCGCCGGGCAGCCGGTCGCCGCCGGTGCCGTCGATCACCAGCCCGTCGGGCAGTTCCTCCACCGCCACGCCGATGGCGCGCAGGCCGGCCGCCATCACGGCGATGCGGTCGCTCTCCTTGACGCGCAATTCGTCGAGGCCGCGCATCGTCGTGCGGCCGGCGGCCAGCGCGGCGGCGACGAACAGGATGGGGAACTCGTCGATCATGCTCGGCGCGATCCCGGGCGGCACGTCGATGCCGGTCAGGGCGGAGTGACGGACGCGCAGGTCGGCGACCGGCTCGCCGCCGACCTCGCGCGCATCCAGCAGCGCGATGTCCGCGCCCATTTCGCGCAGCACGGCGATCAGCCCGGCGCGCGTCGGGTTCAGCCCGACGTTTTCGATCGTCACCTCGGAGCCGGGGACGAGCAGCGCCGCCACCAGCGGGAAGGCGGCGGAGGACGGATCGCCGGGGACGACGATATGCTGCGGCCGCAGCTCCGCCTCGCCGGTGATCGAGATGACGCGGGCGCCGTCCGCCTCCTCCACGCTCAGCGTCGCGCCGAAGCCGCGCAGCATCCGCTCGCTATGGTCGCGCGTCGCCACCGGCTCGATCACGCGGGTGATGCCGGGGGCGTTCAGGCCCGCCAGCAGGATCGCCGACTTCACCTGCGCCGAAGCGACCGGCAGGCGGTATTCGATCGGCACCGCCGGCACCAGGCCGCGCACCATCAGCGGCAGGCGGCCGCCGGGGCTGGCGGCGATGTCGGCACCCATCAGCGCGAGCGGCGCGATCACCCGGCCCATCGGCCGGCGCGACAGCGAGGCGTCGCCCACGAAGGTGGCGGTGACGCGGTGGCTGGCGGCCAGACCCATCAGGAGCCGGGTGGAGGTGCCCGAATTGCCCATGTCGAGCGCGGTCGCCGGCTGCATCAGCCCGCCGACGCCGACGCCGTCGACGACCCATGCGGCGCCCTCCCGCGCGATCGTCGCCCCCATCGCCCGCATCGCGGCGGCGGTGGCGTGGACGTCCTCCCCCTCCAGCAGCCCGTCGATGCGGCTGCGGCCGACGGCGAGCGCCGCCAGCATCAGCGCGCGGTGCGAGATCGACTTGTCCCCCGGCACGCGCACCCGGCCGCCGAGCGGCGCCGGGGCCGAGAAGGAACGGGACCCGATCATGAGCCCGGCGGCTTTGACAGCGGCATGCCCCTGTGGCAAGGCGCGCGTCGCATCGGGGCCGCGCCACGGCCGCCCCGCACCCCCACTAGACGAGAGCATGACAGGCACATGATAAAACCGGAATGGGGCACCAAGCGCACCTGCCCGCAGACGGGCGAGCGCTTCTACGACCTCGGCAACGACAATCCGGTCACCAGCCCCGGCGGCTTCCAGTGGCATCCGGAGCCGGTGCTGAAATCCAAGCAGCCGATGCCGTTCGACGCGCCCAAGAAGGAGATAGCCAAGCCGGAAACGGAAGATGCCGATCTGAGCGAGGATCTGGACGTCGACGACGAGGAGCCCTCGCCCGACGACGACACCGATCTGGGCGGCGACGACGACCTGGGCGTCGCGACCCGCGACGACGAGGACGATCATTGATGCCGGCACCGAGGCGCCACGGCTGATTGATATTGCCAGGCGGCCCGCCCTGACCTAAAGGGCCGCCTGCGCCCGCCGGCACCAGACGGCGGGCTGGTCACGGGGACGTAGCTCAGCTGGGAGAGCGACGCGATGGCATTGCGTAGGTCAGGGGTTCGATCCCCCTCGTCTCCACCAACCACATGAATCCCCGGTCCGCTGCGGCTTGTCCTTCAGGTGGCGCGGTTCGCGACGATCCTTTCACGGCAGGACCCTGCCGCTATCGCCCGAACGGGCCGATCAGCCGGCGGTATTCCGCCTCGGGCACGCCATAGGCGTCGCCGGCCAGATCGATCAGCTTCTCGCGGTCGAGGATCTCGACCCGCCCGCGTTTGGAGCGGATCATGCCGGCCCCCTCCAATATGTGCAGCGAGACGGTGACGCCGGTGCGCTGGGCGGCGATCATCACCGACATGAACTCGTGCGTCAGGCGCAGTTCGTCGCCCTCCACCCGATCGTGGCACATCAGCAGCCAGCGGGCGAGGCGCGATTCGATGCGGTGATGGGCGTTGGATAGCGTGCTGCAGGCGGACTGGACCAGGAACGTCTGGACATAGCGCAGCAGGAGCCGGTGCAGGCCGGGACTGCGATCGATGGCATCGCGCAGGCGGTCGGTCGGCATCCCGAGCGCGCTTGCGTCACCGACCTGGATGAAGGTTTCCAGCGGCATCGTCTCGGCGCCGAGCACGACGGCGATGCCCGACATGCCCTCCCAACCGAATATGCCGACTTCGGTGCGACCGAACGCCGGCGTGTTGCAGACGATGGAGGCGACGCCCGACTCCATGAAATAGATCGTGTCGGGCGGTCGGCCCGTCTCGACCAGCGTGTCTCCGGTGACGAAGGAGACCGGGTCCAGATGGGGGCCGAGAAGCGCCAGATCGTCGGGCGAAAGGGCGCGAAGCAGCAGATTCCTCGATTGACAAGCATCGGATTCGATCACGTTCACCTTCCAGCTCGGGGCGAAAGCGCGAAGTCTCTTCCAGCAGCTCGCGCCCGAACGACCGGCGAACCATATCCGGCTAAATAGGATATTTATCCGGCTTGTCCATGAGCGCATCGTCGATAATTAAAAATTGTTCTTTCAAAACTGAAGTAATATTATCCTCGTCAGCCCATCGCCTCACTTGATTTATAGCGATATTTCAGCTTCAATATGAAGATCTGGATCGTTTCGATCGATACCAACCTATGTAGGATATAAGACAGAAGAGTCACAGCACCTTCACAGCCGGACGGCGGATCATATCTTTATCGCGTCGAGGCGGGTTGGGTGTGATGATCGAAAGCAATCTGGCATTTTCCTCCGGCGAGGCTCCGGCGGCGGGCCACGGGGACGCCGGCACGACCATATTGGCGCGCCTGCCATGGCTCTCGGCCGACGAGCGAGCGGCGTTGACGGAGGCGATTTCCGTCCCCCGAACGGTCAATGCGAATTGCGAGCTGGTGGGCGAGGGCGCGCGAGCCGACGGGCTCCACCTGCTGGTCGACGGCTGGGCGTGCCAGTATCGCAGCCTGCGCGACGGCCAGCGGCAGATGGCCGCGCTGATCCTGCCGGGCGAGATGTGCAACCTCGACGGCCTCCTGCTCGAACGATCGGACTTCAGCGTCCGCACGCTGACCCCGGCGACGGTGGTGACGCTGCCGCGCGACCGCGCGCTGGCGCTGGCCGATGCCCATCCGGGGATCGTGCGCGGCTTCACCTGGCTGGCGTTGATCGAGAATGCGATCCTGGGGCAATGGGCGCTGGGCCTGGGGCGGCGGACCGCGCGGCAGCGGCTGTCGCATCTGGTCTGCGAGCTGGCGGTGCGGCTGGGCGCGGTGGACGGGAACGGCGCCCGCTATCACCTGCCGCTGACGCAGGAACAGCTGGCCGACGCGCTCGGCCTCACCTCGGTCCACGTCAACCGGACGTTGCAGGCGCTGCGCGGCGAGGGCCTGGTCGCGACGCGCGGCCGCGCGGTGACGGTGCCGGACATGGCGGCACTGGCGCTCGCGGCGGAGTTCGATCCTTCCTATATCCGCCGCGCGGCCTGAGCGCAGGGGTGGGAAGCGGGCCGGCATCCGGTTAAGGCCGGGCCATGGACGGACTCTTCATCGACGGGCGCTGGACGGTCGGCTCCGGACCTGAACTCGTCTCGCGCGATCCGGCGAGCGGAGCGGTGGTCTGGCGGGGGGCGACGGCGGCCGGGGGCGATGTCGCGGCGGCGCTGGCGGCGGCGCGGCGGGCGTTCGCCGGCTGGTCGCTCGCCACGCTTGATGAGCGGATCGCGGTCGTCCGCCGCTTCGCCGACATACTGAAGGCGCGACAGGCGGCCGTCGCCGAGGCCGTCTCGCGCGAGACCGGCAAGCCCCTGTGGGAAGGCATGGCAGAGGTCGGCGCGATGATCGCCAAGGTCGCCGTCTCGATCGCGGCGCAGGCGGAGCGGGCGGGCGAGCGGGAGGCGGGCGTCGCCTTCGGCCGCGCCGTGCTGCGCCATCGGCCGCATGGGGTGATCGCGGTGCTCGGCCCCTACAACTTCCCCGGCCACCTGCCCAACGGCCATATCGTCCCAGCGCTGCTGGCCGGCGACACGGTGGTGTTCAAGCCTTCCGAGGAGACGCCGTCGATCGGCGCGCACATGGCCGCCGCCTGGGAAGCGGCGGGGCTGCCGCCGGGCGTGTTCAACCTGGTGCAGGGGGGCAGGGAGACCGGCGCGGCGCTGGTCGCGGGCGACATCGACGGGCTGCTGTTCACCGGATCGGCGGCGGCGGGGGCGCAGTTCCGCCGCGCCTTCGTCGATCGGCCGGAGGTGATCCTGGCGCTGGAGCTGGGCGGCAACAACCCGCTGATCGCGTGGGACGGCGATCTGGCGGCGGTCGCCGCGATCGTCGTCCAGTCCGCCTTCGTCACCACCGGCCAGCGCTGTTCCTGCGCGCGGCGGCTGATCGTGCCGGCGGGTGCGGTGGGCGAGCGGTTCGTCGCGGCGACGCTGGCGCTGGCCGACCGGCTGGCGATCGGCGCTTGGGATGCCGTGCCGGAGCCGTATATGGGTCCGCTGATCTCCGCCGCCGCCGCCGCGCGGGCCGGGGCGCAGGTGGCGGCGCTGGCCGGGGCGAGGCCGATCCGGCCGTTCGCGGCACCCGACGGTGCCTTCGTGAAGCCGGCGCTCTACGACGTCACCGGCATCGACGCGCCGGACGCGGAGATATTCGCGCCTGTCCTCCAGGTGATCCGCGTGGCCGATTTCGACGCCGCGATCCGCGCCGCCAACGCCACCGCCTACGGGCTTTCGGCCGGACTGGTGAGCGCCGACGAGAGCCTGTGGCGGCATTATGTCGCCCGCTCCCGCGCCGGCATCCTCAACCGCAACCGGCCGACCACCGGCGCCGCCGGGTCGATGCCGTTCGGCGGCCTGGGCGCATCCGGCAACCACCGTCCCAGCGCCTATTACGCCGCCGATTACTGCGCCTATCCGGTGGCGAGCTTCGAGGCGGATGCGGTGGTGGACCAGACCGGCGACATCAGGGGGCTGCGCGCGGCATGACGCTGCCCGTCACCTTCGCGGACGTGACGGCGGCGGCGGCGCGGATCGCCGGGCATGTCCACCGCACGCCGGTGCTGCGGTCGCGGCGGCTCGACGCGATGTTCGGGGCGGAGCTGCATTTCAAGTGCGAGAACCTCCAGCGCATCGGCGCCTTCAAGGCGCGCGGCGCGCATAACGCGGTGCTGGCGCTGGACGAGGCGACGGCGCGGCGCGGCGTCGTGACCCATTCGTCGGGCAACCACGCCGCCGCTCTCTGCCTCGCGGCCAACGCGCGCGGCATCGCGGCGGCGATCGTCATGCCGGAGAATGCGCCGGCGGCGAAGATCGCCTCGGTCGAGCGGCTGGGCGGCGAGATCCACTTCGTCGCGCCGACCATCGCCGCGCGGGAGGCGGCCGCCGCCCGGCTGGTGGCGGAACGCGGCGCGACGCTGGTCCATCCCTATGACGATCCGATGGTCATCGCCGGGCAGGGCACGGCGGCGCTGGAGCTGATCGAGGATGCCGGGCCGCTCGACGCGATCCTCGCGCCCGTCGGCGGCGGCGGGCTGATGGCGGGCACGGCGGTGGCGGCGCGGCACCTGCTGCCGGCGATCCGCATCCTGGCCGCCGAGCCCGCCCGGGCCGACGATGCGTGGCGATCGTGGAGCAGCGGCGTCCTGACCCCGGGCGATCCGCCGGACACCATCGCCGACGGCCTGCGCGGCACGCTCGGCCGGCACGGCTTCGTCATCCTGCGCGCGCTGCTCGACGAGTTCGCCACGGTGGGGGAGGCGGCGATCGTCGAGGCGATGAAGCTGGTGTGGGAGGTGATGAAGATCGTCGTCGAGCCCAGCGCCGCCGTCCCCGTGGCGGCGCTGCTGGAGCGCCGGTTCGACCTTGCCGGGGCGCGCGTGGGTGTGATCCTGACGGGCGGGAACGTGGATCTGGACCGGCTACCGTGGCACGCCGCCGTCGCCCCGGCAAGCGGAGGCCATGGTCATCGGCCTTAACCATCAAAACGGACCGCGCGGGTGGTTAACCCTCTTTTGCCATGGCCGGGATGGTGAAGAAGGCGTTAACGCCTGCTCATGGCGACGTCACCTTTCCTCGCGCTCAGGCAACAGCCCCGCTTCGGCCGCCGCTACGCTCCGGCCCCGGCGCCGGTGGAGCCGGCCGCGCTGCTGTTCTTCGCCCGCTGCTGGCTGGCGGCGACGGCGTTCATCCTGATCTGGGTGGGTTAATCGCACGCCCGGTGCAGCCGCCAGGCCAGGAACGCCGCCCCGACGCTCGCCACCGCCACCATCAGCAGCGTCTGCGACACGGTGTAGCCGGCGTGGACCAGCCCGGTCAGGATCACCGCCGCCAGCACCATCCCGCCCGAATTGACGATGTTGTTCGCCGCCACCGTCCGCGCCGTCATCTCCTTGGCGACGGTGGTGGTGAGGAAGGCGTAGAGCGGCACCACGAACATGCCGCCGAAGGTCGCGACGCCGAACAGGTCGACCACCACGCGATCGGCATGGGGCAGGCGGACGAAGGCGGCGAGGCTCATCAGCGGGCCGTCGGGCGGTGCCGGCCAGTGCGACGTGACCCAGAACAGGTCCAGCACGAAGCCGCCCATGACGAGGGCGGCGCCCGGCGCCCAGCGCGCCGACACCGCGCCGCCGAGCAGCCGGTTGATGATGACCGATCCCGCCGCCACGCCGACCGAGAAGGTCGCCAGGAACAGCGTCGCCACCGCCTGGTCGGCCGACAGCACGTTCTTGACCAGCGGCGGGAATTGCGAGGCGAGGATGGCGCCCATCATCCAGAAGAAGCTGATCGAGGCGATCGCCAGGAACAGGCGGGGGACGTGCATCGTCTGCGAGACGAGGCGGATCGAGGCGCGGACGATGTGGTGGTCGATCTTCTGCTCGCTGCCGTCGGCCTCCGGCGGCGCGGGCGGCACGAAGCCGGACACGATCCGCCCCAGCACCGCGACCGCCAGCGCGGCGACCGCCGCCGCTTCGGCCGGCACGATCCCGCCGACGATGGTGCCGGCCAGGATCGCCACATAGGTGCCCGCCTCCACCAGCCCGGTGCCGCCCAGCACCTCGTCGTCGTTCAGATGCTGCGGCAGGATGGCGTATTTGATCGGCCCGAAGAAGGTCGAGTGGACGCCCATCGCCATCAGCGCCAGCAGCATCACCGGCACCGACCGGAAATACAGCCCCGCCGCGCCGACGCACATGATGAGGATCTCCGCCGTCTTCACCAACCGGATGATCCGCGCCTTGTCCCTGGCGTCGGCCAGCTGCCCGGCCAGCGCCGAGAGCAGGAAGAAGGGCAGGATGAACACCCCGCCGGCGATGGCGTTGAACGCCGCCTCGTGCGTCTCGTCCGAATAGATGCGATAGGTGACGAGCAGCACCATCGCCGTCTTGAACAGATTGTCGTTGAACGCGCCCAGGAACTGGGTGGCGAACAGCGGCAGGAACCGACGCTCGGCGAGAAGCCGGAAGGAAGCGGTCATGAGTGGCGGCGGCGGTCCCGATGGTCGTGGCCGCGCCATAGCCTACGCGCCCGCCGCCGTCCAAGGGGGTGGCGGATCCGGCGTCCGCCCGGCGCGATTGCCGCCCGCCGGCCCGCCTGCTAGGGCGCGGCATGGCCCGAAGACCCCGCCGCAAGCCCGAGGACGGAGCGGCCCCGCCCCGCCGCCTGGGCGACCTCCGCCTCGTCTGGAGCCACGCGCTCGCCTATCCCCGGCAGATCGCCGGCGCGGCGATCGCGCTGGTCGTGGCGGCCGCGGCGACGCTGGCGATCCCGTCGGGCTTCCAGCGGGTGATCGACAAGGGCTTCGTCGCCAACGGCGGCGACGTCGCGCCCTATTTCCATTACCTGCTGATGATCGTCGGCGTGCTGTCGGTGGCGACGGCGCTGCGCTTCTACTTCGTGTCGTGGCTGGGCGAGCGGGTGGTCGCCGACATCCGCATCGCCGTCCACCGCAACCTCCTGACGCTGGCGCCGCGCTTCTTCGAGGAAAACCGGCCGTCGGAGATCGCCTCGCGGCTGACCGCCGATACCGCGATCATCGAATCGGTCGTCGGCGCGACCGTGTCCGTCGCGCTGCGCAACGTCGTCATGGGGGTGGGGGGCGTCGTCTACCTGTTCACGCTCGCGCCCAAGCTCACCGCGATGCTGCTGCTCGGCATACCGCTCATCGTCGCGCCGATGATTATCCTGGGCCGGCGCGTGCGGCTGCTGTCGCAGGACAGCCAGACGCGCATCGCCGCCGTCGGCACGCTCGCTTCCGAGACGCTGGGCGCGATGAAGATCGTCCAGGCGTTCGGGCAGGAGGGCCGCGAGAGCGCCCGCTTCGCCGCGACGGCCGAGGAGAGCTTCCAGACGGCGCGGCGGCGCATCCGCTTCCGCGCCGTGCTGACCGCGATCGTCATCTCGCTGATCTTCGGCGCGGTGACGCTGGTGATGTGGCAGGGCGCGACCGACGTCGCCAGCGGCAAGATCAGCGGCGGCGCCATCGCCGCCTTCGTCATCACCGGCGGCATCGTCGCGGGCGCCTTCGGGGCGCTGACCGAGGTCTATGGCGACCAGGCCGCACTTTGGACACGACGCTGGCGGCGAT
>CAXTHU010000080.1:0-11481 GCA_964244125.1 uncultured Sphingomonadaceae bacterium
GAGGATGACCGACAGCACCACCTTGGCCAGCATCTGCCCGACCAGCAGCGCACCGATCTCCCGCTCGCCCAGGAAGGAGATGGTGATGAACAGCAGCGTGTCGATCACCTGCGACGCCGCACTCGCCACCATCGCCCGCAGCCACAGCAGCTTGCCCCGCCCGCCGGCCAGCCGCGAGAAGATCAGCACGTTGAGCGTCTGCGACGTGCCATAGGCGATCAGCCCGGCGATCATCATCCGCGCGCCCTGGCCGACGACGATCGGGAAGGCGGAGACGGCGGGCGGATACATCCCCGCATCGGCCGGCAGCCGCAGCACCAGCTGGATCAGCAGCGCCGAGGCGACGAGCGGCGCGAAGCCGAAGCGCACCAGGCGATCGGCGGTCCGCCGCCCGTAAAGCTCGGCGATCGCGCTCGACATCACCACCAGCAGCAGGAAGGCGAAGATCCCCGCCTCCACCGCCAACGGCCCCAGCGCCACCTGCTTCACCCCCAGCACCCCGGCGATGCACACCATGCCGCCATAGAAGAGGGCGAAGGCGAGGAGGGCGGGGGGATAGGCGGGGGCGGAAACTTCGGGCTGGGTCATGGGAGACCAGTATAAGGTCGCGCGCGGGTGTCAAAGAAAGCTCTCTCTTCCCGTCGGAGAGAGGGCTTCGAGAAAAACCGCTTGAAGCTGACCCAGCGTCAACCGCTATCCCGCCGAATCATGGCACCGCCGCTTGACATATCCGACGTGATCCGCCGCACCGGCGCGGCAAGAAAGGCTGGATAACCTTCCACAATTCCGTCCATCGCTCGACATGAACGGATTTTACTCCGGATGCTTGAGCGTCACCCCTTCGGCTTGGCCGTGGCCTTGGCTGCCGGAGCTTTCTTGCCGTCGGTCAGGGGCCGGACGTAGACCCCGCCGGTGTCGTTGCGCCGTACCTCGAACGCGCCGCTCTTCTCGACCAGGCCGACCAGCTTGGCGTGGCCGTAGGTGCGCGGATCGAAGTCCGGCGCCAGCATCGCCAGCCGGCTGCCGATCCCGCCCAGCGGCACCCATCCGCCCTCGTCGGCCAGTTGGGCGATGGCGGTGCGGATCAGCGGCACCGCCTTGTTCGCCGGCTGCTTGACGGAGGCCGGGCGGGTGTCGGGCCGCTCGGGACGGCTGGGGGCCGGCGCCTCGGGCAGGAGGTTCTCGGTGTAGATGAAGCGGTTGCACGCCTGGACGAAGCTGACCGGCGTCTTCTGCTCGCCGAAGCCGTAGACCGGCACCTCCTCGCGGATGCGCATGGCGAGGCGGGTGAAGTCGCTGTCCGACGACACCAGGCAGAATCCGTCGCACCGGCCGCTGTGCAGCAGGTCCATCGCGTCGATCACCAGCGCGATGTCCGACGCGTTCTTGCCCACGGTATTGGCGAAGTTCTGCTGCGGCATGATCGCGTGGCTGGACAGGATATCGGCCCAGCCTTTCAGCCGGGTGCCGGAGAAATCGCCGTAGATGCGCCTGACGCTCGCTTCGCCGAGCTTGGCGATCTCCTCGAACAGGCCGGGCGCGATGCGGGCCGACGCGTTGTCGGCATCGACCAGGACGGCGAGGCGGGGCGGGCGGGGTTCGTTGGCCATGGTCCGCTATGCAGCAAAAGCGGCGGCGGGGACAGGCTCGTGCCGTCCCGCCTTCCCGATCTCCCCGGGGCGCTACCGCGTCGGCACCGGCTCCGGCCCGGAATAATCGTAGAACCCCCGTCCGCTCTTGCGCCCGAGCCAGCCGGCCTCGACATATTTGACCAGCAGCGGCGCCGGCCGGAACTTCGGATCGCCGGTTCCCTCCATCAGGACGCGGGTGATCTCCAGGCAGGTGTCGAGGCCGATGAAGTCGGCCAGCGTCAGCGGCCCCATCGGGTGGTTGAGGCCGAGCTGCACCGCGGCGTCGATGTCGCGGATGGTGGCGACGCCCTCGCCCAGGGCGAAGCACGCCTCGTTCAGCATCGGCATCAGCACGCGGTTGACGATGAAGCCGGGCGCGTCGTTGGCATGGACCACCGTCTTGCCCAGCCGTTCCGCATAGGCCTCGACCGCCGCCACCGTCGCGTCGGAGGTGGCGAGGCCACGGATCAGCTCGATCGGCCGCATGACGGGCACCGGGTTGAAGAAATGCACCCCCATGAACCGCGCCGGATCGGGCGCCGCCTGCGCCAGCCGGGTGATCGGGATGGAGGAGGTGTTGGTGGCGAGGATCGCCTGCCCCGACAGCGCCTCGCCGACGGCGGCGAAGATCTGCCGCTTCACCGCCTCGCGCTCGGTCGCCGCCTCCACCACCAGAAAGGCGGGGGCCATCGCGGCGGGACCGCCGATCGGCTCGATCAGCCCGAGCGCCGCGTCGCGCGCCTCGGCCGACAGCTTCTCCTTGTCGACCAGCCGGCCGAGCGCCCGCGCGATCCCGGCCTTGCCCTTTTCCGCCACCTCGGCCGAGACGTCGCTCAGGAGGACGCGATAGCCCGCCTGGGCCGAGACCTGCGCGATCCCCGCTCCCATCTGCCCCGCACCGATGACGCCGATCGTTTCCATGTGTGTCTTCCTCGCAATGCATCCTGCACCTACCCGTCCATCCCGAGCGGAGTCGAGCGACACGCCACTTGCGCCGTGGCCTCAAGTTGGCCCTCGACTTCGCTCGGGGTGGACGGGTGGTGGTGACCAGATGCTACGGCGCCACCCGCGGCGGCGCCACCTCCGCCAGCACGATGGCGAATTGGTCGGCCGGATCGGTCCACTCGCGCACCGGCGTCCAGCCGCCGGCGCGCAGCAGCAGGCGGGCGTCGCGGGGGCCGTATTTGTGGCTGTTCTCGCTGTGGATGGTCTCGCCGGCGGCCATGGCGAAGGATTTGCCCGCCACGGTGAAGGCGACGTCGCGGGTCGCCTCCAGATGCATCTCGATCCGTGCCTGGCCGTCGTTCCAGATCGCGCGGTGGCAGAAGGCATCGACCGGCACGGTGCCGCCAAGCTCGCGGTTGATGCGGTGGAGGAGGTTGAGGTCGAAGGCGGCCGTCACCCCTTGCGCATCGTCATAGGCGGGCACCAGCACCGCCGCGGGCTTCACCCGGTCGATGCCGATCAGCAGCATCGCGCCCGTGCCGCCCAGCGTCTCGGCCATGGAGCGCAGCAGGTCGACCGCCGTCGCCGCGACCATGTTGCCGATGGTGGAGCCGGGGAAGAAGCCGAGCTTGGGCAGCATGGCGACACCGTCGGGCAGCGCGATCGGGTGCATGAAGTCCGCCTCGACCGGGGTCATGGCGAGAGCGGGAAAGCGCCGGGCGAGGGCGGCGGTGGACTCGCGCAGGAAATCGCCCGAGATGTCGATCGGCACATAGGCCGCCGGCCGCACCGCGCCGAGCAGGTGGGGGGTCTTGGTCGACGAGCCCGAGCCGAACTCCACCACCGCCCGCCCCGGCCCGGCCAGCGCCGCCGCCTCCGCGACGCAATCGGCCAGGATGGCGGTCTCGACCCGGGTCGGGTAATATTCCGGCAGGGCGGTGATCCGCTCGAACAGCTCGGACCCGGCGCGGTCGTAGAGCCAGCGCGCCGGGATCGCGCGCGGCCGCGTGTCCAGCCCGGCCAGCACGTCGGCGCGGAATGCCGGATCGGCCGCCGGCTGCACGACGGCGGGGGCGGGGGCATCCTCCCGCAGCATCTCAGAGGTCCCGCGCCAGCCGCAGTCCGGTGAACTGCCAGCGTTGGTGAGGGTAGAAGAAGTTGCGGTAGGAGGCGCGCGAATGGCCGCGCGGCGTGGCGCAGCTCGCCCCCTTCAGCACGCACTGGCCCGACATGAACTTGCCGTTATATTCGCCGACCGCGCCCGGCGCGGCGCGGAAGCCGGGATGCGGCAGATAGGCGCTGCCGGTCCATTCCCACACGTCGCCGAACATCTGGCGCAGGCCCGCATGGCCGCCCCGTGCCGCCATCGGCCTGGCGGGTCCCGCATGGTCGAGCTGGTTGCCGGAGGACGGGTCGATCCCGGCGGCCGCCGCCTCCCACTCGGCCTCGGTCGGCAGCCGCGCGCCGGCCCAGCGGGCATAGGCATCGGCCTCGTAATAGCCGACATGCGCCACGGGTGCGGCCGGGCGCATCGGATGCAGGCCGTCCAGCGCGAACTGGTCCCAGCCGTCGTCGCCGCGCCGCCAGTAGAGCGGGGCGCGGACGCCCTCGCGCCGTACCCAGTCCCAGCCGTCGGCCAGCCACAGATCGGCCCGCGCATAGCCGCCGTCGGCGACGAAGCCGGCCCATTCGGCGTTGGTGACCGGCCGATCGGCGAGCGCATGGGGGTGGAGGAAGACCGCGTGGCGCGGCCCTTCGCAATCGAAGGCGAAGCCCCCGTCGTCGCCATGGCCGATCTCGACCAGCCCGCGCCGCCCCTCGATCCAGCGCACCTCGTCCGGCACCGGCGTCGGCGCGTGGCGCGGTCGCGCCCACAGCGCCGGCGCCAGCGGGTTCTCGGCGAAGAGCGTGAGCAGGTCGGTCTGCATCAATTCCTGATGCTGCTGCTCGTGCTGGAGGCCGAGCGCGACGAGGTCGCGCGCCGCCGCCGGCAACCCGTCGATCGCGGCCGCCATCGCCGCATCGACATGCGCGCGATAGGCCAGCACCTCGTCCAGCGACGGCCGCGTCAGGAGGCCGCGCCGCGCGCGCGGGTGCCGCTCGCCCTCGGCCTCGTAATAGCTGTTGAACAGGAACGGCCAGCGCGGGTCGCACAGCGCATATCCGGCGACATGGTCGCGCAGCACGAAGGTCTCGAAGAACCAGCTGGTATGCGCCAAGTGCCATTTGGCCGGCGAGGCGTCCGGCATCGCCTGGCCGGTCGCGTCGGCATCCGACAGCGGCGCCGCCAGCGCGACGCTCAAGCCGCGGACGTCGGCATAGCGCGCCGCAAGGCCGTCGCCGGTGAGTGTGCCGGCCCGCGCCGCCATCATGTCCATTCCCGAACCCCCTCAAGATCAGGCCAACGTGGCGGGCCGCCCGTGGTTGCGTGGCCTCAGCCTTCGCGCGTCGCCCCCGGCCGCCACAGCACCTCGTCCGCCCCGTTCAGCGCGCGCGCCAGCACGAACAGATGGTCCGACAGCCGGTTCAGATATGCCAGCGCCGCCGGATTCAGCATGACCGCCTTGCCCGCCACCACCGCCGCCCGCTCGGCGCGGCGGACGATGGCGCGGGCGACGTGGACATGGGCGCCGGCGGAAGTCCCGGCCGGCAGGATGAAGCTGCGGAGCGGGGCGAGGTGGGCGTTCATCGCGTCGATCTCCCGTTCGAGCCGCGCGACCTGGGGCCACACGATGCGCAACGCCGTCCCGCCCGGCCCGAAATCGTCGCCCGGCGTGGCGAGGTCGGCGCCGAGATCGAACAGCTCGTTCTGGATGCGGTTCAGGCTGTCGCGATGTTCGCCGGCCATGTCGGCCAGCAGCGCCACGCCGATGGCGCTGTTCGCCTCGTCGACGTCGCCCACCGCTGCCACCCGCGGATCGTCCTTGGCGACGCGCGACCCGTCGGCCAGCCCGGTCGTGCCGGCGTCGCCGGTGCGGGTGTAGATGCGGTTCAGCCGGACCAACGGTCGATCCTAGCGGCGGCCGAGCGACAGCAGCAGCACGACGATCAGGACGGCGATCGCCTGGAACATGATCCGCGCGCGCATCGCCTTGTTCTGCTCCAGGCCGGAGAGGCTGGGGCCGTTGCCGCTCATCAGTTCCCGTTCCTTGGTGCGCAGGAAGATGACGATGCCGCGCACCAGCGCCGCGACGGTCGCCAGCATGGCGAGGACCAGGAGGATGATAAGGATCGTGCTCATGTCCGCGATATAGCGCTTTGCCGGGCGGATGCCAGCCGCAGTTCGGCGAGCAGCCGGGCCGGATCGGCGCCGTCCGCGCGCAGGTCGGCCAGCGCCGGCGCGCCGTCCCGCTTGGCCAGCCGCCGCCCGGCGGCATCGGTCAGCAGCCGGTGGTGGCGATAGCGCGGGACCGGCAGGCCGAGCAGCGCCTGGAGCAGCCGGTGGACATGCGTCGCGGGCAGCAGGTCGTCGCCGCGCACCACGTCGGTCACGCCCTGATGGGCATCGTCGAGCGTCGCGGCGAGATGATAGGCGGCCGGCGCATCCTTGCGCGCCAGCACCACGTCGCCATGGCCGGCCGGGTCGGCCGCCACCGTCCGCCCGCTTTCCGCGAAGGTCGGCTTGCCGGCGCCTGCCAGCGCGCGCGCCATGTCCAGCCGCCACGCATGCGGCCGGTCGAGCGGCGGATCGGCCAGCCCGCGGCAGGTGCCGGGATAGACCGGCCCCGCCGGCCCCTGCGGCGCGCTCGTCGCCGCGGCGATGTCGCCGCGCGTGCAGAAGCAGGGATAGACGAGCCCGCGTGCCCGCAGCCGTTCCAGCGCCGCGCGATAGGCCGCCGTCCGCGACGATTGCCGCAGCACCGGCCCGTCCCATTGCAACCCCAGCCAGGTGAGATCGGCCACGATGCCGGCGACATGTGCGGCGCGCGACCGCGCGCCGTCGATATCCTCGATCCTGAGCAGGAACCGCCCGCCGCTCGCCCGCGCGAGATCATGCGCCAGCATCGCCGACAAGGCATGGCCCAGATGCAGCCGCCCGGTCGGACTGGGCGCGAAGCGGGTCGTCAACACCGCCGCGTCAGGCATGGCGGTGTTCGGGAACCTCGCCGGGGATGGCGTCCGGATCATGTGCCGGCCGATACTCGCCCACCGGACCGTCAAGGTCCATACGTCCGCCGCCCCCGGCTTGACACCCCCGCGACCACCACCCTAAAGCCCCCCGCCTACCCCGTGCCCAGATGGCGGAATTGGTAGACGCACCAGCTTCAGGTGCTGGCGGTCGCAAGGCCGTGGAGGTTCGAGTCCTCTTCTGGGCACCATTTCATTTTCTGGCCGAGCGCGCCTAAAAGTTCAAACTGCGCAGAGGCTTGGGCGGTTCTAAAGCCCTGCCCGCGCGTATAGCTGAGACTGTCGCCAAAGGTCAGGCGGACGGCGGCGCGCTTGGCGTCGAGGCTGTCGGAAAGCAAGAGTTCATAAGGGTTTGCGAGGAAGTCGAGGGCTGTTCTAAAGCTCGCGTCGAAACTCTTGAGCGGACGCCCGCAATTGCCGATCCGTTCGGCCAGGAGTGCTTTCCGTTCCTCCAGCGGGCAATGCACGTTTCGTAGGTGGCGACCAGCGTGCGGCTGTCGGTTTCGACGACACGGTCGAGCAACTGGCCGATGGCTCGATCGAGCTTCGCCAGCTCGATCTTGAGCGTCGCCGCGCATTCGTTCGCCGCCGCGTTGCGTTGCAGCCGGGCTGCGGGTTCAGATAGGCAATGTCTTGATCCGAGCTTTGAAACGGGCGACATCGGCATTCCGGGTCACGGCCTCGATCGCGGACCCGGCAGGGTCGATCTCCGGGGCCGTGACGGCCGGCCGTTCTTCGGGAGGCCGATCCCTGCGTCATGCCCATTCCCTGCCGGGGCGCTCGGAAGACGGTTGGGAGCCGCTGTCGGATCATCTCGTCGACGTCGGCGCAGGCGCGGCCGCGTTCGCCGCGCCGTTCGGGGCGGAACAGGTCGCGCGGGCGGCGGGGCTGCTGCACGATATCGGCAAATGCTCGGCCGAGTATCAGGCCTATATCCGCGACGAGGGGCCGAGCCCCGACCACAGCACCGCGGGCGCGAAGGAAGCCATCCATCGCTATCGAGGCGGCGGCCAGGATATCTACGGCCGCCTGATCGCCTTCGCGGTCGCCGGCCATCATGCCGGGCTGGCCGACGGCGCCGGAACGGGCGCGGCGTCGCTGGACAGCCGGCTGAACAAGACGGTCCCGGCCTATGAAGGCTGGAAGGACGAGGTGGTCGGACTGCCCGAGACGCTTTCGACGGGCCTGAAACTCAAGCCGGGAGCAAGCCACGGATATTCGCTCGCGTTACTGGGACGGATGCTCTTTTCCTGCCTTGTCGACGCGGATTTCCTGGCGACCGAGAAGTTCTACGCCAAGTCACGCGACGAGGAGGCCGAACGCGGCGGCCACGCGACGCTCGGCACGCTGCGCGAGCGGCTCGACCGGCATCTCGCGGCGCTCGCCGGCGACGCGACGGACACGGCGCTCAACCGGCTGCGCGCCGAGATCCTGGCGCATGCGCGGGACAAGGCGTCGTGCGATCCCGGCCTGTTCACCATGACGGTGCCGACCGGCGGCGGCAAGACGCTGGCCGGCCTCGCCTTCGCGCTGGATCACGCCATCCGGCACGGGCTGTCCCGGGTGATCTACGTCATCCCCTACACCTCGATCATCGAACAGACCGCCGACATCTTCCGCGCCGTCCTCGGCGACAAGGACGTGCTCGAACATCACGGCAATATCGATTGGGAGCGCCCGCCCGGCGGCAGCGTCGGCGCGGCCGACGACGAGGGCGACGACGGCTGGCGCAAGCTCCGGCGGGCGAGCGAGAACTGGGACGTGCCGGTGGTCGTCACCACCGCCGTCCAGTTCTTCGAGAGCCTGCACGCCGCCCGCACCTCGCGCTGCCGCAAGCTCCACAATCTCGCCCGCAGCGTCGTCATCCTCGACGAGGCGCAGACGCTGCCGGTGCCGCTGCTGCGCCCCTGCATGGCGGCGATCGACGAGCTGGCGGCGAATTACGGCGCCAGCATCGTGCTGTGCACCGCCACCCAGCCGGCGCTGAAGCGCGAGCAGGACGGCTTCAGGAACGGCCTGACGATCTCCGACGATCGCGAGCTGGCACCCGATCCGGACCGGCTGTACGAGCAGCTCAGGCGCGTGACCGTCGAGCATCGCGGCGCGGTCACCGACGCCGAGATCGCGGCGCGCTTCGGCGAGGCGGCGCGGATGCTGTGCATCGTCAACAGCCGCAGCCACGCCCAGGCGCTGTTCGCGCTGATCGCCGACCTGCCCGGCGCGCGGCATCTGACGACGTTGATGTGCCCGGCCCATCGGCGGCAGGTGCTGAAGGAGGTGCGGGAGGAGCTGAAGGCGGGCCGGCCGGCGCGGATCGTTTCGACCTCGCTGATCGAGGCGGGGGTCGATATCGACCTGCCCGAGGTATGGCGGGCCGAGACCGGGCTGGATTCGATCGCGCAGGCGGCGGGGCGGTGCAACCGCGAGGGCGCGGCAGAGCCGGGGCGGGTGGTGGTGTTCGCGGCGGCGGATCACAAGCTGCCGGCGATCTTCCGCCAGCAGGTCGACGCGATGAAGGAGGCGTTGCGCCACCACGCCGGCGATCCGCTCGGGCTGGACGCGGTGCGCCGCTATTTCCGCACGCTGTACTGGCAGAAGGGCGAGGCGGCGCTCGACGCGGCCAAGCTGGAGGGCGAGACCTACCCGATCCTGGCCGCGCTGCACGCCAGCTTCAACGGCCGCAAGCTCGATACGCCCTATGACAGCATCGCCCGCGCCTTCCGCATGATCGACGACGTGATGGACCCGGTGATCGTGCCGTGGCGCGGCGGCGGCGATCCGGGCGAGGCCGACCGGCTGCTCGCCGAACTGCGCGGCCGCGCGGCCCACGGCGGCAGGCCGCCCGGTGCGATCTTGCGCAAGCTGCAGCAGTTCACCGTGTCCATACCGAGCAAGTCGCGCGCGGCGATGCTGACCAGCGGAGCCGTGCAGGCGGTCGCAAGGGAATATGGCGACCGCTTCGTCCGGCTCGAATGGGCAAAGCTCTACGGGGAGCGGACCGGACTCGCGCTGGATCAATTCGCGGGTGCGGGCGACGCCATATTCCTTTGATCCGGTCCGCAGCGAAATCCCGCTTGCAACCGATGCCTATTTCATGGAAGCAATCGAACAGAGGGGGAACAGAGGTCATGGCGTTCGGCGTTAGGGTGCACGTCTGGGGGGATCGCGCCTGCTTCACGCGGCCGGAGATGAAGGTCGAGCGCGTCTCCTACGACGTGATGACCCCGTCGGCCGCGCGGGGCATACTGGAGGCCATCCACTGGAAGCCGGCGATCCGCTGGGAGGTGACGCGCATCCATGTGCTGCGGCCGATTCGCTTCGTCTCGATCCGCCGCAACGAGGTGTCGGAGAAAGCCTCGGCGCGCAACGCGCAGACCGCGATGCGGGCAGGCACGACCGCCGGGCTCGGGATCGACGTCGCCTCGGCGCGGCAGCAGCGCGCGGCGATGCTGCTGGCGGATGTCGGCTATGTCATCGAGGGGCGCTTTTCGCTGACCGGCAAGGCGCAGGCCGACGACACGCCCGCCAAGCATATCAGCATGTTCAACCGCCGCGCCCGCGACGGCCAGTGCTTCCACCGCCCCTGCCTCGGCACGCGCGAGTTCGCCGCCGATTTCCGCCTGCTGGAGGAAGGCGAGCCGGAGCCGGCATCGGCGCTGCCGCCGGCCGACCGCGACCGCGATCTCGGCTACATGCTCTACGATATCGACTTCGCCAACGACGCCACCTCGCGCTTCTTCCGCGCTCGGCTGGAGGATGGCGTGCTGGAAGTGGCGAAGCTCGCCGGCGAGGGGCTGGCGGCATGACCGTGCTCCAGTCGCTCGCCGGCTATTACGATCGGATGGCGGCGCGCGGCGAAGCCGAGCCCGCCGGCTTCAGCCGCGAGAAGATCAGCTTCGCGGTGGTGATCGACATGGAAGGCGGCGTGGTTGCCGTCACCGACCTGCGCGACGCGACGGGGAAGAAGCCGGTCCCGACGCTGCGGGACGTACCGTCGGGACAGAAGCGGACAGTGGCGATCGTTCCTAACTTTCTGTGGGACAAAACGGCCTATTCGCTTGGCGTGACCGCAGCCGATGGCAAGCGCACGGCACAGGAGCATCGAGCCTTCCGCGATCTGCATGCGGAATTGCTGGACGGCAACGAAGATGAAGGCCTGACCGCGCTTCGTTGCTTCCTGACGACTTGGTCGCCCGCGCGCTTTGCCGAGCCGCCGTTCGCATCGGACATGCTCGATACCAACATCGTCTTCCAGCTGGACGGCGACACCGATGACAGCGGACGGCCGCGTTTCATCCACGATCGTCCCGCCGCGCTGCCGCTGATCGAGGCGCGGGCGGGTGAGGGGGAGAGTGCCTTCTGCCTGATCTCCGGGGTCGAAACGCCGATCGCGCGGCTGCATCCGTCGATCAAGGGTGTCGATGGCGCGCAGACGATGGGCGCGGCCCTGGTATCGTTCAATCTCGACGCGTTCGAATCCTACGGCAAGGCGCAGGGCGCCAACGCGCCGACCGGGCAGGCCGCCGCGGCGCGCTACGGCGCCGCGCTCAACCGGCTGCTCGATCGCGGCAGCCGCAACCGCATCCGCATCGGCGACGCGACCGTCGCCTTCTGGGCGGACACCGGCGTGTCCGGCGAGGCGATGGCGCGCCAGGCCGAGGAGATGCTGTTCAGCCTGTTCGGCGGTGCTCCTCTCGATATCGATCAGGATGCGCCGGAAACGCGCAAACTCCGCGATCAGCTCGGGCCACTGGCCGAGGGCCGCCCGGTCACGATC
>CAXTHU010000081.1:0-11298 GCA_964244125.1 uncultured Sphingomonadaceae bacterium
TATTACCGCTTCGTCCACCTCGCCTCGAACAAGGAATATGCCTCGCTGCCGGCGAAGCTGCGGATGAACGTCATCGGCAATCCGGGGATCGACAAGGCCGAGTTCGAGCTGTTCAGCCTGGCCGTCTCGGCGATGAACGGCTGCGGCATGTGCATCGACAGCCATGAAAAGGTGCTGAAGGCGCACGGCATCGGCGCCGACATCATCCAGTCCGCCGCCCGCATCGGCGCGGTGATGAAGGCCGTCGCGACGATCCACGCGACTTTGTGAGGCGAGAGCCGTTCCCCGGCACAGGCCGGGGAACGGCTGCTTTCCCAAGGGTCCTACCCTCGCAGCAACTCCGCCATCCGCTGCGCCGTCACCGGATAGCCGGCGTCGTCGGGGATCGTCAGCCATGGCTCGCCGTCCCGCTCCTCGATCCGTGGCGTGACGATCCGCGGCGGCACGCCGGCGGCATGGGCGGCGGCGGCGGCGAAGCTGGCGAAGCCGGCCAGCCGCTCCAGGTTGCAGCGCGTCGGGAAGATCAGCTTGTGCCGCCCGGCGGCGGCATCGGCCAGTATCCCGGCGGCGGTGCCCCAGATCGCCGCCACCCCCTCCGTGCCGTCGATCAGCGCCTCGGCGCCGGGCCGGGCCTCGGCCAGGTAGAAGCGGGTGTCGAAGCGGCGCACCTCATACAGATCCGGCCGCCAGCGGGCGAAGGGCACGAGCGCGGCGAGATCGATCGCCAGCCCCTCCCCGTCGAGCAGCACGGCGAAATCTCCTCCCGCCGCCAAGCCCCGGCGCAGCGCCGCGACGGTCGCCGCATCGGGCGGCGGCGTCAGGCCGACGGCGACGCCCATCTCCTCGATCGTCTCGCGGATCGCGGCGACCCGCGCCGCCCCCTCCTCGTCACGACCCAGCGCGAGATCGCCCGGATCGACCCGCCCGCCGGGGAACACCATCGCGCCGGGGGCGAACGCCATCGACGCGGCGCGTTCCATCATCAGCAGCTCGGGAAGACGATCCGCGCGGGCGCGGAACAGCACCAGCGTCGCCGCCGGGATCGCCGGGGAGGATGACGCGGGATCATCGGGGGCGGCGGGAGGAATGGCGCTCAACCCCTTGAATACAGGCCGGCGGGGCTGGTGGAGCTGAGGGGAATCGAACCCCTGACCTCTGCAGTGCGATTGCAGCGCTCTCCCATCTGAGCTACAGCCCCGCACCCGCCGGAGCGCACCCTTAGCCGCCCGTCCGGCGCGATGCAACGGGCTGGGCAACGGGCCGGGAACGGGGCAGGCACGGCTCGCTCCGCCCGTCCCGCATCGGCCCCGGACAGCCTCGCGGCCCGTCCGGGCCGGGAACAAAGGCCGGCAGTGGCCGGTTTTCCGTCCGCGATCCGCTACCGGCACGGCCTGAGCGCGATCCGAGTTTTTTCCGCAGGAGAAACATCATGGGCTACGAACGCGACACCCGACGCTTTTCGTCGGACGACAACCGCTACAACCGTCATGGCAGCGACCGGGGCAACGAGGCCCGCTATGGCCGGCCGGACGGGGACCGCGACGATCGCGGCTTCTTCGATCGCGCCGGCGACGAAGTGCGGTCCTGGTTCGGCGACGAGGAAGCCGAGCGCCGCCGCCGCTATGACGAACGCGACGAGGAGCGTCACGGGTCGGATCGCGACCGCGACGATCGCTTGCGGAACTATAACGGCCAGCCGGCCGGCGGCCAGGGCGGCCGCCCCGGCGCGCGCAGCTACGGCGATCAGGATCGCGGCCAGTCCTTTGGCCAGCGCGATCGCGGCCGGGACACGGCCGGCTATGGCTGGGGTGGCGCCACCAGCCAGTCCGATGGACGTTCGTCGGACCAGGGATCGCGCCAGTCGCCGCATGACGAGAACTACCGCTCGTGGCGCGACCGCCAGATCGAGGCGCTCGACCGCGACTATCATGACTATCGCCGCGAGAACCAGTCCAAGTTCGAGACCGAGTTCTCTGGTTATCGCACCCAGCGCCAGGGCCAGCGCGACCTGCTCGGCAAGGTGCAGGAGCATCAGGAGGTCGTCGGTTCGGACGGCCAGCATGTCGGCAAGGTCGATCATGTCCGCGGCGACCGCATCAAGCTCGCCAAGAACGACCAGGCCGCCGGCGGCCATCATCACAGCATCCCGTCGTCGTGGATCCAGTCGGTCGACGAGCGGGTGACCATCTCGAAGACCGCCGAGGAGGCCAAGCGGGCCTGGCGCGACGAGGATGAAGGCGACAACGGCGGCGGTCTGTTCGGCCAGCGCAAGGACAACCGGGAAGAGGGTCGCACGAACCTGAACCGGAGCTTCTCCGGCACCTACTGACCCGGCCGCATGAAGAAGGGGCTCGGCCGCAAGGCCGGGCCTCTTTTCTATCGGTGACTTACGCCCCATTCCCCAGCGGATGCCGCGCATTCACCAGCGCCACCAGGCGGCGCGAATCGACGTGGGTGTAGATCTGGGTCGTGGCGATGTCGGCGTGGCCCAGCATCGCCTGCAACGCGCGCAGGTCCGCGCCGCCTTCCAGCAGGTGGGTCGCGAAGGCGTGGCGCAGGACGTGGGGGCTGATCCGCGCCGGATCGATCCCGGCGTCGGCCGCCAGCGCCTTGACGAGCTGGTGCAGGCGGACCCGCGTGAGATGGCCGGCGCCCGACGGGAACAGCCAGGCGCCGTCGCCCGGCAGGGTCGCCGACCAGTCCGCCACCGCCGCCAGCGCGCGGGTCGAGATCGGCACCAGCCGCTCCTTGTCGCCCTTGCCCCGGACGATGACGTATGGCTGGCCCGGCCGGATCGCCCGGCGCGGCAGCGAGACGAGTTCGGTCGCGCGCAGGCCGGAGCCGTAGAGCAGCTCGACCAGCGCCGTCATCCGCCGGTCGCCCTTGGCGGCCAGCGCCGCGAACAGCCGGTCGACGTCGGCCGGCGACAGCGTCTTCGGCAGGCGCCGCTCGGCCCGCCCGCGCGGCAGCGCCGGCGAGGGATCGTCGGCGCGGAAGCCTTCGTCCAGGAGGAAGCCGTAGAACCGCCGCAGCGCCGCCGCCTTGCGCGCGATGGTGGCGCGGGCGAAGGTCGCCCACCCGGCCGACAGGCCGGCGAGCGCGGCCCGGTCCGCCGCCGCCAGCCCGCCCGGCAGCGCCTCGGCGGCAAGCGTCAGGTCGGTGCGGTAGGCGGCCAGCGTGTTGGCCGCCGCCCCCGCCTCGGCCGCCATCATCTCCAGGAAGCGCGCGATCAGGCCCCCGTCGTCGCTGGCGTCGTCGCCCGTCATCATGCCGTGCGGCTGAGCGCCTCGGCGGCGATCATCCGCGCCTCGGCCTCGTGGCCCGTCGCCGCGAGCGCGCGGACGATGTGGAGCAGGTAGACCGGCGGCACCCCGCCCCACCCCCCGCTCTGCAAGCCGACCGCCGCCAGCAGCGCGACAGTGCCGGGCTGGCCCAGCGCCGCCGCCCGGTCGATCGCCCGCGTCCAGCCGTCGCGATGCGCCAGCGGCACGCCCAGCGTCGCCGCGAGATCGTCGCCCGCCGGCATCCGCCCCAGCCCGACCAGCCCGGCGAACAGCAGTCGCGCGCGCAGCCGATCGTCCATCGCCGCGATCCGCTTGCCGTCGAACGCGACGACGGGGCGCGGCGCGGCCACCGACAGCAGCGCGTAGGACAGGTCCCCGGCCGACCCGGCCGGCACCATCGCCGCCCAGCCAGCCGACTGGCCGTCCAGCCCGGCCGACAGCATCGCCGTCAGCAGATCGCCCATGTCGCCGGCATAATCGTCGTCCGGCGCGATCCGCGCGGCGGCCCGCGCCGTCAGGATGGCGTTGGCATAGCGATCCGCCGGGGTCGGCGGATCGGCCCACAGCGCGCGCAGCGCCGCCATCCGGTCGCCGGGCGCGGCACCGACATAGGCGGTGCGCAGCCGCCCGGTCGGCGTATCGTCGGTCGCGGTCGGATCGGCGTCGTCGCCCAGCGTCGCATAGAGATCGACCAGCGCCGCGCTGGAAAAGACGCCCAGCACCGCCGCCGTCCGCGCCGGGTCGATCCGCCGGACATAGGGGATGGTCGGGGTGCGCGCGGCCCAGGCGGCCATCGCCGGGCCGGCGCCCGCCAGCAGCGGCTGCGGGATGGCGACGCCGGCGGCGCTCCCCATGCCGAAGCGCCAGGGGGTCAGCCGCGTCACGCTGCGCCAGGTGATGCCGATGGCGCGGCGATCGTTGGTGCCGGCGGCCGACAGCTTCTCGGCGAGCAGCAGGTCGACGCCGGACGCGGTGCGATCCGCCCGCGCCTTGTCGAGGATCGCGCCCGATTTCGCCGAATCGCCGGCAAGGCCGGCGCAGATCGCCTGCGCCAGCGGCCATTCCGCCGCGCGGCCGGCGGCCGCGCCGCGATCGGCGATGGCGCAGAGCGCGACCGGATCGGCGGTCGCCATGGCGGTTCGCAGCGCGACGTCGAACAGCCGCGTGGAATAGCGGTCGCCATCGACCGCCTGCACCAGCATCCGCGCCCCGTCCGCCTCGCCCATGCGCAGCAGGAGCGCGGCGCGCTCGGCGATCCAGTCGGCCGGGGCGACGCGGGCCGGCGCCGGGGTGGCGCTCATCAGCGCGCGGCGCAGCAGCATCGACGCCCAGCGCGAGGCGACCGGCGCGTCCAGCCGCCGCATCAGCCCGGCGACGAAGCGCCCGTCGGCGGCGCCGAACGCATCCTCGGCGAAACCGCCATGCTCGACCGGGAGCGCGCCGACCCGGTCGACCGGCCGGCGCGCCTCGGGCGGCAGTTCGTCGGCCTGCGCCGCTTCCTCGGCGGCGGCCAGTTCCTCCGGCGTCGGCGGCGATTCCGCCTCGGCCGGCAGGATCGCCGCCGCCGCCTCGTCCTCCGGCGCGGCGCCCTCCGCCACGGCGGCGACCGGCGCGTCCGATCCGGGCGTCGGGGCAGGCACCGCCGCCAGCGGGGGCGGCGCGGGATCGCCGAAACCCGGCGGCAGCAGCGATTCGGGGCGGTTCTCCTGCGCCAGCGCCGCCCCCGCGACGGCGCCGGCCAAGGCCAGCGCGGCGAGCGCCCTAGCGCGGTGCGGCGTCATTCGTCACCGGCTTCTCGATCCGGCTCCGCGGCACCTCGGTGACGCGGCTGCCGAGCCAGGCCAAGCCGGCGAACAGCACGACCAGCACGGCGACGAGGATCAGGAGCGGACGCGACATCGGGAAACTTCCTGGGGCAACGGGGCCGGCGCTTTGCCGCCGGCGATGTCACCCTGTATAGCCGTCGTCCGATGCCGCAAAGCCCCTCCCCCGCACGCCTCGCGCAGGCCGCCGCGACCCGGACGCGGACGCCGGAACGGACGATCGTGCTGGTCGGGATGATGGGGGCGGGCAAATCGACCATCGGCCGGCGGCTGGCGGCGCGGCTGAAGCTGCCCTTCGCCGATGCCGATCACGAGATCGAGCGGGCGGCGGGCATGTCGATCGCCGATATCTTCGACCGCTATGGCGAGGCCGGTTTCCGCGACGGCGAGCGGCGGGTGATCGCCCGGCTGATCGACGGCGGCCGCCACGTCCTCGCGACCGGCGGCGGCGCCTTCATGCAGGCCGACACCCGCGCCATGATCCTGGCCCGCGCCACGGCGGTGTGGTTGCAGGCGGACCTCGACGTGCTGGTCGAGCGGGTCGGCCGGCGCGGGGGGCGGCCGCTGCTGAAGGATCGCGATCCGCGCGTGGTGCTGACGGAACTCGCCGCCGTGCGCGAGCCGGTCTATGCGCTGGCCCCGGTCCACGTCCGTTCCGAGCCGCTGCCGCACGAGGCGACGGTGGACGCGATACTGGCGGCGATCGCGGCATGATCCGGATCCCATGATTCGGATCGACGTGGCGCTGGGCGAGCGCGGCTATCCGATCGATATCGGCCATGGCCTGCTGGCGCGCGCCGGCGACATCCTCGCGCCCTACGCGCGGAACGGCCGGCTGCTGGTCGTCACCGACGAGCATGTCGCCGCGCACCAGCTCGACCGGCTGCGCGCCGGCTGCCCCGGCCTCGCGCTCGACCCGATCGTCCTGCCGCCGGGCGAGGCGAGCAAGGGCTGGGCGACGCTGGAGCGGCTCGCCGACCGGATGCTGGCGTGGGGGGTGGAACGCGGCGACCATGTCGTGGCGCTGGGCGGCGGCGTGATCGGCGACCTCGCCGGCTTCGCCTGCGCCATCGTCAAGCGCGGCTGCGGCTTCGTCCAGTTGCCGACGACACTGCTGGCGCAGGTCGATTCGTCGGTCGGCGGCAAGACCGCGATCAACGCGGCCGCGGGCAAGAACCTGATCGGTGCCTTCCACCAGCCGGCGCATGTCCTGATCGACCCCGCCTGCCTCGACACGCTGCCCTTGCGCGAGCGTCGCGCCGGCTATGCCGAGGTGGTGAAATACGGGCTGATCGACGATCCCGCCTTCTTCGGCTGGTGCGAGGACAATACCGGCGCGCTGGTCGCCGGGGACCGCGCCGCCCTGACCCACGCCATCACCCACGGCGTCGCCGCCAAGGCGCGCATCGTCGCCGCGGACGAGCGCGAGACCACCGGCGCGCGCGCCCTCCTAAACCTGGGCCATACGTTCGGCCATGCGCTGGAGGCGGAGACGGGCTTTTCCGACCGCCTGCTCCATGGCGAGGCGGTCGCCGCCGGGATGGCGCTGGCCTTCCGCTTCTCGGCCGCGCGAGGCCTCTGCGATCCGGCCGACGCGGTGCGGGTGGAGCGGCATCTGGTCTATTCCGGCCTGCCGAGTTCCGCCGCCGAAGCCGGCGTCGCGGCAGGCGGCGACGCGCTCGTCGCCCATATGGCCCACGACAAGAAGATGGCGGGCGGGCGCCTGCCCTTCCTCCTCGCGCGCGGCATCGGGCGGACCTTCCTCGCCCGCGACGTCGATCTGGCCGACGTCGCCGCCTTCCTGGATGCGGACCGATGCCGAACGGCGTGAAGAAGGCGAACCTGCCGGCCAGGGACTGCCTCGCCTGCGGGCGGCCGTTCGCCTGGCGCAAGAAATGGGCACGCGACTGGGAGAACGTCCGCTACTGCTCCGACGCCTGTCGCGGCAAGGCGAAGGCTCAGCGGCCCCTGAACGAGCGATAGGCCAGCAGCAGCCACCCCGCGATCATCACCAGCCCGCCGACCGGCGTCACCGGCCCCAGGAGGCGCGGGCCTCCCGCCGCCAGCAGATAGAGCGAGCCGGCGAACAGCGCCGCGCCGATCAGCAGCAGCCACGCCACCCGCCGGTCCGCCACCGCGACCGCCGCGACGGCATGGACCAGCTGATAGGCGGCGCCCGTCTTCAGGACCGCCGCCGCCGCCGGCGTCGCGCCATGCGCGGCGAAGGCGCCGACGCCGATGGCCAGCGCCGCCGACAGCGCGGCGAACCCCGTCACGGCTCCCGTTCTCGTCCTCCCCCTCATGCTTCCCTCCGCAAGATCGCATCGACGCCCTCGGCGGTGAGGCCGATCGACGCCTTCAGGTCGCCGCTGTCGCGCTGGAGCGTGAAGCGCGCCGCGTCCAGCCGGCGGTAATCCGCCTCGGCGACCGCCGCCTCCTCCGGCCCGGCCACCGCCGTCACCGCCATCCGGCCCATCGCCACGGCGCTCTCGAACACCTCGCGCACGCAGGCCTCGATCGGCACGCCGGCCAGCTTCAGCGCATGGCGCCGGTCGAACGCGCGGACGAACAGCCGGGCGTCGGGAAAGGCCGCGGCGATCGGTTCGAGCTGCGCCCCGTCGAGGCCGTCGCCATCGAGGCAGAAGGCGATGATCCCGGCCTCCGCCGCGCCGGCGTGGCGCAGCAGCTCGACGCGCAGGCCGTCGCCATAATAGACCTTGGCGCCGAACTCGCCCGCCCGCTCGATCTGCTCGGGCTTGATGTCGATCAGCGTCACCGACACGCCGCGCTGCGACAGCATCTGCGCCACCGTCTGGCCGAAGCGGCCATAACCGACGACGATCGCGCCGGCCTGCTCGGCCTCGTCCGGCCCGTCGAGGTCGATCAGCCTGGCGCCGGCGTCGTCCCCGCCGAAGCGCCGGGCCAGTGCCATCAGGAAGGGGGTGGCCGCCATCGACAGGGTGACGACCGCGCCGAACAGGCTGGCCGCCTCGGGCCGGATCAGCAGCGCGCCCTGCGCCTGGGCGAACAGGACGAAGCCGAACTCGCCGCCCTGGCTCAAGAGCAAGCCCATGGCGAGCGCCGGCCGTCGCGCCATGCCGAACAGCCGGCACAGGAGGAACAGCACGCCCGTCTTCGCCGCGATCAGCGCCGCCGCCATGCCGACCACGAATACCGGCCGGGCGGCGACCGTATGCATGTCCAGCATCATGCCGACGGCGAGGAAGAAGAAGCCGAGCAGGATCGAGCGGAACGGCTCGACATCGGCCTCCAGCTCGTGCCGGTAGGGCGAATCGGCCAGCATCACGCCGGCGACGAAGGCGCCGAGCGCGGTCGACAGATGCAGCAGCTCCATCACCGCGGCCGCCGCCAGCACGGTGAACAGCCCGGCGGCGACGAACATCTCGCGCTCGCCCAGCCGCCCGATCAGGCGGAACAGCGGGTTCAGGACGAAGCGCCCGGCCAGCACCAGCCCGATCACCGCCGCGACGGTGTGGACGCCCATCAGCCAGCCGGGCGGCGTCGCCGGATCGGCCGGCGCGCGGCTCAAGGCGGCGATGACGGTGATGAGCGGGACGATCGACAGATCCTGGAACAGCAGGATGGAAAAGGCCCGCTCCCCGAAGGGCGAGTTCATCCGGCCGGCCGAGCGCAGCATCGGCAGCACCTGCGCCGTCGACGACAGCGCCAGCGGCAGGCCGAGCGCGAGCGCGGCCGCGCCGCTGAACGGCGTCGCGAACCGGACCATCGCCGCCACCGCCAGCCCGGCCAGCACCACCTGCAAGAAGCCCAGCCCGAAGATGTCGTGGCGCAGCCGCCACAGCCGGCTGGGATGGAGTTCGAGGCCGACGAGGAACAGCAGCAGGACGATGCCGATCTCCCCCACCGACGCCATCCGCGCGGGATCGCCGATCAGCCGCAGCCCCTGCGGCCCGATGACCGCGCCGGCGACGAGATAGCCCAGCACCGCGCCCAGGCCGAGCCTGCGGAACAGGAGCACCGCGACCAGCCCGGCGCCGAGCAGGACGACGCCGTCCCGCACCAGATCCCCGCCGGCGGGCGCGCTCATTTCCGGGCCGTCGCGGCGGCCTCCGCCACCGCCTCGAACGCCAGCCGGATCGAGGCGTGGCGCGCGCTGTGCGGCCGGGCGGGGGCGAAGATGTCGAGGCCGGGCCAGTCGCCCGGATCGTCCCGCGCGCCGACGAGCCAGGCGGCGAGCGCGTCGCGCGCCGCGGCCAGTGCCGCGGCGTCCCGGCCGACGGCATGCGCGCCCATCAGCGCCGCCGACGCCTGTCCCAAGGCGCAGGCGCGCACCTCCTGCCCCAGCGCGGCGACGCGGCCGTCCGCGTCGAGGACGACGTCGATCGTCACCCGGCTGCCGCAGATCGGCGAGCGTTTCTCGACCGTGGCATGGGGCAACGCCAGCCGGGCCTGGTGCGGGATGCCGGTCGCCAGGCGCAGGATGGCGGCATTGTAGAGGGGTGCGGCGTCGGCCACCTCAGCGCGCGCCCGCCGCGCCGCGCCGGGCGGCGACGAAATCGACGATCGCGCCGCCGGTGGCGTGAAGCAGCGGATAGGTGCGCGAGGCGCGCATCCAGTCCGGCCGGTCGCCCGCCGCGCCATAGGCCGTGTCGTGGGCGAGGTTGGCGGCGAGGAACAGGATGGTCGCCCCGATCAGCCCCTTCAGTGCGCCGAAGCCCAGACCCAGCAGGCGGTCGACCGGCCCCAGCACCGACGCCCGCGTCCGCCGGCCGAGCGACGCGGCGATCATCTTCCCGCCGAAGAAGGTGACGGCGAAGATCGCGACGAACGCCAGCACCGCCGCCCCGGCCCGCGTCCCCACCGGCCCCGCCAGCCAGGCGGACACCGGCGCATAGCCGATCTTCAGCATCGCGACCGCCGCCACCCAGGCGAGCAGCGACAGGACCTCGGTGACGAAGCCGCGCATGACGCCGAAGAAGGCGCCGCCGCCGACCAGCAGCAGCACGATCATGTCCAGGGCGGTGAGGGCCATGGGCCGCAGTTAGGGTGCGCGGGGGAGAGGGTAAAGGGCTTCGGCTCCGGCCCGCCGGCGGCCTTGCTCCCCGGCGCGGGCCGGGACCCGGGCGTGGGACGCCGACGACAAGGCACAGCGCTCCTCACTTCGGCCTTCCCGCCGGACCCGGCCTCCGCCGGGGAACGGCTCAGCCCACGTCGCCTCGCCCCAGCAGATGATCCACCAGCGCGCCCAGCGTGCCGAAGCCCGACAGGGCGATGCCGCCCCGCTCCTCCTTCACGCCGGCCGGAGCCATCGCGCGGGTGAAGCCCAGCTTCGCCGCCTCCTTCATGCGCAGGCCGGCATGCGCCACCGGCCTGATCTCGCCCGACAGCGCCACCTCGCCGAAGGCGATCACGTCGTTGGCCACCGGCCGCTCCGCCAGCGCGGAGACGAGTGCCGCGGCGACGGCGAAATCCGCCGCCGGATCGCTCACCCGATAGCCGCCGGCGATGTTGAGATAGACCTCGGCGGTGGAGAAGCTCAGCCCGCAGCGCGCCTCCAGCACCGCCAGGATCATCGCCAGCCGTCCCGCGTCCCAGCCGACGACCGCCCGCCGGGGCGTCGCGCCGGAGGCGAGGCGGACGGTCAGCGCCTGGATCTCGACCAGGATCGGCCGCGTGCCCTCCAGCGCGGGGAAGACGGTGGCGCCGGCGACGGTGCCGCCGCGTGCCGTCAGGAACAAGGCCGAGGGATTCGCCACCTCGGCCAGCCCTTCCTCGGCCATGGCGAACACGCCGATCTCGTCGGTGCCGCCGAAGCGGTTCTTGGTCGCGCGCAGGATGCGATACTGGTGGCTGCGCTCGCCCTCGAAGGCGAGGACGGTATCGACCATATGCTCCAGCACGCGGGGGCCGGCGATCGCGCCGTCCTTCGTGACGTGGCCGACCAGCACCACCGCCGTGCCGGTTTCCTTGGCGAAGCGGATCAGCTCGTGGGCCGAGGCGCGGACCTGGCTGACGGTGCCCGGCGCGCCCTCGATCTGGTCCGAATACATCGTCTGGATCGAATCGATCACCAGCAGCGCCGGCGGCGTCCCCTGGGCCAGCGTGTGGAGGATGTCGCGCACCGATGTCGCCGCCGCCAGCATCACCGGCGCCCGGCCCAGCCCCAGCCGCCGCGCGCGCAGCCGCACCTGGTCCGCCGCCTCCTCGCC